>NZ_QKMQ01000004.1:0-353163 GCF_003208145.1 Pseudomonas sp. RV120224-01b | reverse complement strand
AAAGCCCAAGCTAGTCATCCACTCAGATCAAGGGTGGCATTATCAGCAGGCTCAATACCGTCACAAACTTGCCGCACGAGGTGTGAAGCAGAGCATGTCCCGCAAAGGCAATTGCCTGGATAATGCGGCGATGGAAAGCTTCTTCGGCACGCTCAAGTCGGAGTTTTTCTACCTGAATCGCTTTGAGAGTGTCGAGGAACTAAAAGCGGGACTGGATGAGTACATTCACTACTACAACCATGACCGCATCAGGCTGAAACTCAATGGCCTGAGCCCTGTGAGCTACAGGACTCAGACCACTGGCTAAAACTGTCCAACTTTTGGGGGGCAGTCCAATCTGTGGGAGCTGGCTTGCCGGCGATGGGCCGCAAAGCGGCCCTGCTGTCAGGCCTGCTTCACTTCACGCATCGGCTTGCCCTTAACCGGTGCATCGCCTGCCACATAGTACTTGGCAGTGCTGCGCGCCAGCGGCTTGCGGCCACGGATCTTGTCGGAGATTTTCTCGGCGATCATGATCGTGGTGGCGTTGAGGTTGCCGGTGATGATCAGCGGCATGATCGACGCATCGACCACGCGCAGGCCCTTCATGCCGTGCACACGGCCTTCGCCGTCGACCACTGCCATGTCATCGGTGCCCATCTTGCACGAGCAGGACGGGTGGAAGGCAGTTTCGGCGTGCTCGCGGATGAACTTGTCCAGTTCTTCGTCGGTTTGCACGTGGGCGCCCGGGCTGATTTCGCGGCCACGGTACGGGTCCAGCGCCGGCTGGGCCATGATTTCACGGGTCAGGCGGATGCCGTCACGGAATTCCTGCCAGTCCTGCTCGGTGGACATGTAGTTGAACAGGATGCTCGGGTGCTGGCGCGGGTTCTTCGACTTGGCCTGGATGCGACCACGGGCAGGCGAGCGCATGGAGCCCATGTGCGCCTGGAAGCCGTGTTCCTTCACGCCATTGGAGCCGTTGTAGTTAATGGCGACCGGCAGGAAGTGGTACTGAATGTTCGGCCACTTGAACTCAGGGCGGGTACGGATGAAACCGCCAGCCTCGAACTGGTTGCTGGCACCGATGCCGGTGCCGTTGAACATCCACTCGGCACCGATGGCCGGTTGGTTCCACCACAGCAGCGAAGGGTACAGCGATACTGGCTGGGTGCAGGCGTATTGCAGGTACAGTTCCAGGTGGTCCTGCAGGTTTTCGCCTACGCCTGGCAGGTCGTGCACCACCGGGATGTCGAGGCTTTCCAGCAGGGCACGCGGGCCGACGCCGGAACGTTGCAGCAGCTGTGGCGAAGCGATGGCGCCGGAGCTGACGATCACTTCCTTGCGCGCACGGGCTTCAACGCGCTCTTCGCTGTCGCCGACCAGGTAAGTCACGCCAACGGCGCGCTTGCCGTCGAACAGCACGCGGTCGCTCAGGGCGTGGGTGACGATGGTCAGGTTCGGGCGCTTCTTGGCCTGGTCCAGGTAGCCACGGGCAGTGCTGGAGCGGCGGCCGTTCTTGGTTACCGAACGGTCCATCGGGCCGAAGCCTTCTTGCTGGTAGCCGTTCAGGTCTTCGGTGCGCGGGTAACCGGCTTGTACGCCGGCCTCTACCATGGCGTGGAACAGCGGGTTGTTGCCAGCCTTTGGCGTGGCCACGCTGACCGGGCCTTCGCCGCCGTGGTAGTCGTTCGGGCCGATGTCGCGGGTTTCGGCTTTACGGAAGTACGGCAGGCAGTCCAGGTAGGTCCAGTCTTGCAGGCCTGGCAGCTCTGCCCAGCCGTCGAAGTCCATGGCGTTGCCGCGGATGTAGCACATGCCGTTGATCAGCGACGAGCCACCCAGGCCCTTGCCGCGGCCACATTCCATGCGGCGGCCGTCCATGAACGGCTCCGGGTCGGTCTCGTAGGCCCAGTTGTAGCGGCGGCCCTGCAGCGGGAAGGCCAGGGCGGCTGGCATCTGGGTGCGGAAGTCGAAGCGGTAGTCGGGGCCACCGGCTTCCAGCAGCAGTACGGTAACGCCGGCGTCTTCGGTCAGGCGGGTAGCCAGGGTGTTACCGGCCGAGCCGGCACCGACGATGATGTAATCGAATTCTTGGGACATGAAAGTACCCTCGTGTTGGCGGTGATCAGGGAGCGGGAACGCCCGTGCGCGGGGGCACGGGCGTGGCTGGACAGGGCCTTAGAAGACCGAGTTGTAGCCGCCCAGCTCGACCTGGACCGACTTGATGCGGGTGTATTGAGCCAGCGAGCTGACGCCGTTTTCACGGCCGACGCCCGACTGCTTGTAGCCACCGACCGGCATTTCGGCCGGCGATTCGCCCCAGGCGTTGATCCAGCAGATACCGGCTTCCAGCTTGTGGATGATGCGGTGGGCGCGGGTGATGTCGTTGGTGCACACACCGGCGGCCAGGCCGTACTCGGTGTCGTTGGCGCGACGGATCACTTCTTCTTCGGTTTCGTAGGTGAGGATGCTCATCACCGGGCCGAAGATTTCTTCCTTGACGATGGTCATGTCGTCGGTGCAATCGGTGAACACGGTCGGGGCCACGAAGGCGCCCTTGGCGAAGTCACCGGCAGTCAGACGCTCGCCACCGCACAGCACACGGGCACCTTCTTCTTTGCCCTTGGCGATGTAGCCCAGCACGTTTTCCATGTGCGGGAAGCTGACCAGCGGGCCGAAGTTGGTGTTTTCGTCTTCTGGGTTGCCAACGCGAATGCGGGCAACGCGCTCGGCGATCTTGGCTTCGAAAGCCGCTTTCATCTCGGCAGGGATGAACACGCGGGTGCCGTTGGTGCACACCTGGCCCGAGCTGTAGAAGTTGGCCATCATGGCGATGTCGGCGGCCTTGTCCAGGTCGGCGTCGGCGCAGATGATCAGTGGCGACTTGCCGCCCAGTTCCATGGTGACTTCCTTCAGCGAGGAGCTGGAGGCGCTGGCCATGACCTTCTTGCCGGTGGTGGTGCCGCCGGTGAAGGACACTTTTTCAATGCGTGGGTGCTCGGTCAGCCAGGTGCCGACTTCGCGGCCGCTGCCGGTCAGTACGTTGAACACGCCGTTCGGCAGGCCGGCTTCGGTGTAGATCTCGGCCAGTTTCAGGGTGGTCAGCGAGGTGACTTCCGACGGCTTGAAGATCATCGCGTTGCCAGCGGCCAGGGCCGGGGCGGACTTCCACAGGGCGATCTGGATCGGGTAGTTCCAGGCACCGATACCCACGGTGACGCCCAGCGGCTCGCGACGTGTGTAGACGAAGGACGATTCGCGCAGCGGGATCTGCTCGCCTTCGATGGCCGGCACCAGGCCTGCGTAGTATTCCAGCACGTCGGCGCCGGTGACGATGTCGACGTAGCGGGTTTCGGAGTACGACTTGCCGGTGTCCAGGGTTTCCAGCATGGCCAGCTCGTCGTTGCGCTCGCGCAGGATGTCGACGGCGCGGCGCAGGATGCGCGAACGCTGCATGGCGGTCATTGCAGCCCAGACCTTCTGGCCGCGCTCGGCGCTTTCCACAGCCTTCTCGACGTCAGCCTGGGTGGCACGCTGTACGTGGGCGAGGACTTCGCCGGTAGCCGGGTTGATGGCTTCGAAGGTGGCATCGCTGCCAGCGTCGACGTAAGCGCCATCAATGTAGAGTTTTTGCGTTCCGAAACGGGCCATAGTGTCCTCGCAAGTGCAGTGTGTGGTTTGGCTTGCGCGTCACGCTCCAGCCGGGTTGGCAAGGGCCGTGCGCGGTTGTTCAGCGGCCTGGTCGTTTGTACCCAGGGTGTGCTGTTTAGCCAGTTGTAGATCCATGTATTCGTAAGCAATCCGTATCGCCTGGTCGGTGTCGAATGCATCACCCGACAGGGCACCACGCAGCCACAGGCCATCGATCAAAGCTGCCAGGCCGCGGGCTGCCTTGCGCGCATGGTAGAGCGGCAAGGCGCGGCGGAACTGGCAGCACAGGTTGGAATACAAGCGGTGGTCGTTGATCCGCTGCAACCTGTGCAAATCGGGCTGGTGCATGCTGGAAGCCCAGAAGGCCAACCAGGTTTTCATTGCCGGGCCGTTCACCTGGCTGGCATCGAAGTTGCCCTCGATGATCACTTTCAGGTGGGCGCGCGGGCTGTCGTCCGTCAGGGCCTGGCGACGTGCTCGAACACCTTCGTTGAGCATGTTCATGATGTAACCCATCGTCGCTGCAATCAGGCCGTTCTTGTCCCGAAAGTAGTGACTGATGATGCCGTTCGACACACCGGCCAAACGGGCAATCAGCGCAATGCTGGCGTCCCCCAGACCGACCTGATCGACCGCCTGCAACGTGGCTTCGATCAACTGCTGGCGGCGGATGGGTTGCATACCGACCTTGGGCATCTTGCTATCTCCTCAGGCCTGCGAGCAGACGACGGGCGGCTGACTCGGCGAAGGCCAGTCTATTTTGTTTTGATTGAACGTTCAATCAATAAAGAATAAGCTCTGCGACAATTTGTGCCATTGACAGTTTTTCAAGCGGTCGAGAAGGCACGAGTTGACACCCCAGGAAATCGCGTAACCCCCGGAATACAAGGCGTTGACGGGCATGAGCGATGCGAAATGCAGATTCTGCCGTACGGTCACTGGCCCTGCGACAGGCCCTTGGAGCGGGCGGGGTGATCTGTGACGAATGCGCGCACCTCAGCCGAGGCGTGGCATTTTCAGCAGGCCACCTGTCTGTTTTTTTGCAACGTATCGATTCGGGATCACGGTTTCCAGGGTGCTTTTATAACACCTGATGCAGTGGGGATATTCCACCAATTGCTCGGGAAAGACTGATTAGCCTCCACAGCCGTACTGCCCGGAGCATTCGTGCAATGAGTTCTGCCTCACTTACCAAGCCCCCCGCCGAGAGGGTACGGGTCAACCGCGTGGTGTTCTTCACCTCCGCGCTGATGATCCTTGTTCTGACTGCCTTGCTGATCGCTGTACCCGAAACCGCCGGCCAGGTGCTGGGCGTGGCCCAGAAATGGCTGACGCGCACCTTTGGCTGGTACTACATGCTGGTGATCTGCGGTTACCTGCTGTTTGTCGTCTACCTGGCCTTCTCCGACTACGGCAGCCTCAAGCTGGGCGGCAAGGACGACCAGCCGGACTTCAGCTACGGCGCCTGGGCCGGCATGCTGTTCTCGTCCGGTATCGGTATTTCGCTGCTGTACTTCGGCGCTTCCGAGCCGCTGGACCACTACTTCAACCCGCCGGAAGGCACCCCGGCCAGCCTCGAAGCGGCGCGCCAGGGCCTGCAACTGACCTTCCTGCACTGGGGCCTGCACGGCTGGGCAATCTATGCCCTGGTCGGCCTGGCCGTGGGTTACTTTGCCTACCGCCACAACCAGCCGCTGGCACTGCGCTCGGCGCTGTACCCGCTGGTGGGTGAGCGTTGGGTCAAGGGCGCTGCCGGCAACGCCGTGGACATCTTCGGCATGTTCGTGACCCTGCTGGGCCTGGTGACCAACCTGGGGATCGGCTCGATGCAGGTGTCCTCCGGCCTGGAGTACCTGTTCGGCATGGACCACAGCAAGACCAACCTGCTGGTGGTGATCTTGGTCATGGCCGGTGTGGCCACCGTGGCGGCGGTGTCGGGTGTGGAGAACGGCATTCGCCGCCTGTCCAACCTGAACATCATGCTGTTCAGCGGCCTGCTGATCTTCGTACTGCTGGGTGGTGAAACCCTGCACCTGCTCAACGGCTTCGTGCAGAACATCGGCGACTACCTCAACGGCATCGTGCTGAAAACCTTCGACCTGTACGTGTATGAAGGCGAGGCGGGCAAGTCCGAGCGCTGGCTGGGCCTGTGGACCGTGTTCTACTGGGCCTGGTGGATCTCCTGGGGCCCGTTCGTCGGCATGTTCATTGCCCGTATCTCCAAGGGCCGCACCGTGCGCCAACTGGTGATGGGTGTGCTGCTGATCCCGCTGGGCTTTACCCTGGCCTGGCTGTCGATCTTCGGCAATACCGCGCTGGACCTGGTGATCAACCAGGGCGCTGTAGAACTGGGCAAGACCGCGTTGGAACAACCGTCGATGTCGATCTACCAGCTGCTGGAATACTTCCCGGCAGCCAAGATCGTGATCGGTGTAGCGGTGTTTGTCGGTTTCGTGCTGTTCCTCACCCCGGCCGACTCCGGCGCGGTGATGATGGCCAACCTGTCGTGCAAAGGCGGCAAGGTCGACGAAGACGCTCCGCACTGGATGGTGGTGTTCTGGTCGGTGGTTATCACCCTGGTCACCATTGGCCTGCTGTTTGCCGGTAACTTCGAAGCCATGCAGACCATGGTGGTGCTGGCGGGCCTGCCGTTCTCGGTGGTGCTGGTGCTGTTCATGTTCGGCCTGTACAAGGCCATGAAGCAGGACGTGGCGGTAGAAAGCGAGCGCGCCGAGCTGGCCGCCCGTGGCCGTCGTGGCTTCAGCGAGCGCCTGACCCAGCTGGAACTGCAGCCTACCCAGGCCGTGGTGCAGCGCTTCATGGACAAGCAGGTCAGCCCGGCGCTGAAAGAAGCGGCCGCGCAACTGCAAACCCTGGGCTTCGAAGTGGAAACCCGTGTTGGCCAGTCGCGTAACATGATGGGCCTGCGGGTGATGATGGACGAGGGTAACCCGTTCGTTTACGAAGTAAGCCTGGACGGCTATATGGCCGCGCCGAGTGAGGCGCCGGTGGAAGGCGAGCCGGAAGTGCGCCAGCGCTTCTACCGTGCCGAGGTCTACTTGCACGATGGCAGCCAGGAGTACGACCTGATGGGCTTTGCGCCGGAGCAGATCGTGCGGGATGTGCTGGACCAGTTCGAAAGCCACCGCCAGCTGCTGGGGCGTGTGTATAGCTGACCCTGAACGGGTTGGATGAACGAAGGGCCTGTTTTCGAACAGGCCCTTTTTTTATGCGGTCAGGTTCAAGCCCCGCTTTCTTCCAGCAAATCGGTGCGATGCGCCGAGCGTTGCTCGATCAGGTCGATGGCAACGCTGCACACCTTCAACGGCAATTTCGAGGCTTTGACCACGATGTGCTCCTGGCGCAACAGGCGGTAGCCTGCCGGGTCTTCGCAGTCGGTCGTGTCTGGCGCTCCACGCTTCACTCTGTAGAACAGCACGCCTGGTTCTTTATGCCAGGACAAGCTGATGTTTCCGTCCTCAAAGGCCTCACGGGTGACCTGTGCGGTAGGCTTGCCCGGTGGCAGCAATTTAAGCGCGATGCTGAGGCTGTTGGCCATGAGCGCATGGGAGGGGCGTTGGTCTGCAGACTGCACACCCATCAGGCACAGATAGTGTGTGCCAGGCTCAGGCCCCACTGCATCATTGATCAATGCCTCGCTGGCGAGGATGGTGCCGCTGTATCCGGTCGGCTCTTCACAGGCCAAGGCATCGGCAGCCAGCTTGTAGCGATAGCGCGGCGTGTCGATGTTGAAAGCAAAATTCCAGGTGGCTGGCTGCAAAGTGCCGTCATCCAGTGTGCGGGCTTTGGTGGAGGTTTTGAACGCGCTGTCAGGGCGTTGCTCAAGCTGGAAACCCGGTACCAGGTTGCAACCGTCCAGGCCCAGATCGACCTGGCCCGCCGCGAAACAGCCAGATATACGGTGTACAGGAATAGAACCGGCTTCATCGCCCTGGAGGCTGTTGATGACGCTGGTCAAGCGGCCAAGGTTGGGGTCGAATACCGGGCTACCCGAAACGCCTGTGCCAAGCCCTTGGCAGTCGTTGTTCCTGACATTGCGCCATACCCAGCTGCCCACACTTGCGGTAGGTGCATACCATTCCGAGCATTTGGAAAGCCTTAACCCATTGTCTGTCGACGCAGAGGGCTCGCCGATAACCCAGACTGCTGCGCCTGAGGCGGGTGAGGCGGGTGAGGCGCCGAGTTTCAACGGGGTGATTCCCAAGGCCAAGAGCTCATCGAGGGTGGCGTCTAGCTCAAGCAAGGCAAGGTCGGCACCCTGCGTGCTGTTCCAGACCGTGCGTTTCAAGGGGCGTGTATGGCGCTGTCGCACTGTGTCGGTGAAGTAATTGAACTGGATGCTGCCCTCTGCGGGCTGGTCGACAAGTATCTTGCCATTCACACCGCCAGCGCAGTGGCCGGCAGTCAGGACATAGGCCGGGCCGTTCGGGCCCGCCAGGGCGTCATGTGTATCAAGCAGGGTGCCTATGCAGCGCTTGCCCGCCAGTGACAAACGCCCGATGCCTGTCCACTGAGCATTCTCGCCATTGCTGTTGGTCAAGGTGACAGGAGCAGTGGCCGGCGTACGTTGGGCTGCACTGTCGTTGCCTGTGGCATACGCCTGGGTACCGAGTAGTGCGCAGCTCAAGGCGATCAATAGGGATGGTTTCATCTCGAACCTCCTTTGAAATGGAGGTAACAGGGTGCAGAGCTGTTGGAAGGCCAGGCAGTAAATAGGTATGAGCCTGCAATAAGTAGCACCGGGGGCGCTGGTAATCGCGCAAGGCTTTCTGCTCACTCAAGAGGAAGTTATTGGCATGCCCCACTCCGACACATTCACATTTGACTTCAGGCGCGCTGCTGCCCAGCAGTTTGGCGAGCGTCCCACCTTGCGCCAGGTGGTGAGCGAGCAGTTGCTCAAGCTGTTGCTTGCAGAGCTACCGTGGCTAGCCTATGTGCAACCCGGTTTGCCGTCCGCCGATGCGCTGGCACTGGAGAGTCCGGCGCCGGGCTTGTCCTACTGGACCACTCAGCCACTGGTCGACCAGGTTCTGCAGGCCATGCTGGAGACTGGCTCGCTCGACCTGGAGCCGCTTGGCGAGCGCCACTACAACCTGGGCCTCAGTGAGCCCTATCGCTTCGCCGGCGCCAAAAGCCAGTTCGAGTCCCGGCAGATCAGCGGCCTTACCGGCCCACTGAACGCACTGATCGAGCAGTTGCCGCAGCACTTTTGTGAGGCACAACTCGATTTCTGGCGTGGCCAGGGGCGCACCGGCACCAGCCGCGACCAATGGCTGCAGTTGCTGCTGAAGACGGCCCTGTTGCGTGGCCTGCCTCTACAAGGCCTGGATGCTCAGGAGCAGGCATGCATCCGTGGCCTGATACGCGGTGGTGCCGACCAACCGAATGTGAGCTTCGTGCAAGCCCGGCTGTCGAAGGGGGAAAACCATTCGGATGAAATGCTGAACCATCTGTTGGTGACGGGGGAGTGGGATGAACGTCAGGTGGTCTTATGGTGTGCGCCTTCCGGCCAAGTGCACAGCTTTGCGTCGTTGGCCGAGTTTGCCTTGGCCCTGCGTGACGACCTTGCTCGGCACTACAGCTTCGATGACATGACCTGGCAACGTTACCCGGTTGAGGGCAATGCCTTTGCGCAACAGGTTGCACAGCTGCTCGAAAGTGTGTTCGACAGGGTTGCGCGGGTGCGCTATGGGCGCCTGGCCGATGTTGCAGCGCTAGAAAAACTATTCGCCGAGCTGAGCGATCCGGCGCAGTGGTTCGTCACCTACCTCGACGACACGTCGGCGGTAACACCTCCTCCTGGCGTTTCGGCACGTTCAGGCTCCGGCGCCATTGCCTGCCATGGCGCCTTGCTGCAACTGGCGATCGACCAGTTGGACGCCGAAGGTGTCGGTGCGCTGGATGGTGTCCAGAGCCTGCACACCTACGCCCGTCAGCGCTTGAGTGAGCAGATGCTCAAGGCGCATGCCGACGACACATCGCCGGACGACCTGGTTCTTGAGTTCTACCTGGCGCAAGGCGTGCCCGGTGGTGCCGGGGTGGGAGCGGGAGGCGGCGAGCCCTTGGCCCTGGAAGGCGAGAAGACCCTGACCGAGTTCGCTATCGGCAACCTGAGCGCACTCAGCCAGGCTTCGGTCATACGTATTCGCCATGCTCGTGGGGCACAGGTACCTGAATGGCTGGATGCCAACGCCGCGAGGCGCTTGGTAACCCAGGTGGATATCGGCGGCACCTACCCTCGCTATGTCGCCGGTTTGCTGGACGACCCGCTCACCCGTGAGCAGCGGGTCAAACGGTTCGGCCGGGAGTGGCGCAGCACTCTGCGCTTCAGCGCGTTGCAGGGCAAACTGGATGGCAAGCTCACGGAGACGGGATTGCAGTGCGTCATGACGTTCTGTGCAGGCCATGACGACCCGGAAACCCCTCGAATGGTCCTGATGCCGCTGACCTTCAGGCGTCAGCCAGGCTCCCATCGGTTTGATCGGGTGCGAGGCATGTACCTGTTGTTCTGCGTCGAGCCGGCGCTGGTATTGCTGTACCGCCCGCTGTTCAAGCAGGACACGCTGCGCGAGTACGCGAGCCTGAGTGCGTTGCTTGAGCACATACAGGATTCGTCTCTTCTGCAAGCGAGCATTCTTGAGTGGTTGGAACCTGAGGTTCGGCATATCTATGACAATGGCGGCTTCCGTGAGCCGCATGTCAGCAGCGTGGGCATCGACCCTTACAGCTTGCCTGAGCCTGTGGTTGCGCCGGTCATTCATCCGCAGTTCTGGCGTACTGGCCTTGATGACAAGCTCTACAGTGCCAATCGCGACCTGCTCGTCGAAATGGCCGATCTGCAGTCCACGTCCAATGTGGAGCGTCGATGGGAAACCCTGTGCCAGGGCGCCTGGCTGCTGTTCGATGTGGTTACCCTGGTGCTACGGGGGCCGGTGGCGAGCGTGGCGTGGCTGGTGCAACTGCTGGCGTCCCTGCAGAACGATTTGCTTGCCCTTGAACAGGGCGGGGAATTTGATCGTTCCGCCGCGATAGCGGATTTATTGATGAACCTGGGCATGGTGCTGATGCATGCACGGCAACCGGGCCTGAAACCCGGCACATACGGGCAGCTTCCCGACCTCGCCAACTTTGAAAGCGTCTCTATGCAGCGTGGCGCATTTGCCGAAGTCTCGGTGACACCCACTGGCGGAGTGCCGCAGGCGATCGGCGCGTTAGCGGCCTTGCCGGAGCGCCGGCTGGACTTGTCCTGGCGTGGCAACCACGGCTTCAACTGGTTGCCACCCACACAGCGCCAGGCGCTGCGAGCCATGCGCTCAGGCGTACATTTCGAAGCCTCAGACTTGCAAACTCAGGGACAGGCTGCTGGCCTGTACCGGGTCCAGGGCCAGCTCTACGCCGTGATGGGCGGGGATGCTTACCCGGTCGACGTATCGGTGGGGGGCGTGCGTGTTCTGGACGGTAAAGGCGGCCATGGGCCGTGGTTGATCAATAGAGACGGGGGGTGGCGGGTTGACGGCACGCTACGTCTTGCGGGTGGCATGCGCAAGGGCGGCATGCGCGAAAAACTTGCCGAGCGCTTCAACAAACTGGTTCACGCTATCAACCAGCATGTCGATCAGGTCAATGAAGTAACCGAAAGATACACGGGGCTTCAAGGTGAGGTTAAAGCGTTGCAGAGTAAAACGGCCAAGCTGAAGGCCCTTCGGGACAAGGAACAGCTAAAGCTGGACACTGCGCACGCTGAAGATGACATGGGGGCTTCTGCAAGGCTTGTTGAGCAGTACGATGCGCGCCTCGCCGACTGGACATTGCAGCTCGCTGACAAACGCGAAGCAGCCGTACGATGCCTTGAAGAAATTGTGCGATATGACAGTGAAAAGTTGGCCAATCTCGAGACCATGCTTGAACCCAAGTTTACGGCGCAGCGAAGAAAAGGATGGGACGCTCAGTTGGCCACGCAGAAACGTACCGCTCTGATCAACCAGATAGCTAATAACGATTTCATCATCCACGAGTTGTGGCACTTGGCAGAGTATCCGCAGCTGGTTGCAATCCAGGACGCGGTCAATGGGCGGCCATTGCTGCAGGTTCATGAAGAGTACCTTGCATACCGCCGTAAGCTGGAAAGCGTTGTGGCATTTGAGGATCGGATTCTGCTTGCACATGAGCTCCTCGATGCGGCGGTAGTTGAGGCACCCGGTGAATGGGTGATCAGCAGCGAAGGCGA
Source organism: Pseudomonas sp. RV120224-01b (assembly GCF_003208145.1). Taxonomy (NCBI): domain Bacteria; kingdom Pseudomonadati; phylum Pseudomonadota; class Gammaproteobacteria; order Pseudomonadales; family Pseudomonadaceae; genus Pseudomonas; species Pseudomonas sp. RV120224-01b. Next base: position 341,282 of record NZ_QKMQ01000004.1, on the reverse strand, counting down.
AGCGGTTGTTCGAACGGTCGACTCACTGATCGCCAAGCGTACCTTCAGTACGGTGCAGTACCGCTTCCATCAGGCATTGAATTTTGCAGGCCTGGCTTTGCACGCGGACTCTGTCAGTGGTCAGCGCAGCATCCGCATGTTCAAAGAGGAGCTGGCGGGGCGCGCCTTGCGCAATGCGGCGGGCGCGCACGGAACACTCGATTTTGCCAACCTGCCAGTCGAGGATCGAATCACCATTCTTCAAGACGCCTGGGACAGGTATGCAGAGGCCCTGCTCAACAGCGCGCGTATTCGTAAAGAAGGTGGGGCCCTGATCGAGGTTGCAATGATCGACCGCTACCGCACCGAGCTGGAAAAGCTAAAGCGGGATGCCGGTTCTCGTCTGGTCGAGGCATTCAAGGAGCAAGACGGTGTCAGCGCTCCGCCCCGGCGGCTTGCTTACTTGCCATCCAGCAAGCCGCAGTTCGTGGTGCGCAACGTCGAAGGGCAGCTACTTATCGGTAACGTACTCTCTGAAGGCGGGCGCAGGGTGCTTGAGGTGAACGAGCCATTCGGTGGCAAGGCACTGGCCCACTTTGAGTGGGAGGCGGGGAAGTGGCGTGAACGTAACCAACAGCAGGCCCAGGCGGATGCAGAGCCGGTCGATACGGCTGATCGTGTGCAGGCCTTGCTGGATGAAAACGAGCGGCTCATCCGTAAAGCGGACGAATATATTGGCAGTGATATCAAAGGCACCTTGCTTGCACAGCTGTTCGACCGCCAGTTGGTTGTGCTCGACAAGGCAGCCGTATCACCTGGTAACGCTGCCATTCGCCTGAAGGACGCGGCGGCCAGGCTGCGGTCGGAGAAAACCCTGAAACTGACTGCGCTCTACACCGGTACACGTTACCCAAGTGCCGAAGCACTCAAGTTCATGCATGAGCAGGAGTTGATCAAGGTGGAATATGTCAGCCCAAGGAAAACCATGAGCGATGGCAGTGCTTTTGACGAGTACAAGATCATGCTTGTGGCGCAGCCCGGTGCGAAGCCAGGGCGGACACTGTGGGTAGCGCACTTTCACATGCCCTCCGTTGACGCACTGCCACGGGCGTTCACGCGGGGCCACCTGAAAACCTGGCGTCAGCGACATATGGGTGGGCGTGAGGAAGGTGGGTCGGGTTATCGCGTGCACCGGGGTGAACTGACGCTGGAGCAGGCAACCGGCATCATCCCGTTCGATTGACGCCGTCAGCGGTTGCTGTATCGGCCATGGCTGCCATGTGCGGGCATGGCCTGGTTACCCCGTTCGGCGATCATCTGCGGCAGGCCGATCAACGTGATGCCTTGGGCCTTGAGTCTCGGTAGCTCGCGCTCAAGCACGTCCAGCGTTTGCGGGTAAGGGTGCCCGATCAGCACTGCGGATCCCTGCCGCTGAGCCAGCTGAACGGCCCGGCTCAGTTGCCCCATGATGGCCGCTGTGGTGCGTTCGTCGTCCAGAAACACGTCCCTTGAGACGTGGGCAAGCCCCACTGCCTGCGCCTGCGCGGCAGCCACCGTCGCGGCGCTGGTACGGCTGTCGACGAAGAACAGGTGTCGTTGCTGCAGTTCACCCATCAGCCAGGTCATGGCATCACGCTGGGCGGTCATTCGGCTGCCCATGTGGTTGTTGATGCCGGCGGCGAATGGCACCTTGGCCAAGGCTGCGTCCAGCCTGCTGGCCAGGACCGGCAGCGGCAACTCGGGGTGCCAGGCATAGGGACCGGTCGCAGGGTCCATCGGCATGTGCAGGATCACCGTCTTGCCAGCTTTGTGTGCCTGACGAGCGAAATCGCTGGCATGTGGGGTGTCGGGCATGATCGCCATGGTCACCGGGCCGGGCAGGGCGAGGGTGCGGCTGTCCCGCTCGGTGCTCTGGCCCAGGTCGTCGATGATGATGCTCATGTAGACCTTGTTGGCCGGTGCCGCTTGCGCGACCCCTGCCAACACGCAGAACAACAGACACAGCAGATACCGCATAGGGTGAATCACTTGCCTGAGGTGATGTTCAGCCCTTTGAGCAGGCTCAGCGCCTGGCTCAACTGGAAGTCGTCATCCTGTGGGCGCTCCTTGCGCTTGCTGCTGCCAGTCGGGCGGTCGGCGCCGCCGTTGCCGTTGCCCAGGTGGCCCTGCAGGTCGGCTTCCTTGAAGTTGTCGGTGTCGACTTCAGCGGTGAGCTTGGCCGGGCGCACTTCGATATCGGGGACGATGCCCTGGGCCTGGATCGAGCGGCCATTGGGGGTGAAGTACAGCGCGGTGGTGAGCTTCAGGGCGCGGTCGTTGGCCAGCGGCAACACGGTCTGCACCGAACCTTTGCCGAAGCTGTCGGTACCCATCAGCACAGCGCGTTTCTGGTCCTGCAGGGCGCCGGCGACAATCTCGGAGGCCGAGGCACTGCCGCCGTTGATCAGCACCACCAGTGGCACGCCTTCGCTGGCGTCGGCCGGGTCGGCGGAGAAGCGCAGTTCGGAGTTGGCGATGCGGCCTTTGGTGTAGACGATCAGGCCCTTGGTCAGGAAGTGGTCGGCCACTTCCACTGCCGATTGCAGTACGCCGCCCGGGTTGTTGCGCAGGTCCAGCACGACCCCGCGCAGCTTCTTGCCGTTGTCCTTGCGCAGCTTGGCCAGGGCCTTGCCCACTTCGTCGCCGGTCTTGACCTGGAACTGGGTGATACGGATGTAGCCGTAGTCATTTTCCAGCAGCTGGCTCTTCACGCTCTTGACCTGAATGACCGCGCGGGCCAGGGTCACGTCAAACGGGTTGCCGCCGTCGCGCACCAGGGTCAGGGTGATTTTTTCGCCGACCTTGCCGCGCATCTTGTCGACCGCCTCGGTCATGGTCTGGCCGCGGGTCGGGGCGCCGTTGATCTTGACGATCAGGTCGCCGGCCTGCACGCCAGCCCGTGAAGCCGGGGTGTCATCGATAGGCGAGACCACTTTGATGAAGCCGTCTTCCTGGCCCACTTCGATGCCCAGCCCGCCGAATTCGCCGCTGGTGCTTTCCTGCAGCTCCTGGAAGTCTTCGGGGCCGAGGTAGGCCGAGTGCGGGTCAAGGTTGCTGAGCATGCCTTTGATGGCATTTTCCAGCAGGGTCTTGTCGTCCACTGGCTCTACATAGGCCGCCTTGATGCGGTCCATGACCTCGGCGAAGGTGCGCAGCTCTTCCAGTGGCAGTGGTGCCTTGGCCGTGACCTCGGTGGCGGGCACTGCGGCGGCCTTGGCCGGCTCTGCAGCGACGGCCAGGGGCGCACCGACCGCCAGGGCGATGGACAGGGCCAGCTGGGTGAGACGAGGCGAGTGCAGCATGTCGAACGAACTCCTGATCCTGTAAGCGCTCCCTGGGGAGCATCGGCGCAGCACTCAGGCTACGCCGTAGAAATTTGACTAGCCCCGGCACCATTGCGAAGGGTCGGTCGGCCGGCCCTGCTGGCGGATGGCGAAGTACAAGCCTGCCGCGTCCTGGCCACCGCTGTCGCCAACGGTGGAAATGGCTTCACCGGCCTTGACGATATCACCGGCGCTCTTGAGCAGGCTCTGGTTGTGGCCGTACAGGCTCAGGTAACCGTTGCCATGGTCGAGAATGACCAGAAGGCCGGCACCGCGCAACCAGTCGGCGAACACTACACGCCCGCCGTGCACCGCACGTACCTGGGTGCCTGGGTTGGCGCTGATCATCACCCCGTCCCACTTGGCACGGGCATCGCTGCCGCGGGCATCACCAAAGCGTGCCAGCAGTCGACCATTGACGGGCCATGGAAGTTTGCCCCGCGCGGCAGAAAAAGCGCCGCCGTAGTTGGCGCCATCGCTGGAAACCATCGGGCCGAGGGTGGTGCGGGCCTTTTTCGGTGGCTCCACCGGCTCCTTGGCCTGTTCGCGGGCAGCGGCGGCGGCCAGGGCCTCCTGCTGGCGGCGTTTTTCCGCTTCCTGCTGGGCCAGCAAGGCTTTCTTGCGCGCTTCCTCGGCTTCGCGGGCCTGACGGGCCAGGGTTTCCTCGATGGTCTTGAGTACTTTGGACAGGTCGGCCTGGTCCTGCTCGCGGGCCTGCAGCTTCTGGTCGCGGTCCTTCATGTCGCCATTGAGCTTGGCCAGCACCTGCTGGCGCTTGCCGCGCTCGGCTTCCAGGGCCTGGCGGCGGCTGTCGAGGTCGGCGCGCTGGGCCAGCAACTGCTCTTGCTGGCTGGCAATTTCCTGCTCGACGTTGGCCAGCTGGCGCAGGGTCTCGTTGAAGGTACGCAGTTGTTCCAGGCGCGCCTTGCTGATGTAGTCGTAATACGTGAGGGTGCGGGCGAACTTCTCGGGGTTCTGCTGGTTGAGCAGCAGCTTGAGGTATTCCTCGCGGCCGTTGTTCTGGTAGGCCGAGCGGGCCTGGATGGCGATCAGTCGCTGTTGTTCAACGCGGGCGCTCTGGAGTTTTTTTTTCTCGGTATCAAGGCGCTCCAGATCGCCCTCGGTCTTTTTTAGCTCTTGCTGCAGTGCCTCCACCTGTTTTTCGAGGTCGCCGATGTCGGTCTCGGTGGCTTTGAGGTCCTTTTGCACGCCGGCCTTTTCTTCCTGGAGCTTGCCCAGCGTCTTCTTGAGCTCGGCAATGTCCTGGCGGGTGGCGTCCAGTTGCTGCTGGGTCTGCGCACGCTCATCGGCAAAGGCCGGGCTGAGCAGGCAAGACAGGGCTAGGAGAATCAGGGCGCGAAGCATGGGGTTTGGCGTACCAAGGATGGAGACTGGCCTAGTATGCCCGCCCGGGCAGGCAAAAAAAACGCCTCGCTGCGGGTGCAGAGGGGCGTTTGTCTGGAATTCATGTGTCATGGGGGCTCAAAGCGGCCCCCGATGCACAGAATCAGGCGTCAACCAGGATCGAGGTGCCGGTCATTTCCACCGGCTTCTCCAGCCCCAGCAGCTTCAGCATGGTCGGCGCCACGTCGGCCAGCACGCCGCCATCACGCACTTTCACGTTGCGCTTGCCCACATAGATGAACGGCACCGGCTCGGTGGTGTGTGCGGTGTGCGCCTGACCGGTGCATTCGTCTTCCATCTGCTCGACGTTGCCGTGGTCGGCGGTGATCAGCGCTTCGCCGTCCACCTTGGCCAGCGCTTCGACGATGCGGCCGACGCAGGTGTCCAGTGCTTCAACTGCCTTCACCGCAGCCTCGAACACGCCCGTGTGGCCGACCATGTCGCCGTTGGCGTAGTTGACCACGATCACGTCGTAGCGCTGCTGCTCAATGGCTTCGACGATGCGATCGGTTACTTCCGGCGCGTTCATTTCCGGCTGCAGGTCATAGGTGGCGACCTTTGGCGATGGAATCAGGATGCGCTCTTCGCCTTCGAACGGCTCTTCACGGCCACCCGAGAAGAAGAAGGTGACGTGGGCGTACTTCTCGGTCTCGGCAATCCGCAGCTGGGTTTTGCCGTTCTTTGCCAGGTACTCGCCCAGCACGTTGTTCAGGCTGGCCGGTGCAAAGGCTGCAGGTGCCGGAATCTTGGCCGAGTACTGGGTCAGGCCGATGTAGGCCGCCAGTTTTGGCAGGCGGGCACGCGGGAATTCGTTGAAGTCGGCTTCGACGAACACGCGCGACAGCTCGCGGGCACGGTCGGCGCGGAAGTTCATGAAGATCACGGCATCGCCGTCTTCGACCTTGACCGCTTCACCAATGCGCGTGGCCTTGACGAACTCGTCGCTCTCGTCACGGGCGTAGGCCGCTTCCAGGCCAGCCAGGGCGGTGTCGGCGGTATATTCGGCGGCGCTGTCGACGATCAGGTTGTAGGCGGCGCTGACGCGGTCCCAGCGGTTATCCCGATCCATGGCGAAGTAGCGGCCGATCAGGCTGGCGATGCGGCCCTTGCCCAGCTTGGCGAAGGTGGCGTCGAGCAGTTCGATGGACGACTGCGCGCTGCGCGGCGGGGTGTCACGGCCATCGAGGAAGGCGTGCAGGTAGATTTTTTCCGCACCGCGCTGTGCGGCCAGTTCGGCCATGGCCACCAGGTGGTCCTGGTGGCTGTGTACGCCGCCATCGGACAGCAGGCCGAGGATGTGCACGGCCTTGCCGGCGCTGGCGGCCTTGTCCACGGCACCAGTGAGCACCGGGTTTTCGAAGAATTCGCCGTCACGGATGGCCTTGGTCACCCGGGTGAAGTCCTGGTACACGACGCGACCGGCGCCCAGGTTCATGTGACCGACTTCGGAGTTGCCCATCTGCCCGTCCGGCAGGCCGACATCCATGCCTGAGCCGGAAATGAGGCCATGCGGCTGGGTAGCGCGCAGGCGGTCATAGACCGGCGTGTTGGCGGCAAAGATGGCGTTGTGTTCGGGGATTTCGCTGTGGCCGAAGCCATCCAGGATGATCAGGACCAGGGGTTTGGGCGTACTCGTCATCAATCAAACTCACGGTTGTTCAAAGATGATAAAGACACGCATTTTAGGGCAAATCCGCCACCAGCGGCGAATATTCGTCCTATTGCCTGACCAGTGCGCCCGATGTAGCAACATGAAGGTACCTTTCCCTCCGGCCTGTCGGGCTTTGGTGGCACTGGGGGGCTGTGTATACTGGCCGGCATTTTCAATCGCCTGGAACACCGCTGATGGTTGCTCACCTGATTCAATTCGCGACAGATCACTACATCCTGGTTGCGATCTTCGTTGTTCTGCTGGTCCTGCTGCTGCTCAATGAAATCCGCCGTGGCGGCCAGAGCCTGACCAACGGCCAACTGACCGCCCTGGTCAATGCCGACAAGGGCCTGGTCGTCGACATCCGTACGGCCAAGGAATACGCCGCCGGCCACATCGTCGGTGCGATCAACATTCCGCAGGACAAGCTGGCCACCCGCATGAGCGAGCTGGACAAGCACAAAGAGAAGACCCTGATCGTCGTCGACGCAATGGGCCAGCAGTCCGGCACCCACTGCCGCGAACTGCTCAAGGCTGGCTACACCGCTGCCAAACTGAGCGGTGGCGTTTCCAGCTGGAAAGCCGATAACCTGCCCCTGGTGAAGTGATATGAAGCCCGTCATCGTCTATTCCAGCGACTACTGCCCCTACTGCATGCGCGCCAAGTACTTGCTTGAAAGCAAAGGCGTGGCCTTCGAGGAAATCAAGGTCGACGGTAAACCGCAGGTTCGCGCCGAGATGAGCCAGAAGGCCGGCCGCACCTCGGTGCCGCAGATCTGGATCGGCAGCACCCATGTCGGTGGATGCGATGACCTCTATGCCCTGGAGCGCGCCGGCAAGCTCGACGCGCTGCTGGCGGCCTGATTTGCACTGCATTCAAAAACATTAGGATAAGGATCTGCCATGACTGACCAACAGACCAACGGCGCTGCTGCAGAAGACAACAGCCCTCAGTTCTCCCTGCAGCGCATCTACGTGCGCGACCTGTCGTTCGAAGCCCCGAAAAGCCCGCAGATCTTCCGCCAGAGCTGGGAGCCGAGCGTCGCGCTGGACCTGAACACCAAGCAGAAAGCCCTGGAAGGCGACTTCCACGAGGTGGTGCTGACCCTGTCGGTTACCGTCAAAAACGGTGACGAAGTGGCGTTCATCGCTGAAGTACAGCAGGCCGGTATCTTCCTGATCGCCAACCTGGATGCGGCTTCGATGAGCCACACCCTGGGTGCGTTCTGCCCGAACATCCTGTTCCCGTACGCCCGTGAGACCCTGGATAGCCTGGTGACCCGCGGTTCGTTCCCGGCCCTGATGCTGTCGCCGGTCAACTTCGACGCCCTGTATGCGCAAGAACTGCAACGCATGCAGGAAGCGGGCGCTGCGCCAACTGTGCAGTAATAGCTGCCGGTATCACGAAAGCGCCTCTCGGGGCGCTTTTTTATTGCCTGTACCGGCCCTTTCGCGGGCACGCCCGCTCCCACAGGAATGATGCAAACCTTGAGGGCGACGCTCTACCTGTGGGAGCGGGCTTGCCCGCGAAGAGGCCAGAGCAGGCTACAGATCAGCTCCCGGCAAACCCATTCTGCCGCCACGCCTCATACACCGTCACCGCCACGGTATTGGACAGGTTCAGGCTACGGCACCCTGGCCGCATCGGCAGGCGCAGGCGTTGTTCGGCTGGCAGGCTGTCCAGCACCTCGGCTGGCAATCCGCGGCTCTCTGGCCCGAACAGGAAGGCATCGCCCGGCTGATACGCCACTTCATGGAACGGGTGCGAGCCCTTGGTGGTGAAGGCGAACAGCCTTGGATTGCCCAGGCTTTCCAGGCATCCGGCCAGGCTCTCATGGCGCTTGAGCGTGGCATACTCGTGGTAATCCAGCCCCGCGCGGCGCAGGCGCTTGTCATCCAGTTCGAAACTGATGGGTTCGATCAGGTGCAGGTGGCAGCCGCTGTTGGCGCACAGGCGAATGATGTTGCCGGTATTCGGCGGAATTTCTGGTTGAAAAAGGATGACGTGAAACATGCACGGCTCCAAGCGTGAAGATGACGGGCATTCTACCCCTGAACCGGACGTGCGTTCGAAGGCCTTCCCACGGATGATGCTGTCGCTGGCGATCGTTGGCGTTATGGTCGGGTTGATGATTGGTCGCCTGACAACGCCCGAAGAGCGGGTGTTGCAGCAGGTGGAGGTGGTGCAGGATGGCTTGGACCTTTGGTTCAATGAAGAACCGCAGCTGCACGGCGAGAACGTGGAAGGGACGGTTGCGTTGCTGTTCCAGGCCCAGGGCAAGGCCCAGCAAGGGCAATTGAGCCTGGCGGGGAAGCCGGTGAGCTGGCGGGTGCAGAAGAGCAAGGAAGGCTTGTTGCTGACAGTGGTGGCCGCGCGTCCCCTGCACGGCGAGTGGGCCGGTGCAGAGGACGCTGGGCGCTGGCGTGTGCAGGTGAAACTGCACGAGTAAAAGAGGGGATATCCCGGCCTGCCTGTACCAGGGTCCCCAAAAGGGGTACTGCGTATTGCGTGTAAAGGGGGGATGTCCCGGCCTGCCTGTACCGAGGTCCCCAAAACGGGCGGTGTTGCAAATAAAAGAGGGGTTCACCCGGCCTGCCTGTACCAGGGCCCCCGAAACTGGGTATGTATTAGGTATTGCAGGGGGCGTGCCAATTTTGCAAAGCCCGTGAATATTGGGCTTTGAGGGGTATTTGGCCGGGTTTTGAGGGGATTTGTGCCTTCGAGAGGTGCAGCGGGCACAGGATCGGTGCATCGGGAGGCTGAAATGGCTGGGGCCGCTTTGCGGCCCATCGCGACACAAGGCCGCTCCCACAGGACGCCGCTCAGTTCAGATGCGGCGCTATCCCTGTGGGAGCGGCCTTGTGTCGCGATGGGCTGCGCAGCAGCCCCAAAGATCTTGCAGAATTACCGAGAGTCAGTGCTCGTCACCTTCCTCGTCATCACCACCCGCCACATTCATCCCCAGCTCCTTGATCTTGCGCGTCAGGGTATTGCGCCCCCAGCCCAGCAACAGCGCAGCATCCCGGCGTCGCCCGGCGGTGTGCTTGAGCGCTGTCTCGATCATGATCCGTTCAAAGCTCGGCACTGCACTGTCCAGCAGGTTCGACTGCCCACGCGCCAACGCCTGGTCGGCCCACTGGCGCAGGGCCTGTTCCCAGTTGGTGACCGGTGCGGCATCCTGCGGGAGGTTCAGCAGCTCAGGCGGCAGGTCGCCGATCAGCACCTCGCGGCTGGAGGCCATCACGGTGATCCAGCGGCAAGTGTTCTCCATCTGCCGCACGTTGCCCGGCCACGGCAGGTTGCGGATGAACTCTTCGGTCTCCGGCTTGAGAATCTTCGGCTCCACCGCCAGCTCCTGGGCGGCGCGGGCGAGGAAATGCCGGGCGAGGGCGGGGATGTCCTCACGGCGGTCGGCCAGCCGAGGAATATGGATGCGAATTACGTTCAGGCGATGGAACAAGTCTTCGCGGAACTTGCCGGCCTGCACCAGCGACTCCAGGTTCTGGTGGGTCGCGGCAATGATGCGCACATCGACCTTGACCGGCACGTGGCCGCCAACGCGATAAAACTCGCCATCGGCCAGCACCCGCAGCAGGCGGGTCTGGGTGTCGGCAGGCATGTCACCGATTTCGTCGAGGAACAGCGTGCCGCCATCGGCCTGCTCGAAGCGGCCCCGGCGCAGGTTGGCGGCACCAGTGAAGGCGCCTTTTTCATGGCCGAACAGTTCGGACTCCATCAAGTCCTTGGGGATGGCGGCCATGTTCAGGGCAATGAACGGCGACGCCGCACGCGGGCTGTGGCGGTGCAGTGCATGGGCAACCAGCTCTTTACCGGTACCCGACTCACCGTTGATCAGCACGGTAATGTTGGAGTGGCTGAGGCGGCCGATGGCGCGGAACACCTCCTGCATGGCCGGTGCTTCGCCGATGATTTCCGGTGTGCGCGCCAGGTTCTGTGGCACATCCAGCCCTTGCTGTTCCTGGGCATGCTGGTTGGCACGTTTGACCAGCGAGACAGCCTCGTCCACGTCGAACGGCTTGGGCAGGTATTCGAAGGCCCCCCCCTGGTAAGACGCCACGGCGCTGTCCAGGTCGGAATGAGCGGTCATGATGATGACCGGCAGGCGTGGGTGCTGCTCGCGAATCTGTGCCAGCAGGTCGAGGCCGCTGGCACCCGGCATGCGGATGTCGGAAATGATCACGTCCGGTTGCTGGCGCGCAAGGCGGCCCATCACACCATCTGCGCTGTCGAAGCTCTGGGTGGTCATGCCTTCCTGTTGCAGGGCTTTTTCCAGTACCCAGCGGATGGAGCGATCATCGTCGACGATCCATACGGTTTCACTTCGGCTCATGAGGCGGTGGCTCCTTGTTCCAGAGGCAGGTAGATCGAAAAGGCGGTGTGGCCTGCGTGGCTTTCACACTCGATCAGGCCCTGGTGCTGGCTGATGATGTTCTGGGTAATGGCCAGGCCCAGCCCGGTACCGTCGGGGCGGCCACTGACCATGGGATAGAAGAGGGTGTCTTGCAGTTCCGGCGGGATGCCCGGGCCGTTGTCGATGATTTCCACCCGCGCCACCAGGCGATGGCGCACATGGCCGATGGTGAACTGGCGCAAGGCGCGGCTGCGCAGGGTGATGCGGCCCAGGCGCAGCTCGTTCTGCGAACTGATCGCCTGCATGGCGTTACGCACGATGTTGAGGACCGCCTGGATCATCTGCTCGCGGTCGATCAAGACGTCCGGCAGGCTTGGGTCGTAATCGCGCACCAAAGTGATGCAACCCTGGCTTTCGGCCTCGACCAGGCTGCAGACCCGCTCCAGCACTTCGTGGATGTTGGTCATGGCCAGCGACGGCAGCTTGTTCGAGCCGAGCATGCGGTCCACCAGGTTGCGCAGGCGGTCGGCCTCTTCGATGATCACGTTGGTGTAATCGCGCAGGCCTTCCTCGGGCAATTCGCGCGACAGCAACTGCGCTGCGCCGCGGATGCCGCCGAGGGGGTTCTTGATTTCGTGGGCCAGGCCGCGCACCAGCATCTTGGTGGTTTCCTGCTTGCTCAGCTGGGCTTCTTCCTTGGTGATGCGCAGCAGCCGGTCGCGCGGGTGCACCTCCAGCAACAGCAGGGTCTGGCCCTGGTTGAGGATAGGGGTTACCGCATAGTCGACGGTGATGGTCTGCCCGGTCAGCGAGGTGAGCTGCGCTTCGCGCTTGGTGAACGGGTGCGCCTGTTCGACCGCCTGGCGCAACGAGCTGAGCGCTTCGGTCGACTCGGTGAACAGCTCGCTGATGAACTGCCCATGGCTACGTTGGCCGCTGACGGCCAGCAGCATTTCTGCGGCCGGGTTCATGTACTCCAGGCGCAGCTCGGCATTGAGCAGCAACGTGGCGGTGGTCAGGTTGTCCAGAAGCAGACGGTGCTGTGCATCGCTGATGGTCATAAGGCGTCGTTGACCTCTTTTGGCGCTTGCCTGGCACTGCTTTGGCCAGGGCCAGGTGCGGTGGCCCCGCCGATGCGAGGCTCTCTACCTGCTAGAAATGCAAGAAACAAACCAAAGCTCCGAAAAGAAGCGGGATTTGCCGATAAAGGCCTGTATCTGCGCAAATTCGGATCAGAAACTCTGGATGAAACGTTTCATTTGAACCAGATTGGGGAGCAAATAGGGGCAAGGCGCTTTGTTGTGCACCAAGATAGAGCATAGCGTGGGTGAGGTGATTTCTGTGTGGCGCAGAAACGAAAACGGCCTCCCGAGGGAGGCCGTTCCTGATCATGTCATCGGCGCGAGGCGCCGATCAGATCAGCAGCTGTAGTACAGCTCGTATTCCAGCGGGTGCACGAAGGTACGGACCTTGATCTCTTCTTCCGACTTCAGCTCGATGAAGGCATCGATGAAGTCATCGGAGAACACGCCGCCCTTGGTCAGGAACGCACGGCCTTTGTCCAGCTCTTCCAGGGCTTCTTTCAGGCTGCCGCACACTTGCGGAATGTCCTTGGCCTCTTCTGGTGGCAGGTCGTACAGGTTCTTGTCGGCAGCATCGCCTGGGTGGATCTTGTTCTGGATGCCGTCCAGGCCAGCCATCAGCAGGGCCGCGAAGGCCAGGTACGGGTTGGCCGATGGGTCCGGGAAGCGTGCTTCGATACGGCGGGCTTTCGGGCTGCCGACGTAAGGAATACGGATCGAGGCGGAACGGTTACGCGCCGAGTAGGCCAGCATTACCGGGGCTTCGAAGCCTGGTACCAGACGCTTGTACGAGTTGGTCGACGGGTTGGTGAAGCCGTTCAGCGCCTTACCGTGCTTGATGATACCGCCGATGAAGTACAGGGCGGTGTCGGACAGGCCGGCATAGCCTTCACCCGAGAAGGTGTTCTTGCCGTCTTTCCAGATCGACATGTGTACGTGCATGCCCGAACCGTTGTCGCCGTACAGTGGCTTCGGCATGAAGGTGGCGGTACGGCCGTAAGCGTCGGCAACGTTGTGCACGACGTATTTCAGGGCTTGTACTTCGTCAGCCTTCTTCACCAGGGTGTTGAACTTGACGCCGATTTCGTTCTGGCCGGCAGTCGCCACTTCGTGGTGGTGAACTTCAACGGTCTGACCCATTTCTTCCAGTGCGTTGCACATGGCAGTACGGATTTCGTGGTCGTGGTCGAACGGCGGAACCGGGAAGTAGCCGCCTTTCACGCCTGGACGGTGGCCTTTGTTGCCGCCTTCCACGTCAGCACCGGTCATCCACGAGCCTTGCTCGGAGAAGATCTTGAACATCGAGCCGGAGATGTCCGACTGGAACTTCACTTCGTCGAAGATGAAGAACTCAGGCTCCGGGCCTGCGAATACGGTGTCACCGATGCCGGTGCTCTTCAGGTACTCTTCGGCGCGCTTGGCGATTGCACGTGGGTCACGATCGTAGCCCTGCATGCTCGACGGGTCGACGATGTCGCAGGTGATGATCAGGGTTGGTTCTTCGGTGAACGGGTCCAGAACGGCGGTATCGTCAACCGGCATCAGGATCATGTCGGAAGCTTCGATGCCTTTCCAGCCAGCGATGGAGGAACCGTCGAACATCTTGCCGACTTCGAAGAAGTCCTCGTCCAGCGCATCACGCGACGGCATGGTCACGTGGTGCTGAATGCCTTTGGTGTCCGTGAAACGCAGATCAATCCACTTGACGTCATGATCTTTGATGAGTTGAACCGACTTCGACATGTTGTCCTCCGGATGGTCTAGAGCGCGGTGGGCCGCTGCCCTGGAAAAAGGGTGTTGCCGGGCGCGGATAGTCGGCCAAGCTTACCTGCCTCACAAGGGAGCAAATTGCATGCCAGTGCCCGAAAATGGCGAGGGCGGGATAAAAGGGGGCGTTTGCGGGCATTTGGCGGTGGGTTGGGTTGGAAAAGTGCACTCTTACGAGGCGAAATTTGGATTTGTCGCACCAATGTGGTGCGTGTCTTGAGTTGTAGCGTTTGTGAGACCGAGCGCCGCAAATCCCCCCCTCGTACATTTATCTGAAAGCTTCTGACCAAAAGTTGGTCAAATCCTGAGCAATTTCCGCTATAATTCGCGCCCCTCATTTTCGGCAGGCCCTGCGCGCGCTGTTAACCAATGAAACTTATCGTCAAAGTCTTCCCAGAAATCACCATCAAGAGCCGGCCGGTGCGCAAGCGCTTCATCCGCCAGCTCGGCAAGAACATCCGCAACGTGCTCAAGGATCTCGACCCTGAGCTCGCGGTCGATGGTGTCTGGGACAATCTCGAAGTGGTCACCCGCGTCGAAGACGAGAAAGTCCAGCGCGAGATGATCGAGCGCCTCACCTGCACGCCGGGTATCACCCACTTCCTGCAGGTAGAGGAATACCCGCTGGGTGACTTCGACGACATCGTCGCCAAGTGCAAGCACCACTTCGGCCACTTGCTGGCCGGCAAGCACTTCGCCGTGCGCTGCAAGCGCGGTGGCCACCATGACTTCACCTCGATGGACGTCGACCGCTACGTCGGCAGCCAGCTGCGCCAGCAATGCGGCGCCGCCGGCATCGAGCTGAAGAACCCTGAAGTGCTGGTGCGCATCGAAATCCGCGACCAGCGCCTGTACGTGATCCACAACCAGCACAACGGCATCGGCGGTTACCCGCTGGGCGCCCTGGAGCAGACCCTGGTGCTGATGTCCGGTGGCTTCGACTCCACCGTGGCGGCCTACCAGATGATGCGCCGTGGCCTGATGACCCACTTCTGCTTCTTCAACCTCGGCGGCCGTGCCCACGAGCTGGGCGTGATGGAAGTGGCCCACTTCCTGTGGAGAAAATACGGCAGCAGCCAGCGCGTGCTGTTCATCAGCGTACCGTTCGAAGAAGTGGTCGGCGAGATCCTCAACAAGGTCGACAACAGCTACATGGGCGTCACCCTCAAGCGCATGATGCTGCGCGGTGCCGCGCACATGGCCGACCGCCTGCAGATCGACGCGCTGGTCACCGGCGAGGCGATTTCCCAGGTGTCCAGCCAGACGCTGCCGAACCTGTCGATCATCGACTCGGCCACCGACAAGCTGGTGCTGCGCCCGTTGCTGGCCAGCCACAAGCAGGACATCATCGACCAGGCCACCGAAATCGGCACCGCCGACTTCGCCAAGCACATGCCAGAATACTGCGGCGTGATCTCGGTAAACCCGACCACCCATGCCAAGCGCCACCGCATGGAGCATGAAGAAAAGCAGTTCGACATGGCCGTGCTGGAGCGCGCCCTGGAACGCGCCAAGTTCATTTCCATCGACCATGTGATCGACGAGCTGGGCAAGGACATCGAAATCGAGGAAGTGGCCGAGGCGTTGCCAGGCCAGATCGTCATCGACATTCGTCACCCCGATGCCCAGGAAGACGAACCCCTGGCACTGGAAGGTATCGAAGTCCAGGCCATGCCGTTCTACGCGATCAACAGCAAGTTCAAGCACCTGGACCCCACGCGCCAGTACTTGCTGTATTGCGACAAGGGTGTGATGAGCCGTTTGCACGCACACCACCTGCTCAGTGAGGGACATGCCAATGTGCGTGTTTATCGTCCGACATAAGACGCCGGGGCTGTATGGCGGCAGTATCCGCCATCGCCCTCCCGACCGCCGGGCCCGCTGAGCCTTAAACAGTACATATTGGCCGCCTACACTGGGCGGCAACCGAATCCTCTGATCGAGATACACTTGTGATCGAAAATCTGCGTAACATCGCCATCATCGCCCACGTTGACCATGGTAAAACCACCCTGGTCGACAAACTCCTGCGTCAGTCCGGCACTCTGGAGCGTAACGAGCTCAACGACGAGCGCGTCATGGACTCCAACGACCAGGAAAAAGAGCGCGGTATTACCATTCTGGCGAAAAACACCGCCATCAACTGGAACGGCTACCACATCAACATCGTCGACACCCCCGGCCACGCCGACTTCGGTGGCGAGGTTGAGCGTGTAATGTCGATGGTCGACTCCGTGCTGCTGCTGGTCGACGCCCAGGACGGCCCTATGCCGCAAACCCGCTTCGTGACCAAGAAGGCCTTCGAAGCCGGCCTGAAGCCAATCGTCGTGATCAACAAGGTTGACCGTCCGGGCGCGCGTCCTGACTGGGTTCTGGACCAGATCTTCGACCTGTTCGACAACCTCGGTGCTACCGACGAACAGCTGGACTTCAAAGTCGTCTACGCCTCGGCCCTGAACGGCATCGCCGGCCTGGACCACACCGAGATGGGCGAAGACATGACCGCCCTGTACCAGTCGATCGTCGACAACGTACCTGCGCCGTCTGTTGACCGTGACGGCCCGTTCCAGATGCAGATCTCCGCACTGGACTACAACAGCTTCCTCGGCGTTATCGGTGTTGGCCGTATCGCCCGTGGTCGCGTCAAGCCGAACACCCCGGTTGTCGCCATCGACACCAACGGCAAGAAGCGTAACGGCCGTATCCTGAAGCTGATGGGCCACCACGGCCTGCACCGTGTAGACGTTGAAGAAGCCCAGGCTGGCGACATCGTCTGCATCAGCGGTTTCGACGAGCTGTTCATCTCCGACACCCTGTGCGCCCCGGATGCGGTAGAAGCGATGAAGCCGTTGACCGTTGACGAGCCGACCGTTTCCATGACCTTCCAGGTCAACGACTCGCCGTTCTGCGGTAAAGAAGGCAAGTTCGTCACCAGCCGTAACATCAAGGATCGTCTGGACAAAGAGCTGCTGTACAACGTTGCTCTGCGCGTTCAGGAAACCGATTCCCCTGACAAGTTCAAGGTATCGGGCCGTGGTGAGCTGCACCTGTCGGTTCTGATCGAAACCATGCGCCGTGAAGGCTTCGAGATGGCCGTAGGCCGTCCTGAAGTAATCATCCGCGAAGTTGACGGCGTGAAGCAGGAGCCGTTCGAGAACGTCACCATCGACATCCCTGAAGAATCCCAGGGCAAGGTGATGGAAGAGATGGGGCTGCGTAAAGGCGACCTGACCAACATGGTTCCGGATGGCAAGGGCCGTGTGCGCCTGGAGTACAACATTCCAGCCCGTGGTCTGATCGGTTTCCGTAACCAGTTCCTGACCCTGACCAACGGTGCAGGCATCCTGACCTCGATCTTCGATCGCTACGACACCATGAAGTCGGGCCAGATGTCCGGCCGCCTGAACGGCGTACTGGTTTCGGTCGAAACCGGCAAGGCGCTGACCTACTCGCTGGAAACCCTGCAGGCGCGCGGCAAGCTGTTCGTCGAGCACGGTCAGGAGATCTACAACGGTCAGATCATCGGCCTGAACAGCCGTGACAACGACCTGGGCGTGAACCCGACCAAAGGCAAGAAGCTCGACAACATGCGTGCTTCGGGCAAAGACGAAGTCATCGCCCTGGTACCGCCAGTTCGCCACACTCTGGAACAGGCTCTGGAATTCATCCAGGACGACGAGCTGTGCGAAGTGACGCCTAAGTCGATCCGTCTGCGCAAGAAGATCCTGGACGAAGGCGAGCGTACCCGCGCTGCCAAGAAAGCCAAGAACTGAGTTAGCTCAGGCTGAATGAAAACGCCCCCGGTCGAAAGGTCGGGGGCGTTTTTTTATGCCTTACGTTCATCCAAAGTTAGTTTTTTCAGGTGTGTAGATTTCTGGTAAATACCACTGCGCCAGTACATATTTCCATATGCCTGGATGTTTAAATATTCTTTAGCCTCATCTCTCTACTTTATTTGAGGCTGAGGAATTGAGTATGTCTGATGTGATTGTCGGCAAAGATATATGCATTATCGATGACGGCATTACCGATAAAGAGCATGCGCAAATCTTGCGGCTCCTTACGGATTCGGTGTGGCGCTATGGGTGGCCTTATCCTTATTCGCCGCTTGAGCGCCCTTGCTGGCACAGTTTCATAGCCGGCTCTCGCAGAGACGCGTTGGAAGATTGCGAGCAGGAGCTGCGTGAGCGCTCGGACTGGGGTTTTCTGGCGGACATCTGGGCACGCATTAAAGCCGCTCACATGCCTTCAGCTGTATTGCTGGGTGTGTACGCGAACGGACAAACCACCAGTCAGGATGGGCCGATACATCGGGATAATACCGCGAAGGCGCCGGGACGAACTGTCATGCTGTTCTGTAGTGAACATTGGGCTACTTGCTGGGGAGGAGAGTTAATGTTCTACGACGCCGGCAAGGAGACCATCATTATGTCGGTACAGCCCAAGCCAAGAAGGGTTGTCGTTTTCAATGGCGAGATACCGCACGCCGCACGGGCACCTGCAGCAAGCTGTAACCGTCTGCGTATGAGTATCGCCTTCAAGACGATGATAAAGGAGTGATGGCAGATGGCTAAAACAGTTGAAATAATCCTGGGCTATGTCGATGCACCCGTCGCGGTGGGGGCGGCTTCGACCTCCATAGTGGATCAGTACGATAGCGACAAGTCTGGTTTCGATTTGGTGAACCAGAGTGCGCAGACAGGTGCTGCGGTCGCAGGCGTCACGTCGATTGTAAAGCTGACAGCGGGTTTTACACCATTTCTGAACATAAAAACGAATACCCTGGCGGCAACTACAGTGCTTCTAAAGATTACAGCGAGGTACAAGACGAAGCAGGAATTTGAAACCGGAGATGTCTTAAGTCTGATTGGGAATGTTGCTGGGATTGTCGGAGGAATTACCTTGCTGGCTGGTGCAAGTTCAGCTGCAGTGGCATTCACAGCTGTGGGTGTAGGGGCTAATGCGTTTGGGGTTTTTAATTCTGATGTGGCGAAGAAATTGTATCATTCTGCAATTATCCCTGTTCTGGAAAAATATTTTGTTGCGGATACAAACGCGGTGTTTCCAGATTACTGGGTTGCACCGGACTTGACACTTGCATCTCTTGATCAAATAATTGCGAGCTACTCAGGTGGTATTGCGGTAAGTCAGTGGAATCCTGATACACATGACGTTTCGCTTGGCAGTAACTCCGTTTACATATTTGGAGTAGGCGCGGGAAGTGGGGGCGGATATATAGAGGGTGACAGTGGAGGGAGTCAGGTCATTCCACTGACTGGCTCCGGTTGGGGTATTGGCGTCGGTCCTCTAGAGTACCCAGGGTGGAATATTGATATTGGTCCCATACAAATTATCGAGCCTGGCGGTAGTAATTGGGGTGTTGACAGGTATCACTGAAGAGCGTAGTTCTGCATTGTTTTGGTAAGATATAAGGAGGGGGTGTGCATTCAATGTCTGGTTTTTTCAAAATATACAGAGCCTCCCCTCCGTTTAAACGTATTCAATTGCTATCAATTGTTTTGGTTACAATGCTGTCATTTACAGCGCTGTATTACAGTGACTTAAAAGTATACAAAGCTCCGGATTTTTCCAAGTTGACGTTTGTTGAAGGGCGTGTATCGGGTTACCCGGACACTTGGGAGCATAATCGTTCGATTATACATTTCGCAGTTGCATACACGCTGGATGGAGTACGGTATGGTAAAGGGATCTACACGTATCCGGCGTTGTACAAGGAGTCAGGGCTGCGAATAAACAAGAAGGTATCCTTGACGGTGGAGCGCCTGGACGACGGCAGCCAAGTGCGTGAACTGGCCACCTTGGATGGCCGTGTCCTTTTCGATGATCGATTCCATCAGCAAGTCATCGCTTGGAACAATCAATCAATAAAGTTCAAGGTGGTGTTGGCAGGCCTGATGTCATTTGGGCTCGCTGTCGCGGCTTTGGTCGTAGCTATACGTCATCGGGGCAAGCTTTTTCAGGCTGGTTGAGCTCAGGATTGCTTCAACTAGAAATACGACGCCCCCAGTCGAAAGGCCGGGGGCGTTTTTTTATGCCTTCAGGAGTTGTGTTGCCCCTTTCGCGGGCTTGCCCGCTCCCACAGGTTTTGCACAGGTCTGAATGATGTGGAGATCCTGTGGGAGCGGGCAAGCCCGCGAAGAGGCCCTTGAAGGCTACAGATCAGCGCCCAACGACCTTGGGTTTATAGGCGCAGTAACCAGGCCGCGGCCCAACCTTGGGGTGGTTGCGGCAGGTATCCGGGCGCTTGTCATAAATGGTGCACAGCCGGCTCTTACGATCCAGATACATGCAGTCATCGTTGCTCATCCGGGTCAGGGTGAAGATGCCTGACTTCTGGTTGAAGCGTTCGATGATGCCTTCTTTTTGCAGGCGCTTGGCCACGTTTTTCGGCGGCTCGTCTTTTTCGAACTCGTCTACCACGCCGATACGGATCAGATCCTTGATCTTCACCTCCACCGGCAGGGTGCAACAGGTCGAGTGGCAGCCACCGCACATGTGGCTGGCATAGCGCTGCCAAGTCTCCAGGCGGTCGACTTCGGCGGCGGCGATCAGGGTCGTTTTCATCTTTATAGGGTGGATCACGGTCTTGGGGCGCGCGATGATACCGGAATTGTTCAATTTATGAACAACCTTTTGCCGGAATCGCAGAGTGGGCATGAAAACTGCGAACCGTAACTGTCACTCCCGGTCGAAGGGTCTAGTCTCAACAATCTCCCTCCGCTTTCGTCAACTTGCCCGAGGATGTCGCATGTCCCAGGAACCCAAAGCACGTGACGCCGAAGTCGCGGATTTTCGCGCCGCCGTACTGAACAAGCTGACCTATGCGGTCGGCAAGGACCCGGAGCACGCCTTCGACCATGACTGGTTCGAAGCCATTGCCCTGGCTGCGCGCGATCACATGGTCGACCACTGGATGGACCATACCCGCCAGGCCTATCGACGCAGCCAGAAGCGGGTCTACTACCTCTCCCTGGAGTTCCTTATCGGGCGCCTGCTGTACGACAGCCTGAGCAACCTGGGGCTGCTGGACATCGCCCGCGATGCACTGGAAGGGTTGGACGTGGACCTGGAGCGCATCCGCCTGCTCGAACCCGACGCCGCGCTGGGTAACGGGGGCCTTGGCCGGCTGGCGGCGTGCTTCATGGAAAGTATGTCCACCTTGGGCATTGCCGCCCATGGTTACGGCATCCGCTACGAGCATGGGCTGTTCCGTCAGGCCGTGGTCGATGGCTGGCAGCAGGAGCAGACCGAAAACTGGCTGGATTTCGGCAACCCCTGGGAGTTCGAGCGTGCCGAGGTGATCTACCCGATCAGTTTCGGCGGTAGCGTCGAAACGGTGCACGATGGCAACGGTGCCCAGCGCCAGGTCTGGTCGCCGGGTGAGACAGTGCGGGCGGTAGCCTATGACACGCCCGTGGTCGGCTGGCGCGGGTCCAGCGTCAACACCTTGCGCTTGTGGCGTGCGCGGGCGCTGGAAGAGCTGCACCTTGAACGCTTCAATGCGGGCGACCACCTGGGGGCCGTGGCCGAAGTGGCGCGGGCCGAGAGCATTTCTCGCGTGCTGTACCCTGCGGATAGCACCGAGGCGGGGCAGGAACTGCGCCTGCGTCAGGAGTACTTCTTCGTGTCGGCTTCGTTGCAGGATTTGCTCCGCCGTCACCTGAACATGCACAAAGACCTGCTCAACCTGCCCGATGCGGCAGCCATCCAGCTCAACGACACCCACCCATCGATTGCCGTGGCGGAGTTGATGCGGCTGTTGGTGGATCAGCATGAAGTACCGTGGGAAAAGGCCTGGGAACTGACCGTCGGCACGCTCGCCTACACCAACCACACGCTGCTGCCCGAAGCCCTGGAAACCTGGCCGGTCGCGCTGATGGAGCGCATGCTGCCCCGGCACATGCAGATCATCTACCTCATCAATGCCTACCATATCGACTCGCTGCGCGCCAAAGGCCTGCACGATTTCGACGTGCTGCGCGCCGTGTCGCTGATCGAGGAAGACAACGGCCGCCGCGTGCGCATGGGCAACCTGGCATTCCTTGGCTCGCACAGCGTCAACGGCGTGTCGGCGCTGCACAGCAAATTGATGAAGAGCACCGTGTTCTCCGAGCTGCACAAGCTTTACCCGCAGCGTATCAACAACAAGACCAACGGCATTACCTTCCGCCGCTGGTTGTACCAGTCCAATCCTCAGTTGACCGACATGCTGGTCGAGGCGCTCGGGCCGGAACTCAAGGACGACCCTGAAGGGCGCCTGGCCGGCCTGGTGCCGTTTGCCGACAAGCCCGGTTTTCGCAAGCAGTTCGCCGCCCAGCGCCTGCACAGCAAGCGCGCCCTGGCCAGCATCATTCAGGATCGCATCGGCGTCACGGTAAACCCCGAGGCGCTGTTCGACGTGCAGGTCAAGCGCATCCACGAGTACAAGCGCCAGTTGCTCAACCTGCTGCACACCGTGGCGTTGTACCAGGCCATACGCAACGACCCCGGTACCAACTGGGTACCGCGGGTGAAGATTTTCGCCGGCAAGGCGGCAGCCAGTTATCACCAGGCCAAGTTGATCATCAAGCTGGCCAACGACATCGCCCGGGTGGTGAACAACGACCCGACTGTCCGTGGCCTGCTGAAGGTGGTGTTCCTGCCCAACTACAACGTCAGCCTGGCCGAGAGCATCATCCCGGCGGCAGACCTTTCCGAGCAGATTTCCACGGCCGGCTATGAAGCCTCCGGTACCAGCAACATGAAGTTCGGGCTGAACGGCGCGTTGACCATCGGCACGCTGGATGGCGCCAACGTGGAGATGTGCGAACAGGTGGGCGCCGACAACATGTTCATCTTTGGCCTGACCGCCCAGCAGGTCGAGGCACGCAAGAAGGCGGGTGATTTTGGTGCCAGTGCGGCGATTGCCGCGTCCAACCGCCTGAGTGACGTGCTGCAGGCGATTCGCAGCGGTGTGTTCTCGCCAGACGACCCTTCGCGCTACGCCGGCTTGATCGACGGGCTGGTGGCGTATGACCGCTTCCTGGTGTGCGCCGACTTCGATGCCTACTGGGATGCCCAGCGGCGGGTCGAGGAACTGTGGCACACGCCGCAGGAGTGGTGGCGCATGGCGGTGCTGAACACGGCGCGGATGGGGTGGTTCTCGTCGGACCGGACCATTCGGGAGTATGCCACCGAGATCTGGAAGGCTTTGGATTGATGTGAGGCCATTCGCGGGCGCGCCCGCTCCCACAGGTACAGCGCAAGCCTTGAAGCTTGCGAGACACCTGTGGGAGCGGGCGTGCCCGCGAATGGGCCCACAACCGGACCACCGGCCTGGCGAAGGCTGAACTAGCGACCTATTGTGCCGTCAGAGAGCCGTGGCGAGTCTCATCACTCGCTAGCCTGCAACTCTCCCTGTAAACTGCGGGGGTTTTTCATCCCCCCCAATCCGTTCGGAGCCATACATGTCCCGCGTTACCCTGAGTCGCTATCTGATTGAGCAGACCCGCAGCAACAATACCCCTGCCGATCTGCGCTTCCTGATCGAAGTGGTGGCGCGTGCGTGCAAGGAAATCAGCCATCACGTGTCCAAAGGCGCCCTGGGTGGTGTGTTGGGCAGCATGGGCACTGAAAACGTGCAGGGCGAAGTCCAGAAGAAACTGGACGTGATTTCCAACGATATCCTGCTGGAAGCCAACGAGTGGGGCGGCCACCTGGCCGGCATGGCGTCCGAAGAAATGGACAACGCCTACCAGATCCCGGGCAAATACCCGAAAGGCGCCTACCTGCTGGTCTTCGACCCGCTGGACGGTTCGTCGAACATCGACGTCAACGTGTCGGTCGGCACCATCTTCTCGGTACTGCGTTGCCCTAACGAATACCTGAGCCAGAACGAAACCCTGAACGAAAACGCCTTCCTGCAGCCAGGCACCCAGCAGGTCGCCGCCGGTTACGCCATCTACGGCCCGCAGACCATGCTGATCCTCACCCTGGGCAATGGCGTGAAGGGCTTCACCCTGGACCGCGAGCTGGGCAGCTTCGTTCTGACTCACGAAAACATCCGTGTGCCGGAAAGCACCGCCGAATTCGCCATCAACATGTCCAACCAGCGCCACTGGGAAGCCCCGGTACAACGCTACGTGGGCGAGCTGCTGGCAGGCGAGACCGGCCCGCTGAAGAAGAACTACAACATGCGCTGGATCGCCTCGATGGTGGCCGACGTGCACCGCATCCTGACCCGTGGCGGCCTGTTCATGTACCCACGTGACGCCCGTGAGCCAAGCAAGCCGGGCAAGCTGCGCCTGATGTACGAAGCCAACCCGATGTCCTTCATCATCGAGCAGGCCGGCGGCGCCTCTACCAACGGTTACGATCGCATCCTCGACATCAAGCCAGAAAGCCTGCACCAGCGCGTGTCGGTGATCCTCGGCTCGAAGGAAGAGGTCGAGCGCGTTACCGCCTACCACAAGGAGTAAGTCATGCTCGCACCTTGGCAGCCGTTGCTGGAATGGTGGTTCGGTTGGGGCACCAGTCCCCAGGCCGTGGCTGACGAGAAGAGCACGCTGTGGTTCGGCAAGCATCACGATGCCGATGCCCATGCGCTGTTTGGCGACCTGACCGAGCAGGCCTTGGCCGGCGGGCTCGACGAGTGGCAGCAAAGCCCGCAGGGCTGGCTGGGCCTGCTGATTCTGCTGGACCAGTTGCCGCGCATGATCTACCGCGACACGCCGCGCGCCTTCGAGGGCGACCGGCGTGCCCAGGTGGTAGCCATGCAGGGCCTGCAGAAGGGCTGGGACTACCAGTTGCTGCCCATCCAGCGGGTGTTCGTGCTGCTGGTGCTGGAGCATGCCGAGGTGCTGGACTGGCAGAACCTGTGTGTCGAGCGTTATCAGGTATTGCTCGACGAGCAGCCAGAGGCCCATCGCCGGCTGTTCGAAGGCTTCCTCGACTATGCCGAGCAGCATCAGCGCGTGATTGCCCGATTCGGGCGCTTCCCGCACCGCAACCTGGTGCTGGAGCGGCCGAGCACCAGTGAAGAGATGGACTTTTTGCTGGAGCCCGGGTCCAGGTTCTGAGGCATTGGGCCTGCTGTGCAGGCCGTCGCGACGCAAGGCCGCTCCTACAAGGGGCGGCCTTTTTTATTGGGAGATGACTATTACTTTGTGATTAATCGCACGGTAGTGGCCACCCGACCAATGGTGTAGGGGTAAATGGGGTGGGGTAGGGAACCCGGGAGGGTTTTTTCCGTCGAAGGTCACTGCAGGCCACTCGCCTGTATCCCCTCTCCAGGAGTGTCCTTCATGTCGTTGCGTTCCCTCGCCCTGTTGTCGCTGTGCGTCGTCCTGACTGCCTGCAGCAAGATCAACCAGGAAAACTATTCCAAGATCAAGGCCGGTATGAACAAGGCCGAGGTCGAGCAGTTGCTCGGCACGCCGACCGAGTGCTCTGGCGCGCTGGGCATGAGCAGCTGCACCTGGGGGGACGAGAAGAGCTTCATCAGCGTGCAGTACGCAGCTGACAAGGTGCTGATGTATTCAGGGCAGGGTCTCAAATGAGGCGTGCGTACCTGCTGATGGGGGTATGCCTGGCGTTGCTGCTGGGCGGTTGTGCAGGCTCCGTGCACGACCCGCTGGCGCCGAAAACCGCCGGCAATGTCGACCTCAAGCGCTATCAGGGCAAATGGTTCGAGCTGGCACGCCTGCCTATGCGCTACCAGACCGGCTGCGAGCAGTCCGAGGCGCACTACAACCTCAAGCCGGATGGCAGCTTTGGCGTGCTCAACCGCTGCCGCACCATGGGTGATGAATGGCTGCGTGCCGAGGGGCACGCCAGCATTCAGGAGCCGGGGCATACCGACAAGCTGTGGGTCGAGTTCGACAACTGGTTTACCAAGCTGGTGCCGGGCGTGGCTCGGGGCGAGTACTGGATTTTGTATGTGGATGACCGTTACCGCACGGCGGTGGTCGGCAGCCCGGATCGCAAGCATTTGTGGATTCTGTCGCGTACGCCGACATTGCCGGCGTGGGAGCGTGAGAACCTGCTGTCCAAGGCACGGCAGCAGGGGTATGACACCAGCCGGCTGATCTGGCGGGCTTCGGACCAGCAGATCGTCAAGATGCACTGACGTTGGCTTTGCTGGCCCTATCGCCGGCAAGCCAGCTCCCACAAGTACTGCGCAGTTCTCAATACCTGTGGCGACCTTGTGGGAGCTGGCTTGCCGGCGATAGGGCCAGAACAGGCAACCAGTCAGCTCAAAAGCTGCCGCAAGACCCCAGCAAACGCTCCTGCGCTTTCCTCTTCCTGTGCATGCCGCCCCTGGCGCACTACCCACTGCCCATTCACCATCACATCCCGCACCTGGCGATCGCCACCCGCAAACAGCCAGCGGTTGAGAATGGCATCGCCATCCGCCAAGGCGATGTAAGGGTCCTGCCCGTCAAGCACCAGCCAGTCGGCACGCTTGCCCACCGCCAGCTCCCCGATCCCTTGCCCCAGCGCCTGCGCACCGCCTGCCAGTGCCGCGTCATACAACGTGCGCCCAACCATCGGCTGGTCGCTGCGGTACAGGCGGTTACGCCGCTGGTCACGCAGCCGCTGGCCGTATTCCAGCCAGCGCAGCTCTTCCACCACGCTCAGTGACACATGGCTGTCCGAACCAATGCCCATGCGCCCGCCCTGCGCCAGGTAGTCCACCGCCGGGAAAATACCGTCACCCAGGTTGGCCTCGGTGGTCAGGCACAGCCCGGCCACGGCACCGCTGCGGGCCATGGCGGTGACTTCATCCGGCTCGGCATGGGTGGCATGCACCAGGCACCAGCGGTGGTCGACATCCACATGTTCGTATAGCCATTGCAGTGGACGCAGGCCGCTCCAGGCCAGGCAGTCGTCCACTTCCTTCTGCTGCTCGGCGATATGGATATGCACCGGGCAATGCTTGTCGCTGGCCGCCAGCACGTCGGCGATCTGCCCAGGCGTTACCGCTCGCAGCGAGTGGAAGCACAGGCCCAGCTGCTGTGCAGGCTGCGCGGCCAGGATCGGGGACAGTTGCGCCTGCAGTTGCAGGTACCCTTCGGTGGAATTGATGAAGCGCCGCTGCCCGTCGTTCGGTGCCTGGCCACCAAACCCGGCGTGGCTGTACAGCACCGGCAGCAAGGTCAGGCCAATGCCGCTGTCGGCCGCAGCCGCGCTGATGCGGCGGGAAAGCTCGGCCGGGTCGGCGTAGGCCTTGCCGGCATTGTCATGGTGCACGTAATGAAACTCGGCCACCGAGGTGTAGCCGGCCTTGAGCATCTCGATGTACAGCTGACGGGCGATGACTTGCAGCTGCTCCGGGGTGATCTGCCCGACCAGGCGGTACATCAGGTCGCGCCATGTCCAGAAACTGTCGTTGGGGTTGCCGGCGACTTCCGCCAGGCCTGCCATGGCGCGCTGGAAGGCATGCGAGTGCAGGTTGGGCATGCCGGGCAGCAACGGGCCGGCCAGGCGTTCAGCCCCTTCGGCCGAAGCGCCCGGCTCGATGCTGGCTACATGGCCATCGCTGGCGACCTCGATACGGACATGGCTGGCCCAGCCCGTTGGCAGCAGGGCGCGTTCGGCGAAGTAGGCGGACATCGGTGAAATCCTGTTATTGTTAACTTGTATATACATATACAGGCGTTTGCCTGCCGGGTAAACTGCGGCAAGCTACCGCTCATTCCATTGCAAAGGACTCAACGCCGTGCCGACACCTCCTGTCTCCGCGCTGGTTGCCCAGATGGGCGAGGGCCCGGCGCCGCTGTATGCCCGGGTCAAACAAATGATCGTCCAGCAGATCGACAACGGCAGCTGGCCGCCACACCACCGGGTTCCCTCCGAGAGCGAACTGGTAAGCGAGCTGGGTTTCAGCCGCATGACCATCAACCGCGCCCTGCGCGAGCTTACGGCTGAAGGCCTGCTGGTGCGCATGCAAGGCGTGGGTACCTTCGTGGCTGAGCCCAAGGGCCGATCGGCGTTGTTCGAGGTCAACAACATTGCCGACGAAATTGCCGCGCGCGGCCATCAGCATAGCTGCCAGGTGATCACCCTGGCTGAGGAAGCCGCCGGCTCCGAACGGGCCCTGGCGCTGGACATGCGTGAAGGCCAGCGGGTGTTCCACTCGTTGATCGTGCATTTCGAGAATGGCGTGCCGGTGCAGATCGAGGACCGCTACGTCAACGCGGCAATCGCACCCGACTACCTCAAGCAGGATTTCACCCGGCAGACGCCTTACGCCTACCTGTCCCAGGTGGCGCCGCTGACCGAGGGCGAGCACGTGGTCGAGGCCATCCTGGCCGAGCCGGACGAATGCACCCTGTTGCAGATCGAGCGGGGCGAGCCTTGCCTGCTGATTCGCCGCCGCACCTGGTCCGGCCGCCAGCCGGTGACCGCTGCACGGTTGATACACCCCGGTTCCCGTCATCGCCTGGAAGGACGTTTCAGTAAATGAGCCAACTGCAGTTGTTGCGTGCGCAGGAATACCCGCGCATGCCGTGGAAGAACGGTGGCGGTTTCACCGAAGAAATTACTCGCGACAGCGGTGAAGGGCTGGACGGTTTTGGCTGGCGCCTGTCGATTGCCGATATCGAGGAGTCGGGCGGCTTTTCCACCTTCGCCGGCTACCAGCGGATCATCACTGTGCTGCAGGGCGATGGCATGCGACTGCTGGTCGATGGCCAGGCCAGTCGACCGTTGTTGCCGTTGGATGCCTTTGCCTTCAGCGGCGAAAGCCAGGTCAGCTGCAAGCTCTTGGGCGGGCCGATTCGCGATTTCAACCTGATCTATGCACCGCTGCGGTATCGGGCGCGGTTGCAGTGGTTCGATGGCACCAGCCGGTTGTACAGCTCGGCGTCGACGGTGTTGTTGTTTGCGGCCAGTAGCCAGGTTGAGGTGACCATGGCAGGGCGTGAGGTGCAGCGGTTGGGGTTGCATGACTGCCTGCGGCTGGAGGGCAATGACGAATTGCTTGGGCTGGAGGTTCAGGGGCGGTTCTGCCTGATCGAACTCATTTCACACTGAGATAGCCGGGGCCGCAAAGCGGCCCCGTTTTTTTCAACCATTCAGCGGATCAGTCCGAAACTTTTGGTTGTCCATGCTTGTACATACAAGTAAAGGTGTGTTTGTATATTGACCACGACATACCCGCCCGCGGACGACCGCAGAGGACCTTTCCCGTGACCGACAACAACAAATACCGTGACGTTGAAATCCGTGCCCCACGTGGCAACAAGCTGACCGCCAAAAGCTGGCTGACCGAAGCGCCACTGCGCATGCTGATGAACAACCTCGACCCGCAGGTCGCGGAAAACCCGAAAGAACTGGTGGTATACGGCGGTATCGGCCGCGCCGCCCGTAACTGGGAATGCTACGACAAGATCGTCGAAACCCTCACCCGCCTGGAAGACGACGAAACCCTGCTGGTGCAGTCGGGCAAGCCGGTCGGCGTGTTCAAGACCCACAGCAACGCCCCGCGCGTGCTGATCGCCAACTCCAACCTGGTGCCGCACTGGGCCAACTGGGAACACTTCAACGAACTGGACGCCAAAGGCCTGGCCATGTACGGCCAGATGACCGCCGGCAGCTGGATCTACATCGGCAGCCAGGGCATCGTCCAGGGCACCTATGAAACCTTCGTCGAAGCCGGTCGCCAGCACTACGGCGGCAGCCTGAAAGGCAAGTGGGTACTCACCGCAGGCCTGGGCGGCATGGGCGGCGCCCAGCCACTGGCCGCTACCCTGGCCGGCGCCTGCTCGCTGAACATCGAATGCCAGCAGAGCCGCATCGACTTCCGCCTGGAAACCCGCTACGTCGACGAGCAGGCCACCGACCTCGACGACGCCCTGGCGCGCATCGCCAAGTACACCGCCGAAGGCAAGGCCATCTCCATCGCCCTGCACGGCAACGCTGCCGAAATCCTGCCAGAGCTGGTCAAGCGTGGCGTGCGCCCGGACATGGTCACCGACCAGACCAGCGCCCACGACCCACTGAACGGCTACCTGCCAGCCGGCTGGACCTGGGAACAGTACCGCGACCGTGCGCAGACCGAGCCGGCTGCCGTGGTCAAGGCCGCCAAGCAGTCGATGGCCGTGCACGTACAAGCCATGCTGGACTTCCAGAAACAAGGCATCCCGACCTTCGACTACGGCAACAACATCCGTCAGATGGCCAAGGAAGAAGGCGTGGCCAACGCCTTCGACTTCCCGGGCTTCGTGCCAGCCTACATCCGCCCGCTGTTCTGCCGTGGTATCGGCCCGTTCCGCTGGGCGGCGCTGTCTGGCGATGCCGAGGACATCTACAAGACCGACGCCAAGGTCAAGGAACTGATCCCCGACGACGCCCACCTGCACCGCTGGCTGGACATGGCCCGCGAGCGCATCAGCTTCCAGGGCCTGCCGGCACGTATCTGCTGGGTTGGCCTGGGCCTGCGCGCCAAGCTGGGCCTGGCGTTCAACGAAATGGTCCGCAGCGGCGAGCTGTCGGCACCGGTGGTGATCGGCCGTGACCACCTGGACTCGGGTTCGGTCTCCAGCCCTAACCGCGAAACCGAAGCCATGCGTGATGGCTCGGACGCTGTTTCCGACTGGCCGCTGCTCAACGCCCTGCTGAACACCGCAGGCGGCGCCACCTGGGTGTCGCTGCACCACGGCGGTGGCGTGGGCATGGGCTTCTCGCAGCACTCGGGCATGGTCATCGTCTGCGACGGTACCGACGAAGCCGCCGAGCGTATCGCCCGCGTGCTGACCAACGACCCGGGGACTGGTGTGATGCGCCACGCCGATGCCGGTTACGACATCGCCATCGACTGCGCCAAGGAGCAGGGCCTGGACCTGCCGATGATCACTGGCTGATCGCCACGCTTTGGATCACACCCCACAAGGGGTGATACTGAACAACAAGAAGGAGCGCGCAGGCACCGAAAAACGGGCCTGCGGCTCCACGCGATTTGGAGTAGCAACGTGACCGAACTCACCCTCAAGCCTGGCACCCTGACCCTGGCCCAGCTGCGCGCGATCCACGCCGCGCCCGTGCGCCTGCAACTGGATGCCAGCGCCGCGCCGGCCATCGACGCCAGCGTTGCCTGCGTCGAGCAGATCATTGCCGAAGACCGTACCGCCTACGGCATCAACACCGGTTTCGGCCTGCTGGCCTCGACCCGCATCGCCAGCCACGATCTGGAAAACCTGCAGCGCTCGCTGGTGCTGTCGCACGCCGCCGGTGTTGGCGCGCCGCTGGATGACGACCTGGTGCGTCTGATCATGGTGCTGAAAATCAACAGCCTCAGCCGTGGCTTCTCCGGCATTCGCCGCAAGGTCATCGACGCGCTGATCGCCCTGGTCAACGCCGAAGTCTACCCACACATCCCGCTGAAAGGCTCGGTGGGCGCATCCGGTGACTTGGCGCCGCTGGCGCACATGTCGCTGGTGCTGCTGGGCGAAGGCAAGGCCCGCTACAAAGGCCAGTGGCTGTCGGCCACCGAAGCCCTGGCAGTTGCCGGCCTCGAACCGCTGACCCTGGCTGCCAAAGAGGGCCTGGCCCTGCTCAACGGTACCCAGGCTTCCACCGCCTACGCCCTGCGCGGCCTGTTCCAGGGTGAAGACCTGTACGCTGCCGCCATCGCCTGCGGTGGCCTGAGCGTCGAAGCGGCATTGGGCTCGCGTTCGCCGTTCGATGCGCGTATCCACGAAGTGCGCGGCCAGCGCGGCCAGATCGACACCGCCGCTTGCTTCCGTGACCTGCTGGGCGATTCCAGCGAAGTGTCGCTGTCGCACAAGAACTGCGACAAGGTCCAGGACCCGTACTCCCTGCGCTGCCAGCCGCAGGTCATGGGCGCCTGCCTCACCCAGCTGCGCCAGGCTGCCGAAGTGCTGGGCATCGAAGCCAACGCCGTGTCCGACAACCCGCTGGTGTTCGCCGCCGAAGGTGATGTGATTTCCGGTGGTAACTTCCACGCCGAGCCGGTGGCCATGGCTGCCGACAACATTGCCCTGGCCATCGCCGAAATCGGCTCGCTCAGCGAGCGCCGCATCTCGCTGATGATGGACAAGCACATGTCCCAGCTGCCGCCATTCCTGGTGGAAAACGGCGGGGTCAACTCCGGTTTCATGATCGCCCAGGTGACCGCTGCCGCCCTGGCCAGCGAAAACAAGGCCCTGTCGCACCCGCACAGCGTCGACAGCCTGCCGACTTCGGCCAACCAGGAAGACCACGTGTCGATGGCCCCGGCAGCTGGCAAGCGCCTGTGGGAAATGGCTGAAAACACCCGTGGCGTGCTGGCCATCGAATGGCTGGGCGCCTGCCAGGGCCTGGACCTGCGCAAAGGCCTGAAGACTTCCACGAAGCTGGAGCAGGCGCGCAAGGCGCTGCGCAGCGAAGTGCCGCACTACGACCGTGACCGTTTCTTCGCGCCAGACATCGAAAAGGCCGTGGAACTGTTGGCCAAGGGTAGCCTGACCGGTTTGCTGCCGGCGGGTGTGCTGCCAAGCCTGTAATGCCCCTAGGGCCGCGTTGCGGCCCATCGCGAGCAAGCTCGCTCCTGCAAAGGCAACGCGTTCCCTTGTAGGCGCGAGCTTGCTCGCGATTGGGTTGCATGGCGGCCCCCCTGATCTCACGACCACAAAAACAATTTAAGGACGTGACATGCAACAAGCTCAAGGTCTCAAGCGCGGGCTAAGTGCCCGCCACATCCGTTTCATGGCCCTCGGTTCTGCCATCGGCACCGGGCTGTTCTACGGCTCCGCCTCGGCCATCCAGATGGCCGGCCCGGCCGTGCTGCTGGCCTACCTGATCGGCGGCGCTGCCGTATTCATGGTCATGCGCGCCCTCGGCGAAATGGCCGTGCACAACCCGGTGGCCGGCTCCTTCGGCCACTACGCCAGCACCTACCTCGGCCCCATGGCCGGCTTCATCCTCGGCTGGACCTACGCCTTCGAAATGGTCATCGTCGCCATCGCCGACGTCACCGCCTTCGGTATCTACATGGGCTTCTGGTTCCCGGAAGTGGCCCGCTGGATCTGGGTGCTGGGCATCGTCTTCCTGATCGGCGGCCTCAACCTGTGCAACGTCAAGGTATTCGGCGAGATGGAGTTCTGGCTGTCGCTGCTCAAGGTCGGCGCCATCGTGGCGATGATCCTGGCCGGCCTCGGCATCATGGCTTTCGGCTTCAGCCAGGTGGGTACCGGGCATGCCGTCGGCGTCAGCAACCTGTTCGACCACGGCGGCTTCATGCCTAACGGCGTGGGTGGCCTGATCGCGTCGTTTGCCGTGGTGATGTTCGCCTTCGGCGGCATCGAGATCATCGGCGTCACCGCTGGTGAGGCCAAAGACCCGCAGCGCGTCATTCCCAAGGCGATCAACGCCGTGCCGCTGCGCATCCTGCTGTTCTACGTACTCACCCTGTTCGTGCTGATGTGCCTGTACCCATGGCCGCAGATCGGCAGCCAAGGCAGCCCGTTCGTGCAGATCTTCAGCAACCTGGGCATTGGCTCTGCCGCCGCCGTGCTGAACATCGTGGTGATTTCTGCCGCCATCTCGGCCATCAACAGCGACATCTTCGGCGCCGGCCGCATGATGTATGGCCTGGCCCACCAAGGCCATGCGCCACGCAGCTTCGGCAAACTGTCGAAACATGGCGTGCCGTGGATGACCGTGGTGGTGATGGGCGCTGCACTGCTGATCGGTGTGCTGCTCAACTACCTGATCCCGGAAAACGTGTTCCTGCTCATCGCGTCCATTGCCACCTTCGCCACTGTGTGGGTGTGGCTGATGATCCTGCTTACCCAGGTGGCCATGCGCCGCAGCATGAGCCGTGAGGAAGTGGCCCAACTCAAGTTCCCGGTACCGTTCTGGCCTTACGGCCCGGCCATGGCCATTGCGTTCATGGTGTTCATCTTTGGTGTGCTCGGCTACTTCCCGGACACCCAGGCGGCACTGATCGTCGGCGTGGTCTGGGTGGTGTTCCTGGTGGCGTCCTACCTGCTGTGGTGCAAGCCGCGTGCAGGGCAGGGCAAGCCGGCAGCAGAGCCCGTCGAGCTGCACCGTTAGTAAAGGAGATTATGCATGAGAACCCTCTGGCAGCATTGCCATGTGGCTACCATGGCCGAGGGCCGTTATTCGGCCATCGAGGACGCGGCCATCGTCACCTGTGCCGGGCTGATCGAGTGGATCGGCCCACGCGCCGAGCTGGCGCCGGTCGACGCTGACCGTACGGTGGACCTGGGCGGCGCCTGGGTCACCCCGGGGCTGATCGACTGCCACACCCACGCGGTGTTCGGTGGTAACCGCAGCGGTGAGTTCGAGCAGCGGCTGCAGGGCGTGAGCTATGCCGAAATCGCTGCCCAGGGCGGCGGTATCGCCAGCACCGTGCGGGCTACCCGTGCGGCCAGCGAAGACGAGCTGTTCGCCAGTGCTCGCCAGCGGGTTCAGGCGCTGATGCGCGATGGCGTGACCACGATCGAGGTCAAGTCCGGCTACGGCCTGGACCTGGCCAACGAACGCAAGATGCTGCGCGTGGCCCGGCGGCTGGCCGACGAACTGCCGCTGGCGGTGCGCGCCACCTGCCTGGCCGCGCACGCCTTGCCACCGGAGTACGCCGGCCGGCCCGACGACTACATCGCGCACATCTGCGACGAGATGCTGCCGGCCCTGGCTGCCGAAGGCCTGGTGGATGCAGTAGATGCCTTCTGCGAACACCTGGCGTTCTCCCCGGCCCAGGTCGAGCGGCTGTTCATCAAGGCACGCGAACTGGGCCTGCCGGTCAAGCTGCACGCCGAACAGCTGTCGTCGTTGCACGGCTCCAGCCTGGCAGCGCGTTACCAGGCGCTGTCGGCGGATCATCTGGAGTTCATGACCGAGGAAGACGCCATCGCCATGGCCGCCGCCGGCACAGTCGCTGTGCTGCTGCCGGGCGCCTTCTACTTCCTGCGTGAAACCCAGTTGCCGCCCATGGATGCCTTGCGCCGCCACGGGGTGAAAATTGCCCTGGCCAGCGACCTCAACCCCGGCACGTCACCAGGGCTGTCGCTGCGGCTGATGCTGAACATGGGCTGCACCTGTTTCCGCATGACCCCGGAAGAAGCGTTGGCTGGCGTAACGGTACATGCCGCCACGGCACTGGGCCTGGGCGACAGCCACGGCTCGCTGGAAGTGGGCAAGGTGGCCGACTTCGTCGCCTGGCAAATCGAACGTCCTGCCGACCTGGCCTACTGGCTGGGCGGCGACCTGCCCAAGCGCGTGGTGCGCAAGGGCAACGAAATCTCCAATTGAGCGAGGCACGATGGACAAGGTACTGAGTTTTCACCAAGGCCACCTGCCGCTGCTGATCAGCATGCCGCACGCCGGCCTGGGCCTGAGCAACGCGGTGCGCGACGGCCTGGTCGATGAGGCGCGCAGCTTGCCGGACACCGACTGGCACATCCCCCGGTTGTACGACTTTGCCCGCGACATGGGGGCCAGCGTGGTCGCGGCGGAGTATTCGCGTTTCGTCATCGACCTCAACCGCCCGGATGACGACAAGCCGTTGTATGCCGGCGCTACCACCGGCCTGTATCCGGCCACGTTGTTCGAGGGCGAGCCGCTGTTCAAGGATGGGCTGGCGCCCTCAGGCGAAGAACGCAAAGGCTATCTGGAGCAAATCTGGCGTCCCTACCATGGCACGATCCGCAGCGAGCTGGACCGGTTGCGCGAGCAGTTTGGGTACGCCCTGCTGTGGGATGCCCATTCCATTCGTTCGCTGATCCCGCACTTGTTCGACGGCAAGCTGCCGGACTTCAACCTGGGCACTTTCAACGGCGCCAGTTGTGACCCGGCATTGGCTGAGCGGCTGCAAGGCGTGTGCGCCAAGGCGCAAGGTTATAGCCATGTGCTTAATGGCCGCTTCAAAGGCGGGCACATCACTCGGCATTACGGTGACCCGGCCAACCATATCCATGCTGTGCAACTGGAGCTGGCACAAAGCACGTACATGGACGAAACCGAGCCGTTTGCCTACCGGGAAGACTTGGCCAGACCGACGCAAGACGTACTGAAGCAGCTTCTGCAGGCGCTGCTGGCTTGGGGCGCGGAGCGTTACAAGCGTTGAACGGAAGGGGCGACGCCATCGGCGTCGCCCCGCTTCATGGGGGTTCAGTCGTTGGCTACCTGCGCAATGGTCAGTTCGCGCAGCAGCTCCGCTTCCTCCTGTTCCTTGTCGTGTTGCAAACCCTTCTGCAACTCCAGTTCTTGCGCAAGCGGGTAGTCGGCACTGGCCAGTTCGAGTACGCGCAGACCGAAGCGAGCCTCTATTTCGTCGAAGCGGTCCGCATACTCGGCACGCAGGCGTGCAGTCCAGTCGCTGTTCGCCAGCATGTAGTCGACCAGTACGTCGCTACGTTCAATTTTCCGAACCTTTTCCAGCACACTGGAAAGCTCATTGCGCGCCAGGTTTGCAGCGCCACGAAAACGCATGCTGTCGGCGATCGGGAGGTCCAGTTCCTTGGCCAGTTCGCGGCGGTAGGCCAGGCGTACCGACACCAGGTCACCCGAGCCTGAGCGCTTGTTGGCCAGTAACTCCAGCTGATCGATCCTGAACAGCTGCAACAGACGCTGACGCAGCGTTTGCAACGTATCTCCCGCATCAACCAGCAATCGCTGACCCATCAGGTACAGCTCGATATTGTTGAACTCCTGCAAGGCACCATCGTGGCAGGTTTGCGAGCCGGTTTCCGGGTCTGGCAATGCGGCTGCGGCGATGCTTTCCATCACCGGGCGCTCGGTATCGTTACTTGCCGCCACTACCAGCATCATGCGTACCCGCTCGCAGAAGCTGGCCCGGGTATTCGGGTCGACGTACGGCGCGGCGTTGTGCAATCGGCCCACCAGCCGTAAAAGATCACTGCCTTCCAGTGTTTGCCAGCAGTCTTGTAACGCTTCGTTCTGCAATGGGTTGCCTAGCATCCAGTTTTCCAGCATTGGCCTGTCGTCGCCTAGCAAAGGGAAGTGCGGGTGGTCGAGTGAACCTTCGCTCGAAGAGTCAGCAAGCATCAGGTTGTTCGGGATATCCAAGGCAAAGGAATAGCTGTGCTGGCTGTCCGAGAAGGTGCGCACGCGCAGGATCGTTTCAAGCGGTAAAGGGTTGTCGAACAAGGCGATCGATGAGATCGGCATGGGGTTGTTCAGGTTCGTGAGGATGTGTTCGGGCAACTGGGTGATGCTGTTGGAGCTCAAATCCAGAAGCTCCAGCGGCAGCAAGCCGTCGCACCAGCTTGGCCACGCTTGCAGGTTCATGTTGGTCAGTGCCAGTGATTGCAGATTGCTGGCCAACTGTGCCGGTACCTGGTTGATGGCGCCCACGCGGTTGCCCGAAAGGTCCAGTGATGTCAGGTGGTCCAGCCCCGCAAAAATATCCAGCATGGCCTGGTCGACTTCCAGGCCCATGTTGTGAAATTCCAGGTGCGAGAGTTGCCTAAGGCGCAGCAAGGCAGAGGCCAGGGAAGGGGTCGCTGCCTGGTGGGCATCGATGGTCAGCCGGGTGATGTTGGGGAAGCGGCTGAGCAGGTCATCAAGCTGTGAGGCGGTACCACGCAAACGTGTCAGGCTCATGGCTTGCACGCGCTCGGCAAAGAAGGATGGAAGCCGCCTGGGGAAATGTTCGATGGCTACATCTTCGAGTTGCAGGCGCAGGTACAGCTGGCCCTGCTCCTGGTGCTCCCAGAATTGGCTAATGGCGGTTTCGATGCTGTGTCGGTCGGCCAGTGCGGCCTGGGTCAGTGGGTTGCCAGAGCTGGAGGCCTGGGCCCAGCCATCGATCGCGTCGCGCATTTGCTGCCGTTCACTGCGAATGCGCGCAAGCCTTGTGGTGAGTTCTACCGGCACATCAACGGCAATGTTGGCCCGCTCGGCCTGCTCGCTCAGCAGCAAGCGCTGCAAGTGGGTTTCGTTGATGCTGTTACCCTGCAGCGAGATCACCGGCGTGTTGAGCAAGACGTCTGCGTCATTGAGCAGGAACGTGGGTAGCGACCTGAGGTTGTTGTTGCGCAGTGACAGGTGGGCGATACGGCCCAAAGCATCACTGCCAATGCCGATAGGCCATTGAGCCAGCTGCATGTGGTCCAGCCCCAGATAGTCCAGTGTCAGTTCATGGAAGCTTGGTCTGTTGTGCTGTGCCAGCCGGTTACCGCTCAAGTCCAGATGCCTCAAGCGGCGAAGGCCGGCCAACAGATTCAGGTCGTTTTCGGACAGTGCGATGTTCTGGTTGGTCAGCACCAGCTGCTGTAGCTCGGGCAAGTTCGTGGTGATGGTAGGGATGCTGAAAAGGAAGGACGAAGGGCTTGCCCCCGGGTCGTAAGAGCGGCTGATTTCCAGCGATTCCAGTTGCGGCATCTGCCTGAGCAGGCGTTGCAGCAAACGCTCGTTCTGGGTCCAGCCCGCAAGGCCTTCCGAGAGCAGGTCGAGCAGGCTCAGGCGGCGAACACGCGTGTTGAAAAAGTCTGGCAGATTCAGCGGAATGTCGGCCAGCGGGACACGCGTTATCTGTAGTTCGGCCGGGTGCTCAGATGCTTCCAGGGCCGTGTCATACCAGTGCTGCAAGATCGCATCACCGACGCTGTCATGATCGCGTGCCGCCTGTTCTGTCGTTGGCGTGATGGCTTCGCTCCAGTCGGCCAGCCTGCTTTGCAGCTCATTGCGCTGTTCCAGCAACAGCTGCAGGTGTTCCAGCATCTGCGCGTGTGTACGCCCGTGACTGGCAAGTGCCTGCAATACCTGATCCGCCGACCGCCCCGTTCGGGCTGGCAGGCCTGAGGCTTCTACAGCGTCGATCAACTGTTGGCGGGTGACGCCTTGCGCAGTGGGGGCCCCGCCACTGAGCGGGTAACCCAGGCGGCCATCGGCGAGGCGCATGGGTGAACGGTAGCCAGGGCGTACGGGCTGCATACCCAGTACCGTCCTCAAGGTTGGGCGGGGCAGCAGGGGGCTTTCCCGAGCCAGGCGCTGCAACGCTTGCTGATCGGTGGCACCCAGCTGCGCCATGGCCTCTGGCAGCGCCGCATGCAAAGCGGCAAAAAAGCTTGGGTAGGCAGTGACCACCGTATTTGGCTGGCGCTCATCGTGGATGATGTACCCAGCCCTGGCATGGGTGATGGTGGTAGACGGGTGCGTGTCCAGCGGGCCAATGGCATGCTCTTCGGCCGGCCAGTGCATGCGTTGGAGCACCTGCAGTTTTGTTTCGGCAGGCCAGCCTGGCAGGCGCTTGAGCGTATGCATGATCAGGCGGTCGCTATCCCAGCTTGGCACACAGGACAGGTACAACCCTTCATACGCGCGGGCCAGGCGGATGTGTTGCTGGTAAATGCGGATTTCCTCGCCAAGGCGCAAGGGCACCTTGCCGCTGGCGAGCATGTGCAGTTCGCGGGTGCTGGCGCCGCGTGCCAGCTCATCGATGACGGCGGCCGGCAGTTTGGGGTATGCCCGCTGGATGGCTTCGGCACCCGGCGCCAAGCTGCCCGGAAGGCGGGCGTAGGCGCTGGAAAACTCGGCTTGCCACGTACCCGCATCCGGCAGTTGGCTGACCGTTTCGTCCAGCTTGAAGCGTTGCATCGTGTCTTCCAGCAAGGCCGGTAGCCGTTGGCTTTGCGCCAAGGCCCGGCGTAGCACGTCTTCGTGCGTGTCGCTGACGGCGACAATGCGCTGCAGTGTCGGCTCGTCGAAATGCGCGTTCAAGTGACCGATCCGGCGCAGCAGTGTCATTCCCGACCAGCTCAGCGGTTTGTCCGTTATCTGCAACCAGGCCCCGGCACCGTTATGCCTTACGGGTGGCCGGTAGCGGCGAGGGTTGTTGGGGTGTTGCAGGTGGTACTCGCCAGTGCCCGGCACTTGCTCGACGGCATATCGGTTGCCGTCCAGCACCAGCCAGCGTCCGCCCTGGTGGTGGCGCAGGCCGTGCGCGTCCGGCTCCAGGTCGTCGGGTAGCACTTGAGGGCTCTGGTACGGCGTAAGGTCGGGCTTCCACAGGCGGCGTTGGCCATCCGGTGTCTCGATGTCGTCCAGCTCCTCGATGAAGGAGGGGGTTTCCACCGGAATCCGCTCGGCCTCGGCCTCGGGCTCTTCGACTTCGGGTTCCTCCACCCTTGGCCCTGCCTCGGCACCGCCCGATTCGCCGCTTTTGGCACCTTTCAGCACCTTGGCCGCTGCGCTAAGGGCGGCCATTACCGCGACGTTTTCAACCACATCGATCATGTACCCATAAGCGGTGTCGCGCTCATCGTTTTCCCAGGCTTCGATACCCTCATAGACTTCAAAGGCCAGTTGGGTCATGCATACGGCCAGCATCGCCGCACCCAGCCCAGGAACGAAGAAACCCGCGATGTTAAAGGCTGTCAGCACGCGGCCGGCAATCAGTTCCCGGTGCGCCTGGGCAGTACGCCGGTCGACGATTTCGGTCGGTATGGCGTGGTACAGCACATCCTTCTCGTGGCGTTGGGCTTTCTGGAACGCCATCACGCCCTGGAAGGCATGGGTAAAGGGCTGTGGGACCGGGCGCAAGGTGGCATGTGGGTCCGGGATCGGCTCATGCAGGCCGCGCGTACTCCAGCCGAGCGGTGTGAGCCGGTCCTTGAGGCGGGCAAGGATTGGCGCTTTGTCGCGGTCGGCGAGGTGCTTGTCCAGGTAGTGGATGTTGGCGTGGAGGCGATCGCGCAGGGCATCCTGCAAGGCTTCCCAGGTGTCGAACTCCTGGAGCGGCGTCGTGCTGTCCTCGGGAATATACAAGGCCATGGCTTGGCGCCCTGAAACTTGCAGGCCAATGAGCGCAACGCCAGTCAGTTCGGCTTCCCACAGGTTGAGCAGGCTGAACGACACGGGTGAGCGGGCCTGCGGGGCTTGATCAAGCGGCGTGGCAAGGGCCGCGGTGTAAAGCGCCTCGCTGATGTCACCTTTCAAGCGGGCGAAATGCAGGGACTGCCGGTAAGCCGAGACTTCGGCCCGCCCCAGGGTTTCATAAACGGCAAGGGCAACTTCATCGGCGCTGAGCTGTGCCGTGGCCGCAGGGTAATAGATGGCATGCACCAACGCATGGTATTGACCACCGATGTCCAGGGTACGGCACAGGTCGGCAAAGTCTTCCGCGCCTAGCCCTACCGCATTGGTTATCGGCACGGTGCCCATGAAGCGCCGGTGGTCGAGAATGACGGATTTCTTCAGCAGGGCCTTGGGCGCATCCATGCCGTGTTCTGCACAGGCGGCCAGGTCGAAGTTGTGCAAGGCACTGTGCAGCAGCGAGCGGGTGGCCTGGTTGATCGCCTGGCGAGCGTCGCTTGCGTGGGCTGTGTCGATCAGGCGGGCATCGACCAGGTATGTGTTGCGAACATCAAGGTCCAGCCCGAATCGCTGCCTGATGGCGTCGGTCAAGGCTTGGGCAGCGTAGGTTTCCAGGTCGGGGAGTTGCTCGAACAGTTTCTGCACCTGTGCCTGGTGTTCACGGTGGCGGGCATGTTCCGCCTGCCATGCACTGGCAATTTCCGGGTGTTGCGCGATGGCTGTTGCCAGCCAGGCGGGTGCCTGCTGCCAGTTGCGCATCTCACGATGGGTTTCAGCAGGGGCTTGCCTGAGCCACGCAGGGACCCTGCGCTCGATGGTGGCGTAGTGGATGCTGGGCGGTGCAGTGACTGATGTTGGCATGTGGGGAGGCCTTGCAGGACAGGAAGCAAGGGACTATCGCCGCGCAGCTTGGCCGGCTGGGGGTAGATATGTGTGCCCGCAAGGTTGGCCGTATCAGCGAGGACGGTGCTGAAAGTGCAATTCAGGTTTATGATGGCCCACGGCCGAATAATCCTCACACGGAGTGCGCAATGCAGACCCTCTACCCGCAGATCAAACCCTACGCCCGGCACGATCTGGCCGTGGAAGCGCCGCATGTGCTGTATGTCGACGAAAGCGGCTCGCCAGAAGGTCTGCCGGTGGTGTTCATCCACGGTGGCCCGGGCGCCGGTTGCGACGCCCAGAGCCGTTGCTACTTCGACCCCACGCTGTACCGCATCATCACCTTCGACCAGCGCGGCTGTGGCCGTTCCACGCCACACGCGAGCCTGGAGAACAACACCACCTGGCACCTGGTCGAGGACCTGGAGCGCATTCGTGAGCACCTGGGTATCGACAAGTGGGTGCTGTTCGGCGGTTCGTGGGGCTCCACCCTGGCCCTGGCCTATGCCCAGACCCACCCCGAGCGCGTGCATGGCTTGATCCTGCGCGGCATCTTCCTGTGCCGGCCGCAGGAGATCGAGTGGTTCTACCAGGAAGGCGCCAGCCGAATGTTCCCGGACTACTGGCAGGATTACATCGCGCCAATTCCGCCGGAAGAGCGCGGCGATCTGGTCAAGGCCTTCCACAAGCGCCTGACCGGCAATGACCAGATTGCCCAGATGCACGCCGCCAAGGCCTGGTCCACCTGGGAAGGCCGCACTGCCACCCTGCGCCCCAACCCGCTGGTGGTCGATCGCTTCTCCGAGCCGCAACGTGCGCTGTCGATCGCCCGCATCGAGTGCCACTACTTCATGAACAATGCGTTCCTCGAGCCGGACCAGCTGATCCGCGACCTGCCGAAAATCGCCCACCTGCCGGCGGTTATCGTGCACGGCCGCTACGACGTGATCTGCCCGCTGGACAACGCCTGGGCACTGCACCAGGCCTGGCCGAACAGCGAGCTGAAAGTCATCCGCGACGCCGGCCACGCGGCTTCCGAGCCGGGTATTACCGATGCCCTGGTGCGTGCCGCCGACCAGATGGCCCGGCGCCTGCTCGACCTGCCGCTGGAAGAAGCATGAGGGGCCTGCTCCAACGCGTGCGCGGTGCGCGGGTTGAGGTAGCGGGGGAGGTGGTCGGCGCCATCGACCAGGGTTTGCTGGTGCTGGTGGCCGTCGAGCCTGAAGATTCCCGTGAACAGGCCGATAAGCTGTTGCACAAGCTGTTGAACTACCGTGTGTTCAGCGACGAGCAGGGCAAGATGAACCTGTCGCTCAAGGATGTCGGTGGCGGTTTGTTGCTGGTGTCGCAGTTCACCTTGGCGGCGGACACCCGCAACGGCATGCGCCCGAGCTTCTCGACGGCAGCGCCACCGGCCCTCGGCGCCGAGTTGTTCGACTATCTTTTGCAGCAGGCAAACGCGCAGTACACCGACGTGGCCAGTGGCCGCTTCGGTGCGGATATGCAGGTGCACCTGGTCAATGATGGCCCCGTAACATTTATGTTACAAATGTGAGCTCAAAAAACCCTTTGTTTATAGGAAAACAAGGGGTTTTGTACGATAAATAGTTGTTCCAGCCTGATGCGTTGTCACGCGACCTGCTGGATAATCGCGCGCTGCATGGACCTGCGTTCGCAGGTTCGTTTCACTCTGACTCGAGCATTGTCTGGATCCGTTTGGGGAATCATTACGCCCTCACGGGGTCCGAACAGTGCTCGCCAACCCGGCATTTGTCGCTGGCCGTTGGTTTCATGATCTGTTTTCGGCGAGGGTTGCTCGTGATTGTTAGTCCCCAAAAAGCATCAAGAATCCCCGGAACCGGGCTGCGCAAGGCTTTGATGGCCAGTGTGGCACTGGTCGGCCTGATGAGCGCGGGCCAGCTGTGGGCATTCAATCTTGACGATGTTGCAGCCAAGGCAAAGGATCTGGCCGGCCAGAAGTACGAAGCACCCAAAAGCAACCTGCCGGCAGTATTCCGCGACATGAAGTTTGCGGACTATCAGAAAATTCATTTCCTGCAGGAAAAGGCCGAGTGGGCCAAGGACAAGACCCCGTTCAAGCTGTCGTTCTATCACCAGGGCATGCACTTCGATACCCCGGTGAAAATCAACGAGGTCACCGCCACCAAGGTCGAGGAAATCAAGTACGACCCGAGCCGCTTCGAGTTCGGTGACGTACCACACGACCCGGAAACCACCAAAAACCTGGGTTACGCCGGCTTCCGCGTGCTGTACCCGATCAACAAGGCCGACAAGCAGGACGAGATCATGACCCTGCTTGGCGCCAGCTATTTCCGCGTGGTCGGCAAGGGCCACGTGTACGGCCTGTCGGCCCGTGGCCTGGCCATCGACACCGCGCTGCCATCGGGCGAGGAATTCCCGCGCTTCACCGAGTTCTGGGTCGAAAAACCCAAACCGGCCGACAAGCACCTGGTGATCTACGCCCTGCTGGATTCGCCACGCTCCACCGGTGCCTACAAGCTGACCCTGCGCCCGGGCAACGATACCGTGGTCGACGTACAGTCCCAGGTCTTCCTGCGTGACCAGGTCAGCCGCCTGGGCATTGCCCCGCTGACCAGCATGTACCTGTTCGGCCCTAATCAGCCGTCCAAGGTGCTCAACTACCGCCCGGCCCTGCACGACTCCGAAGGCCTGTCGATTCATGCCGGCAACGGCGAGTGGATCTGGCGCCCGCTGAATAACCCGAAACACCTGGCCGTGAGCAACTTCAGCGTCGAGAACCCGCGTGGTTTCGGCCTGATGCAGCGTCAGCGCGCCTTCAGCGACTACGAAGACCTCGACGACAACTACCAGAAGCGCCCAAGCGCCTGGATCGAGCCGAAGGGTGATTGGGGCAAAGGTACTGTCGACCTGGTCGAAATCCCGACTGCCGACGAGACCAACGACAACATCGTTGCCTTCTGGAGCCCGGA
This sequence comes from Pseudomonas sp. RV120224-01b, assembly GCF_003208145.1. Taxonomy (NCBI): domain Bacteria; kingdom Pseudomonadati; phylum Pseudomonadota; class Gammaproteobacteria; order Pseudomonadales; family Pseudomonadaceae; genus Pseudomonas; species Pseudomonas sp. RV120224-01b. Next base: position 297,005 of record NZ_QKMQ01000004.1, on the reverse strand, counting down.
AAAGCTGCCGGAGCCAGGCAAGCCGTTCGAGTACGCCTACCGCCTGCACTGGACCATCAACGAGGCGAAGTTCCAGGCGCCTGAGTTGGGCTCGGTCAAGCAGACCCTGCGTTCCACCGGTGATGTGAAGCAGTCCAACCTGATTCGCCAGCCAGACGGCAGCGTGGCCTTCCTGGTCGACTTCGCCGGCCCGACCCTGGCCGCACTGCCGGAAGACACCGCCGTGCGCAGCCAGATCAGCGTGGGCGACAACGCCGAGGTGGTCGAGAACAATCTGCGCTATAACCCTGAGACCAAGGGCTGGCGCCTGACCCTGCGTTTGAAGGTCAAGGAAGCCAACAAATCGACCGAAATGCGTGCCGCGCTGGTGCGCGATGTGCCGGTCGAACCCGCCAAGCCTGCGCAGGACGCCAAGCAGGACAAGGCCGCAGCCAAACATGCCAAGGCCGAGAAAGCCGTCAAGGCTGAGCAAACTGCCAAGGCCGAACAACCTGCCGCCGATGCGGCGCCCACCAACGGGGCCCCGGCCACCACCGAGAAGGTGCTGACCGAGACCTGGAGCTATCAGTTGCCTGCCGATGAGTAACTCAAGCGCAAGGCCAGTATCGCTTGGCGAGTACCTGGCTCACCTACCACTGAGTGACGAGCAACGGGCGGAACTCGCCAATTGCACGTCGTTCAGTGAGCTGCACCAACGTTTGGCGGCCAAACCGGCCGCCGACGCTGCCGAGGCCGTGCAGGCCTCGGTGGGCCCGCGCCTGACCGTGGGCAGCGCCGCCGAGCTGGAAGACGCCGAAATGCTCGGTGTCGACGGCAGCGGCCGCCTGTGCCTGAAAATCGCCCCGCCGATCAAACGCACCAAAGTGGTGCCAGAGCCTTGGCGCACCAACGTGCTGATCCGCATGTGGCGGCGCATGACCGGCCGCACCAATGCGCCGCAGCCACCCAAGCGCGAGCTGCCGCCGGCGCGCTGGCGCACGGTCGGCTCGATCCGCCGTTACATCCTGCTGGCCCTGATGATCGGCCAGACCATCGTCGCCGGCTGGTACATGAAGGGCATCCTGCCGTACCAGGGCTGGTCGTTCGTCGATCTCGACGAAATCCTCAACCAGTCGCTGTGGGATACGGTGGTGCAGGTGTGGCCGTATGCCTTGCAAACCTCCATCCTGATCCTCTTCGGCATTCTGTTCTGCTGGGTGTCGGCGGGCTTCTGGACTGCGCTCATGGGCTTCCTCGAGCTGCTCACCGGGCGCGACAAGTACAAAATTTCGGGCAGCAGCGCCGGCAACGAGCCGATTGCACCCGAGGCGCGTACCGCACTGGTGATGCCGATCTGTAACGAAGACGTGCCGCGCGTGTTTGCCGGCCTGCGTGCAACGTTCGAGTCGGTGGCCGCCAGCGGCAACCTCGACCGTTTCGACTTCTTCGTGCTCAGCGACACCAACGACACCGATATCGCCGTGGCCGAACAGCAGGCCTGGCTGGACGTGTGCCGCGAAACCAAAGGCTTTGGCCGCATCTTCTACCGCCGCCGTCGGCGCCGGGTGAAGCGCAAGAGCGGCAACCTCGACGACTTCTGCCGTCGTTGGGGTGGCGAGTACAAGTACATGGTCGTGCTCGACGCCGACAGCGTCATGAGCGGCGAGTGCCTGAGCAGCCTGGTGCGCCTGATGGAGGCCAACCCGGACGCCGGCATCATCCAGACCGGGCCGAAAGCCTCGGGCATGGATACCCTGTATGCGCGCATGCAGCAGTTCGCCACCCGCGTGTACGGCCCGCTGTTCACCGCCGGCCTGCACTTCTGGCAGCTGGGCGAGTCGCACTACTGGGGCCATAACGCGATCATCCGCATGAAGCCGTTCATCGAGCACTGCGCCCTGGCGCCGTTGCCGGGCAAGGGCGCGTTCGCCGGTGCAATCCTTTCTCACGACTTCGTCGAAGCTGCGCTGATGCGCCGTGCCGGCTGGGGCGTGTGGATCGCCTACGACCTGCCGGGCAGCTATGAAGAGCTGCCGCCAAACCTGCTGGACGAGCTCAAGCGTGACCGTCGCTGGTGCCACGGCAACCTGATGAACTTCCGCCTGTTCCTGGTCAAGGGCATGCACCCGGTGCACCGTGCGGTGTTCCTCACCGGGGTGATGTCGTACCTGTCGGCGCCGCTGTGGTTCCTGTTCCTGGTGCTGTCGACTGCGCTGCTGGCGACCAACACCCTGATGGAGCCTCAGTACTTCATCGAGCCGTACCAGCTGTACCCGCTGTGGCCGCAGTGGCACCCGGAGAAGGCCGTGGCGCTGTTCTCCACCACCATCGTGCTGCTGTTCCTGCCCAAGCTGCTCAGTGTCATCCTGATCTGGGCCAAAGGTGCCGTCGAGTTTGGCGGGCGGGTCAAGGTCACCTTGTCGATGCTGATGGAGATGCTGTTCTCCATGCTGCTGGCACCGGTGCGCATGATCTTCCACACCCGCTTCGTGCTGGCCGCGTTCCTCGGCTGGGCCGCGACCTGGAATTCGCCGCAACGTGACGACGACTCCACTCCGTGGGGCGAGGCTGTGCGCCGCCATGGTCCGCAAACCCTGCTGGGTATTGCCTGGGCTGGGCTGGTGGCGTGGCTGAACCCGAGCTTCCTGTGGTGGCTGGCGCCTATCGTTGGCTCGCTGGTGCTGTCGATCCCGGTTTCGGTGATTTCCAGCCGTACGCGCCTGGGCCTGGCAGCCAAAGACGAGAAGCTGTTCCTCATTCCCGAGGAATACGCTACCCCGCAAGAGTTGCTGGCCACCGACCGGTACACCCACGAGAACCGCTGGCATGCCCTGCATGACGGCTTCGTGCGGGCCGTGGTCGACCCACGGCAGAACGCCCTGGCTTGTGCCATGGCCACTGCCCGTCATGGTCAGGCGGCGCCGATCGAAGCGCTGCGTGCAGAGCGTGTGGCCAAGGCGATGGAGGTTGGGCCGAAAGGGCTTGACCTCAATACCCGCCTGGCCCTGCTCAGCGACCCGGTGGCGCTGACCCGCCTGCACGAGCAGGTGTGGGCAGAGCACAATGCGGCGTGGATCGATGTGTGGCGCGCTTCCATCAAGAACGACCCGCATTCGCCGTTGCTGCCATTGCACCCGGAGAACGAAGGCCAACCGGCACTCGTCGGCGCCTGAACCATCGCAATCGCGGATAAATCCGCTCCTACCAGGGTTACCCCTGTAGGAGCGGATTTATCCGCGATGCTTTTTTGGCCAACAAAGTCCCCCCCGGCTCTAGGTCCCCGAGCCGCCATGCGTTAGCATCCCATTCCGATACGACGCCTCGGCCAGTACGGCCGTGCCAATACAATAAGATTCGCTACTTTTCTTGCTAGGGGACTTGGTGATGATCAAGAAATACCTTTCGCGACTGCTGGTCGGTGTTACCGCCCTGGTCGCCGTGACAGCGGCCCAGGCCGGCGCCATCGATGATGCAGTCAAGCGCGGCACCCTGCGGGTGGGCATGGACCCGACCTACATGCCGTTCCAGATGACCAACAAGCGTGGCGAAATCATCGGTTTCGAGGTCGATATCCTCAAAGCCATGGCCAAGTCCATGGGCGTCAAGTTCGAAGCTGTATCCACCGCCTATGACGGCATCATCCCGGCCCTGCTGACCGACAAGTTCGACATGATCGGCAGCGGCATGACCCTGACCCAGGAACGCAACCTGCGCCTGAACTTCAGCGAACCCTTCATCGTGGTGGGCCAGACCCTGCTGATCCGCAAGGAACTGGCTGGCGAGATCAAGTCGTACAAGGACCTGAACAACGAGAAGTACCGCCTCACGTCCAAGCTCGGCACCACCGGAGAGATGGTTTCCAAGAAGCTGATCGGCAAAGCCAAGTACCACGGCTACGACAACGAGCAGGAAGCGGTGATGGACGTGGTCAACGGCAAGGCTGACGCCTTTGTCTACGACGCACCGTACAACGTGGTGGCCGTTGAGAAGGCCGGCGCTGGCAAGCTGCTGTTCCTCGAAGAACCCTTCACCTACGAGCCGCTGGCCTTCGGCCTGAAGAAAGGCGACTACGACAGCATCAACTTCATCAACAACTTCCTGCACCAGATCAAGCATGACGGGACCTACGATCGTATTCACGACAAGTGGTTCAAGAACAAGGACTGGCTGAAGGAAATGGAATAAGGCCCAGGCCACAAGCCCGGCTTTATGACCCCGACGCGCAGGCAAACCCTGCGCGTTCGCATTTACGGAAGTACCCCACGTGATCAAACACAAGAAAGCCCAGTGGCCCTGGCATGGGCTGACGGCCCTGGTTCTGGTGGGCCTGGCGTTCAGCCTGTATATGGCCACCTCGATGATTTCCTACGAGTGGCGCTGGAACCGCGTACCGCAATACTTCGCCTACAAGGCCGAGGAAACACAGCGCGCTGCCAATTACGGCACTGTGCAGGACATCGTCATCTCCGGCGATAACGCCCGCGTCACGCTGAAAGATGAAAGCGGCGCCGAACAAGTACTTGATGTGGCCAAGGACAGCCTGCAACTAAGCCGTGGCGACGATGTTGCCGAAGGCGACGCGATAGGCGTAACCCGCCATTGGGCAGCGGGCCCGCTGGCCTGGGGCCTGTGGACCACCTTGTGGATTTCGGTGGTGTCCGGGGCGCTTGGCCTGGTGATCGGCCTGTTCGCCGGCTTGTGCCGGTTGTCGAACAACCCGACCCTGCGTGACCTGTCGACCGTTTATGTCGAACTGGTGCGCGGCACGCCGCTGCTGGTACAGATCTTCATCTTCTACTTCTTTATCGGCACCGTGCTCAACCTCTCCCGCGAGTTTGCCGGGGTGGCGGCGCTGGCGCTGTTCACCGGCGCCTATGTGGCCGAAATCGTCCGTGCCGGGGTGCAGTCCATTGCCAAGGGCCAGAACGAAGCGGCCCGCTCGCTGGGCCTGAACGCGGGCCAGTCGATGCGGCATGTCATCTTGCCGCAGGCGTTCAAACGCGTGCTGCCGCCGCTGGCCGGCCAGTTCATCAGCCTGGTCAAAGACACCTCGCTGGTGTCGGTAATTGCCATTACCGAACTGACCAAGAGCGGCCGTGAGGCCATCACCACCTCGTTCTCGACGTTCGAGATCTGGTTCTGCGTGGCAGGCCTGTACCTGCTGATCAACCTGCCGCTGTCGCACATTGCCAGCCGGCTTGAGCGGAGGCTTGCGCAAAGTGATTGAAGTCCGTGACCTGCTGAAAGTCTTCGACACCCGTGGCCAGGTGGTACGGGCTGTGGATAACGTCACCACCCAGGTCGCCAAGGGCGAAGTGGTGGTGGTGCTCGGCCCATCGGGTTCGGGCAAGTCGACCTTCCTGCGCTGCCTGAACGGCCTGGAGCATTTCGACGAAGGCCATGTGGCCATCGACGGCCTGCAGCTGGCCGACCCCAAGACCGACATCAACGCCTACCGCCGCGAAGTGGGCATGGTGTTCCAGCACTTCAACCTGTTCCCGCACATGACCGTGCTGGAAAACCTGTGCCTGGCGCAGAAGGTGGTGCGCAAGCGCAACAAGGCCGAGCGTGAAGCCAAGGCCCGTGCGCTGCTGGAAAAAGTGGGCATTGCGCAGAAGGCCAACGAATTCCCGTCGCGCCTGTCCGGTGGCCAGCAGCAGCGGGTAGCGATTGCCCGCGCCTTGGCCATGGACCCGAAAGTGATGCTGTTCGACGAGCCCACTTCGGCGCTTGACCCGGAAATGGTCGGCGAAGTGCTGGACGTGATGAAGACCCTGGCCCAGGAAGGCATGACCATGGTCTGCGTCACCCACGAAATGGGCTTCGCCCGTGAAGTGGCCGACCGGGTGTTGTTCTTTGACCATGGCAAGCTGCTGGAAGACTCGGCCCCGGCCGCCTTCTTTGCTGCGCCGAAAGACCCAAGGGCCCAGGCCTTCCTGCGCCAGGTGCTGTAACCGCTGGGGGCGCTTTGCGCCCCTTTCGCGACACAAGGCCGCTCCCACAAGGAAATACGATCGCTTGTGGGAGCGGCCTTGTGTCGCGAAAGGGCTGCAAAGCAGCCCCGGCCATCTCAAATGCTGAACCGCCCCACCATCCCCCGCAACTGCTGCCCCAACTGCTCCAGCTCCCCACTTGAAGCCGCCGTCTGCTCACTGGCCGCACTGGTCTGATCTGACGCATCCCGCACACTGATGACGCTTCGGTTGATCTGCTCGGCCACCACGCTCTGTTCCTCGCTGGCCGTGGCGATCTGCTGGTTCATGCCCTGGATGCTCGACACCGTGTCGGTGATCTGGCTCAGTGCATCCCCGACGCGGCGGCTCAGTTCCACGCTCTGCTCGGTCAGGTGCTTGCTGTTGTCCAGCAGGCGGGTCACTTCGTCGGTGCCGTTGTGCAGGCTGTCGATCAGCTGGCCGATTTCTTCGGTGGCCGTCGAGGTCCGTTGGGCCAGGCCGCGTACCTCGTCGGCCACCACGGCAAAGCCACGCCCGGCTTCACCGGCCCGTGCCGCTTCGATCGCCGCGTTCAGGGCCAGCAGGTTGGTCTGTTCGGACACCGACTTGATCACATCGAGGATGCTGCCAATCCGCTGGCTTTCGCCCGCCAGGTGCTGCATGGCCGTCAGGCAATGGTCCATCTGTCCGGCCAGTTGCTCGATACGGCCGATGGCTTCGGCTACCACCTGGTCACCCAGTTGCGCCTGCTGGTCGGCGTTGGTCGCGGCCAGCGAGGCCTGCTCGGCGTTCTGTGCCACTTCCTGCACGGTGGCGCTCATCTGGTTCATGGCGGTGGCCACCTGGTCGGTTTCCTCACGCTGCTGGTTGATGCGCAGCTTGGTGTCCTCGCTGCTGGTCGCCAGCTGTGTGGCAGCCTGCGACAGCTGACCGACACCCTGGTCGATGCCCCCGATCAGCTCGCGCAGGCTCAAGGTCATCTTGCGCATGCTGGTTTGCAGCTGGCCCATTTCGTCGCGGCGTTGCACGGTGTCAACCTGGCTAAGGTCACCCTTGGCGATGCGCGCGGCCACGGCCAGTGTCTGGCGTAGTGGCTGCGTGATCTGCAGGGTAATCAGCCAGGCGGCTATCACCCCGAGCACCAGCGCCAGCAGCGCCACGCTGGTGAGCAGCGAGCGGGCGGCCAGGGCTTCGCTGTCCCGTTGTTCAACTTTGCGCCCGGCCAGTTCTACACTCGCCACGCCCAGTTCGTCGCCCATCTTTTCCATGCTGCCCTGCAGCTGCTCGGCGCGCACCGCTGCACGGCGGTACTGATTCAGGCTGGCCCGGTATTTGGCCAACTCGACGCCGGGCTGCTCGGTCAGTGATCGTGGCAAGCTCAGCGGTGCCAGGGCCTTTAGCAGTTGCTCAAGGCTCTTGTCGGCGGCGTCCAGTGCATCGTCGCCGACCTTGGCGAACGCCTCGACAGGCGAGAAGGTGTAGGCCGGTACAAGGCTTTGCTGGTTGGCGCCTTCGACATGGCGACTGAGGCTTTCCATCAGGCCCAGCGCGCTGCCTTGTTGACTCTCAGACATCGTCAGCAAAGCTTGGGTCTGCAAGTCGTCGATGACATCGTCCAGTTTGAGCGCTTGCGCTTGCATGGCCTGGCGCAGTGTCGTACGGCTGGCGACGGTGCTTTGCAGCTCGATGAAGTCTTCGCGCAGCTGTTGCAGCAATTGCAGTTTTTGTGTGAGCAACTGACGGGACTCGTCAACGTTGCTGCGCTGCTGCAACGTGGTCAGCATGCGCTCCAGTTGCTCGATGGCCTGCTGGATGCGTGCCTTGCTGGTGTCGTCGCTGAGTACGCGGAAGGTGATGCGCTCGGCACGCAGGTCTTTGACCAGATCGTTGATCTGGCCAATTTCACTGAGCTGTTGCGAGCGGTTGATGGCGCCATCCAGAGCACGCCAGCCGCTGATGGTGGTGGCCAAGGTGAGCAGCAGGACCACGGCGAAGCCGAGGGCCAGTTTGGCGGCGACATTGAGGTTGCCGAGCTTGCGGTTGAGGTAGCCGAGCATGGGAAGTCTCCGTGCGATTGGGGGAGGGCATGCAGGCGTATTGCCGGCATGACACCTCTGCCAATCGGCAGCGGAGCTGTAGGACTTGACCTGATAATCAGGTAGGAAATTTCACTGCTGTATGTAGGAAGGTTCTCCGACCCTCGGTTTAGAGCCTGAACCGCCCCACCAACCCCTGCAGGTGGGTGCCCAGCCGCGCCAGTTCCACGCTGGAGCTGGCCGTCTCTTCACTGGCTGCCGAGGTCTGGTCGGAAATGTCCCGCACATTCATCACACTGCGGTTGATCTCTTCGGCCACGGCCGTCTGTTCTTCTGCAGCCGTGGCAATCTGCTGGTTCATCGCCTGAATCGACGACACGGTACGGGTGATGGTTTCCAGCGAACTGCCGGCGCGGCGGGTCAGCTCGACGCTGCTGTCGGTCAGCTGGCGGCTGTTGTCCATCACAGTGGCCACCCGTTGGGTGCCGCTTTGCAGGCCGGCAATCAGCTCTTCGATCTCTTCGGTCGACTGCTGGGTGCGCTGGGCCAGGCTGCGCACTTCGTCGGCCACCACGGCAAAGCCACGCCCGGCCTCGCCGGCGCGGGCGGCTTCGATGGCGGCGTTCAGGGCCAACAGGTTGGTCTGTTGAGCCACCGACTTGATCACGTCGAGCACGCTGCCGATCTTGTCGCTCTCGGCCTTGAGCTGGTTCATCGCTTCGCTGGAGTTGACCACTTCGCCCGCCAGGCGCTCGATCTGTGCCACGGCCTCGCCCACCACACGGTCACCTTCGCGGGCTTGCTGGTCGGCCATCAGGGCGGCTTCCGAGGCCTGCTCGGCGTTGCGCGCCACTTCATGCACAGTGGCGGTCATCTGGTTCATGGCGGTTGCCACTTGATCCGTCTCGACCTTCTGGTTGTTGACCCCGGCGCTGGTTTGCTCGGTGACGGCAGAGAGCTGTTCGGCGGCGCTGGCGATTTGCGTTACCCCGTCGCCAATGCCGCCGATCAACTCGCGCAGGCCTTGGGTCATGCGCTGCATGCTGGCCTGCAACTGGCCCAGTTCGTCGCGGCGCTGTACGGGCAGGCTCTGGGTCAGGTCGCCATTGGCCACGCGCTCGGCAGCGCGCAGGGTCTGGCGCAGCGGGATGATGATCTGCCGGGTAATGGCCCAGGCGGCCACCAGGCCGAAGGCGAGGGCCAGCACGGTGGCAAGCGCGAGCAGGGTTTTGGCCTGGGCTGCAGCGGCGTCGCGCACCTCGGTTTGAGACGTGGTCATCGCCTGGCTGGTCTGCAGCAGTACCGTGCCTTGTTCTGCCATGCGTTGCAGGGCTTGCTCGCTGGCGGTCTGGGCATTGCCGAACTGGATGACCGCATCGCGGTAGCCAGCCATGGCTGTGGCGGCATCGTCCAGGCTGGCGGCATGTTCGGCAGGCACCTTGGACGGCAGCGCGCGCAACTCGGCCAGTGCCTGGTCGATGGCCTTCAACGCCGTTTGCTGGAAGTCGGCGTTGCCGCTGTAGGTGTAGCCGCGCACCTGAAAACGTGCCTGCTGCAGCAGGGCGCTCACATCCACCGCATGCTGGTACTGGTTGATATCGCCACCTTGTTGCAGGCCTCGCTGCACGCGGCCGATCAGTTCCGCTGCCTTGTCGGCGCTGTCGCCGAGCACGTCACGGCTGGCTTCGCGGCGCTGGCCGGCCTGCTTCAGCTCGTTGAATGCCTGCTGGTAGGTGCGCACGGCTTCGCGCTGCTGCTCCAGGCGTTGGCGATCGGCGGGAAGCTCGATCAGCCCGAGCATCAGCTGTACCTGGCGGTCGAGGTTGGCCAAGGCCTTTTCCAGTTCTGCCACCGAGGCATCGTCACGCCGGCGCTCGTAGTGCTGGCGAGCAATGCGCAGTTCCTGGGTGTACTGCTGGATGACCGAGATGTTCCCCAGCTTGTCGCCACGGTCGATGATGCTGTCCATGCCGTGCCAGCCGGTCAGGGTGATAGCCAGGGTCAACAGCAGCACCAGGCCGAAGCCCAGCCCCAGTTTGCGATTGACGCTCACATTGCCCAGCGATTGGGCTAACCATTGATACATGTACGACTCCCTGGCGACTTGGCAGTACAAATAGTTGTTGTATTGCCAAGGCATCGGCCTGGGAGAGGGAAACTTGATGGGCGAAAAAACGGCGTTTGCGTCAGAAAATACGCGAAAGCAGCGCCGTTACCGCGGTCTCGACCCGCAAGATACGGTCACCGAGTTGCACCGGCGCCAGCCCGGCGTTGCCCAGCAGGTCGACTTCGTAGGGGATCCAGCCGCCTTCGGGGCCGATGGCCAGGGTAACGGCTTGCTCCACGGCACGGGGGCAGGCGGGGTAGGGGCCGGGGTGGCCGACCAGGCCCAGGGTGCCAGCCGCGATGGCGGGCAGGCGGTCTTCGACGAAGGGCTTGAAGCGCTTTTCGATGATGACTTCGGGCAGCACGGTGTCGCGCGCCTGTTCCAGGCCAAGGATCAGGTTTTCGCGAATGCTCTCGGGCTGCAGGAAGGGCGTTTGCCAGAAGCTTTTCTCGACCTTGTAGCTGTTCACTAGGATCAGGCGTGGCACGCCCAGGGTGGCCACGGTCTGGAACAGCCGACGTAGCATTTTCGGCCGAGGCACCGCCAGCACCAGGGTTAGCGGCAGCTTGGCCGGTGGGGGCTGGTCAAACGCAACTTCCAGCTCGGCTTCGTGCTTTTCCAGGCGCAGCACCGTGGCCTTGCCCATCAGGCCGTTGATACGCCCCACGCGCAGGTTGTCGCCCACCGCCACGCGGTGGATGTCCTGCATGTGGGTGAAGCGCCGGTCAGCAAGAACGACGCGGTCGGCCGAAACGAAGTCGGCCTCTTCAAGAAGCAGCAGGTTCACGGTTGGGTCGCAGGTGGCTGGTCGTTATGGTCGTCGGCGGTTTCGTCATGGGCGCTGCGTTTGCGGATCATGCTGCCGCACAGCACACCCACCTCGAACAGCAGCCACATGGGCACGGCCAGCAGGGTCTGGGAGAAGATATCCGGCGGGGTGAGCACCATGCCGACCACGAAGCAGCCGATGATCACGTAGGGGCGGATTTTCTTCAGGTACTTGACGTCGACCACGCCGATCCACACCAGCAGCACCACCGCTACCGGGATTTCGAAGGCCACGCCAAAGGCGAAGAACAGCGTCATCACGAAGTCGAGGTAGCTGGCGATGTCGGTCATCATCGACACGCCTTCCGGCGTGGCGCTGGCGAAGAAGCCGAAGATCAGCGGGAACACCAGGAAATAGGCGAACGCCATGCCGGCATAGAACAGGAAGATGCTCGACACCAGCAGCGGAATGGCGATGCGCTTTTCATGGCGGTACAGCCCGGGTGCGATAAAGCCCCAGATCTGCTGCAAGATGAACGGAATCGCCAGGAACAGCGACACGATCATGGTCAGCTTGAACGGCGTGAGGAACGGCGAGGCCACGTCGGTGGCGATCATCGTTGCATTGGCCGGCAAGTGCTCGCGCAGCGGCGCCGAGACCAGTGTGTAGATCTGCTGGGCGAAGGAGAATAGCCCGGCAAAGATCAGGAAAATGACGGCAACGCACCGCAGCAGGCGGGTGCGCAGTTCGGTCAGGTGCGAAACCAGCGGCATCGGCTGGTCGTGTTCCGGGATCTCGCTCATGGGGCTCGCGGCGGTTGAGGCGGTTCAGAAGGCGTGGCCGGGGCGGCAGGCGGCTCGACCGGCCTGGCTTCCAGCCCGGCAGGTGGCTGCACGCTGGCCGTGGTTACCGGCGGCTGTGCGGGTGGCGTCATCGGGTTGAGGATGCGCTTGGCTTCCTCTTCCATCTGCAGGATGTGCTCGTTGTGCAGCTGGCGGCGGATGTCGTCGGCGCCGATTTCGCGCTCCACTTCCATCTTGATGCTGTTGAAGCTGCGCTTGAGCCGGCCGATCCACAGGCCTGCCGTGCGCGCGGCACCCGGCAGGCGCTCGGGGCCGAGCACCAGCAGAGCGACCAGGCCGACGAGCAGCAGCTCGCTGAAACTGATGCCGAACATGGGTCAGTCTTTCCGCTGTGGCTCTTGGACCGGCTGGGCCTGGCCTTCGATGGTGTGGCCTTGGCTCTGCTGCGCAGTGTTCTGCACCGGCGGAACAGGTTGGGCAGGCGGCGGGGTTTGCTCGGCCGGCTTGTTCTCTTCGTCGTTCATGGCCTTGCGGAAGCCCTTGATCGACTCGCCCAGGTCACTGCCGAAGTTTTTCAGCTTTTTGGTGCCGAACACCAGGACCACGACGACCAGCAGGACGATCCAGTGTTTCCAGTCAAAAATACCCATGGTGCTCTCCTAGAATGCGTTGTGCTCAAGCCGAAGGCTGTCGCGCGGCCTTTTCATCGTGCCCGGACAGCCCGAAACGGCGCTCCAGCTCATCGAGCACGGCTTGTGGATGCTGTCCCAGCGCGCTGAGCATCACCAGGCTATGAAACCACAGGTCGGCGGTTTCGTAGATGACATCGCTGTAATCCTTGCTCACGGCGGCATCTTTGGCCGCGATGATGGTCTCGACCGATTCTTCGCCGAGCTTTTCGAGGATCTTGTTCAGGCCCTTGTGGTACAGGCTGGCCACGTAGGAGCTGTCAGGCGCCGCTTGCTTGCGTTCTTCAAGCACTTCGGCCAGGCGGTTGAGGGTGTCGCTCATGTCAGTGTCCTGCGCTGTAGATGGCATCCGGGTCCTTCAGGACCGGGTCGACGATTTTCCACTGGCCGTCTTCGTACACGCGGTAGAAGCAGCTTTCACGGCCGGTATGGCAGGCGATATGGCCCAGTTGCTCGACCATCAGGATGATCACGTCGGCGTCGCAGTCCAGGCGCAGCTCATGCAGCTTTTGCACATGCCCGGATTCCTCGCCCTTGCGCCACAGCTTGCCACGCGAACGCGACCAGTAGATGGCGCGTTGCTCGGCGGCGGTAAGCGCCAGCGATTCGCGGTTCATCCAGGCCATCATCAGCACGCGTCCGGTCTTGTGGTCCTGGGCGATTGCCGGTACCAGGCCATCGCTGTTCCACTTGATCTCGTCCAGCCAGTCTTTCATCGTCGACTCCAAAACGGGCCCGCTCCTGTACCGGGCCCTTTGCGCTAGTGTGCCAGCCACGGGCGCGGCTGGCTATTGGCGTACGATCAGGTAAAGGCCTGCGGCCAGCATCAGCCAGGCCGGCCACGCGGCCGGGGCGGCCAGGCTGGCGGCTTCGGCGGCGCCAGCGGCCAGTACCGCACCTCCACCGAGCAGGCCGGCGCCCAGCAGGCGCAGTGCCCAGCGGTCGCCCTGGCGGCGCCGTTCCGGCAGTTGCGGATCTTGCAGGTGCGGCTGTGACAGGCGTTCGAGCAGGTCGCGGGCCATGTCGGCCAGGTGCGGCAGTTGCTCGACCTGGCTGTGGATGTTGCCGAACACGGCCTTGGGGCTGTAGCGGTCGCGCATCCAGCGTTCGAGGAATGGCTTGGCGGTGCTCCACAGGTCCAGATCGGGGTACAGCTGGCGGCCCAGGCCTTCGATGTTGAGCAGGGTCTTTTGCAGCAGCACCAACTGGGGCTGCACTTCCATGTTGAAGCGCCGTGCTGTCTGGAACAGGCGCATCAGCACCTGGCCGAAGGAAATATCCTTTAACGGTTTTTCGAAGATCGGCTCGCAGACGGTGCGGATCGCCGCTTCGAATTCGTTGACCTTGGTGTGCGCCGGTACCCAGCCCGAGTCGATGTGCAACTGGGCGACACGGCGGTAGTCACGCTTGAAGAAGGCAATCAGGTTGCGCGCCAGGTAGTCCTGGTCCTCGGCGGTAAGGCTGCCGACAATGCCGCAGTCGATGGCGATGTACTGCGGGCTCCACGGCTTGACCGTGCTGACGAAGATGTTGCCGGGGTGCATGTCGGCATGGAAGAAGCTGTCGCGGAACACCTGGGTGAAGAACACTTCCACGCCACGCTCGGCCAGCAGTTTCATGTCGGTGCGCTGGTCGGCCAGGGTGGCCATGTCGGTCACCGGCACGCCGTAGATACGCTCCATCACCAGTACCTTGGGGCGGCACAGGTCCCAGTACACCTGGGGCACGTACATCAGCTCGGAGCCTTCGAAATTGCGCCGCAGCTGGCTGGCGTTGGCCGCTTCGCGCAGCAGGTCGAGCTCGTCGTAAATGGTTTTTTCGTAGTCGCCAACGATTTCCACCGGGTGCAGGCGGCGGGCATCGGCCGAGGCGCGTTCGGCGGCCTTGGCGATCAGGAACAGCCAGGCCAGGTCCTGGGCAATGACTGGCTTCAGGCCCGGGCGCACGACCTTGACCACCACTTCTTCGCCGGTTTTGAGACGTGCAGCATGCACCTGGGCCACCGAGGCCGAGGCCAGTGGTTCCACGTCGAAGCGGCTGAACAGCTGCGCCACCGGGGCGCCCAGCTGTGCCTCGATCAAGGCCACGGCCTGTTTGGGGTCGAACGGCGGCACACGGTCCTGCAGCAGCATCAGCTCATCGGCGATGTCGTTGGGCAGCAGGTCGCGACGGGTGGACAGCAACTGGCCGAACTTGATGAAGATCGGCCCCAGGTCCTGCAGCGCCAGGCGCAGGCGTGCGCCACGGCTCAGTTCGGACGGCTTGCGCGGCAGCCAGCGCCACGGCATCAGCAGGCGCAGGCTCATCAGCCACCAGGGCAGCGGCAGGTCGAACAGCAGGTCATCGAGACGGTAGCGGATCACCACACGCTGGATGCGAAAAAGACGGCGGACGGCGAGCAGCTTCATGCGTTATCGCTGGTATCAAGGGATCGGGAGAGGCGCTTGAGGCGGGCCTCAAGGCGTTCTGTGTCGAGCTTCAGGGCATCGAGTTCGCTGAAGGCGGCTTCGGCTTCGCGTTTGCCCACCAGGGTGCGGGACTCTTCGGCCAGGTACTCGGACAGGTTCTGGCTGAAGCGCGCCAGGCCCTGGCGAGTCCAGCGTGCACGCAAGCGGATATGGCCGGCCAGCATGGCCGTGGCGACCGGGCCAAGCCAGCGTTGCAGCTCGTGCTCCCAGTCCAGCTCAAGGTCTTGCAGCACGCCGAACAGGTCCAGCAGTACGGCGCTGTCGCCATGCAGCTCAACCTGCGGGCTGTGCAGCACGGCGGTCTTGTCCTTGGCCAGGGCCAGTTGCGCCAGGCTGCCAGCCGGGGCGCGCAGGCTGCAGTCGACCTCGCCCTGCCAGTGCGCGGCGAGCATCAGGCCTTCTTCATCGGGCAGGATGAACACCTGCAGGGCCGGTTGGCGGCAGTCGATCTCGATGACCTTGCCTTCCAGCGCGGCCAGGCGCGGCAGGGCCGTGCTGTCCATGCGCAGGATGCGGTTCAGGCCATGTTCGACGCTGGCGAGCAGCCCGGCCAGCAGCATCAGGGTTTGATCCCCCGGTGCACGGCAACGATGCCGCTGGTCATGTTGTGGTAGGTGACGCGGTCGAAACCGGCCTCGACCATCATGCTCTTCAGGGTTTCCTGGTCCGGGTGCATGCGGATCGATTCGGCCAGGTAACGGTAGCTTTCCGAGTCGTTGGTGATCAGCTTGCCGGCCAGTGGCATGAAGGCGAACGAGTAGGCGTCGTAGGCCTTGGACATCAGCTTGTTGGTCGGCTTGGAGAACTCCAGGATCAACAGGCGGCCGCCCGGCTTGAGCACGCGCAGCATCGAACGGATGGCTTCGTCCTTGTGGGTGACGTTGCGCAGGCCGAAGGCGATGGTCACGCAGTCGAAGTGGTTGTCCGGGAACGGCAGCTTTTCAGCGTCGGCCTGGACGAACTCGATGTTGCCGGCCACGCCACGGTCGAGCAGGCGGTCACGGCCGACCTTGAGCATCGAATCGTTGATGTCGGCCAGCACCACCTGGCCGGTCGGGCCTACAAGGCGCGAGAACTTGGCGGCCAGGTCGCCGGTACCGCCGGCGATATCCAGCACGCGGTTGCCGCTGCGCACGCCCGACAGCTCGATGGTAAAGCGCTTCCACAGGCGGTGCATGCCGCCGGACAGCACGTCGTTCATCAGGTCGTACTTGGCGGCCACCGAGTGGAACACTTCGGCGACTTTCTTCGCCTTCTGGCTTTCAGGGACGTCCTGGTAGCCGAAATGGGTGGTGGGTTCGGCGTGTTCGCCTTTGCGCTGGTCGTTCATATCGCTTCACCGGAAAAAATTACCGCCATTCTAGGGCGAACGGGCGGATTTGTCTTGGCGGGGTGTGCCAGTGGGCAGGGGCGGGCATAATGCCGATTATGTCTACATCTTCAGGAACACCCGCATGACCCAGATCAGCGTCGAACGCAAACACTCCCTCGGCCGCGATGCCGCCCGTGCCAAGGCCGAAGCTCTGGTCGACAAGCTCAGCCGCGAATACGACCTGAAGGCCACCTGGAACGGTGACCGGGTCGATGTGGCGCGCAGCGGCGCCAACGGCAGCGTGCACATCGGTGAGGACAGCATCCGTGTGGAGCTGAAGCTGGGCATGATGCTGTCGATGATGAGCGGCACCATCAAGGGCGAGATCGAGCGGGCGCTGGACAAAGCCCTGGCGTGATGCCAGGGCAGGCCCGTTGATCAGGGTTGTCAGGTAGCCGGGAAGGGAATGATGCCTTCGACTTGCTCCAGGCGCAGGTCACCGCGATAGATCTCGATGCGTTCGGCCGCTGTATTGGCCTTCTCCAGCTGGGCCTCACGCTCTTTGCCAAGCCTGGCATCGCCTGGCAAGCGTGGTTCCCAGAGCTTCAGGTGGCCTTTGGCGAAGGTTTTGGGCGCTGCATCGGCGCTGCGGTAGTGAAAGTGAGCCTCCCACAGCACATTTTTCGGCGCCTGCACGTCCTTGATCTGGTAAACGTCGAGGTAATCGTTGGCGTTGCGAAGCGCTTTGCGAGACTGGGTCAGGGTGATCTGAAGCCGTTTTTGCTGGTGCAGGTAACGTAGCGCGCTGCTGTCCGGGTGACGGGTGCCCAGGTAGGCATTTGTCAGCAGGCGTTGTTTTTCCGTGGATACTGCGGCGATGGCATCGCGCAGTCGCGCGCTCAATGTCGTGCTGGGTTGGTCATGTGCGGTGCTCAGTTGCTGCTCCACCTCGCGCATGTCCTCGACCTGCCAGTCCAGCAGATCTGCCAGGCTGTTCGGTTCGTGCGCGTAGCGTGCCGCCGATGCGATCCGGGCATCCTTCTGTGTCAGCAGGCTTTGTGCACGGCGGCGCAGCTGTGCGGTGTCTTGCGAGGGCGTCGCCTTGTTGCCTACCACTTCATGCCACTCACCCTCTCGACGTTCATAAGTGCCTGCTGGCTGTTGGGTCGCCGGGTTGTGCTGCACTGCACGCTCCCCTTGTGGGTCCTGCTCGACGAGTACCGGGCGCCCACGTGAAGTGCGGATCAACGTCTGTTTGCCAGGCCTGGTACGGTGGGCCACGGAGCGCGGAGCCGGTAGTGTGCCACGCTCGACATTGGCCAGTGCGCAGCTCAGCTCGTTTTCCGCCATGCGCTCCAGGCCGGTCATTTCATTGATGTATTCATCGAGTATCTGCGTGTCCAGCGCGGGTTCTGTAAACGACTGAAGGTACTGAGCCTTGCCGAGGGCTGCACGATAGTCGCGCAATACGTTGTTCAGCACTTCGACCTGCTGGTCGGCAGGCAGGTTGGTTGATGCCAGGCCATCATGGTTCCACAGGGATGCCGACAAGTCCTTGTTGCTGAGGCCAACCTGCAGCGGCAATAGTTCGGCAGCGGCCTCGGCGGTCAGCAGGGTTTTGTCCAGCGTCAGGTAGGCCAGGTCGCTGATGATCTGCGCACGGACGATCAGTGAGGAGTAGGGGCGCAGTTTGATGGTGCGTTCGATCTTGGCATTTTTGTCGGGATAGTCGACCCGAGCGTCGCTCAGCGCCAAGGGGAGTGTGCTGTCCAGCCGTTCACTGACCTTGAGCAGGCGTCGACTGACCTTCAGCGAGTACCGGGTTGATTCGCGGAACACACTGTGGCGTTGCTTTTGCTCCTCGTTGTCGGGCAACCAGCGCAAACCCATGGACTGCTCCTGAAGCTTTTCGTGGTCGATCAGTTCGAGCAGGCGCCTGAGCAGGAGCATATCGGTGTCGATCGCCGTTTCGGTCCAGTTACTGAGCCTGCGCGGTGTCGCTGCGGAGCGGTCGTACTTGAGGAAGCGGGGTTCGAGCATTTTCCGGAAGATGTCGACGTTGGCGTGCAGCAGGGTGGTTTGCTTCTCCAGGTACAGGGCGGCTGCGGTGATGTCGGACATATGCACGTTGCGTAGCCTCAGCAGTTCCATGCGCTGTTGTGCAAGCGCCTCTGGCAGCGTGCTGACGTCGGGGTTGGGCAGTGCATTGAACGCCAGGGTGAAGGCGGCTGCCTTGTCGTCAAAGGCTTCAAGCTGTTCCCGATTGCGCTCCATCAGTGGTTCAAGTTTGTTCAGCGCTGCCTGGTTCGCTTGAGTATCGGTTTGCAGGGCTTCGAACTGCTGGCGATTCTGCGCGGTGATGGCCTCGCGGGTCTTTGGCATGCCGCCTGCGAGGCTCAGGTCCAGCACCCACTCTTCGTTCCAGCGTGTCAGCCAGGGGCCTTTGCTGCGCTCTCGTCCGACGATGTAATAGCCATCCGGTGCACCTCCCCAATACGATTGCCATTCACCTTGGTGGGTTTCCGGGCCGATGATCTGTACGCCCCCCCAGGTCTCGTGCACCTCGTAGGCGACGTCTTGAAGCTTCACATACAGCTGCTCCCCAACCTTGTACAGCCCACGCAGGCGGCCGTGTGTTTCGGCAGCATGGCCTTGCAGGGAAACGGATGCCCGCAGCTCAGCCAGGCGCTGACGTGCTTCAGCGGGCAGGTTCCCCACACGTTGGCTGTTCCGCCAGCTTTCCACGTGGATGTGGCTTGGGTCTGGTGACTGTTCGTGCGCAACCCAGTCCGTAGCCGTGGGTGGTTCGACCGTTACTGACGTGAATGGGGCTCTGGTGGCAAGGCCCTCAAGGGCCAGTGCTGGCGTAGCAGTTGTGGCGACGGCACTTGTCGATTGGCCTGATGACGTGTGCATCAGTAGCATGGCCAGGTTGCTCAACAGGTCCGCAGCGGCCATGGCTTGCTCTTGCGGGCTGCCTTGGTAAAGCGCTGGCAGGTCATCCTTGAGTGTGGCCAGGGCGGCCACCAGCCAGGCCAGCGTTGCCGCCGGGCCACGCACCAGCGGGGTGACCGTGTTGAACACCACCCAGGCCAGCTGCACGATCAACGCCCAGCGTTGCTGGGCGTTGGAAGTACTCTGCCGGGATGCCAACAGTAGCAATGCCTGGATGCGGGCTTCGTAGAGGTGGCTGTCCAAGTCTTCCGACCAGGGCTTGTGCCACGCGCTGACCGGTACTTTCAAACGTTCCAGAATGGCATCGACCAACGCCGACTCCGTGCCTAGCAGGTGCGCCAGTGCAGAAAGGCCGGGGTGCAGGTGTGGGCGCTCGAATCCACCCTGTTGGTAAATGACCCGGGCGTCATCGTCCATCCAGGCAAGCAGGCTTTGCTGCAAGGCCTGATCTGTCCGAATTCGCGCCATCAGGCTGTCCAGGCTGGCAAACTCGATCAAGGTGTCTTGCGCGAACAACGGACGGTACAAGGCCCAAACCTGGCTTGCATGAATGTTGATCAGGAACATGCCATGTACGCGATCACCCTTGGCGGCACCTGGCGCCGGCAGGAATGCCAGTGGCGCAACCGTCAGGGAAGCAGCCTGTGTGGCGGTGGCACGGCAGAAATCGACGATGGCCTGGCAGGTGTGCGCACGCAGTTGTCCTTTTAGTCTGGCTTCGAGTGCGGCAAACCGCAGGGTGTTGCGCCATTGTGTGGCGTGACACTGAATGCGTGTGGCCTTGAGCGTGGTGTCTTTCAGCTGGTCTGTGACATAGACCGGGTATTGGCCACCAACGTCCACCTTAGAGATCAGTGCATTGACGTAGTCAAGGTTCAGCCAGCTGTCGAGGGGGCGTGCGTGGGTGTCGGCAAGGCCGGATGCCACTTCGTTTGCATCCGTGTGCAAGCGTGAAATGGCCAGTTCGGTCAGCGTCATGCTTTTCAGGTACTGCAGTTGCGCAGGCCCTGAGGATGACAACGGTACCACCACAGAGATCTCTACAAGCAGTTGGTCCGGGTCATGGGGCGCTTTGCCCGGGTGATCCAGGCGCATCTGCTTGCGTAGCAGGTCGGCGGCATAACGGTCCAAAGGCGCTATCGCTTCGAACGATGTCTTGCCTTGGGCTTGCGCGTGGCTGGCTGCAAGCTCTAACAGTGCACCACCGTACAGCATGCGCCCGGTGGTGTCGGCCTGGGTGAGCCAGGCCGGCAGGCTGATGAGCGGTTGCGCAGTGTTCGACAGGGGCAGATCGAGGAAGTTGACAGAGGGGTCGCTCAAGGCGCTGAAGGCTGCTTCAAGGTCATGAACGCAGGTAAGCGCCGACAACTGCAGGCGGCCGATCCTGTCGAGAATGCCGTTCAGCAATGCCATGGCCTGGTAGTGGAACGGGTCGGTATCCAGCGGCTGCCGTGCCCAGCGCAAGGCACTGAATGGGTAGCGCTGTGCCAGCTCATCGCGAAGGGCTTCGGCGAAGGCCGCCAGCCCTTCATGGCTGCGCACTGCGCCGCAGGGCTTGCACCACAGCACGCGCCCAGAGGTACCGGTGATCAGCAGGTCGGGTAGCGTCTGGGGCGGGTGGTCATCCAGGGTAACCTGCAGGCCGTTGACTACCAGCCCTTGTTCACTGCCATTGATCAGGCCGTACAGCGTGTTTCTTTCCGGGGCGGCCAAGCCTTGCTGTTCCACACCACCGAGCAAGGCTGCTTTCAGGGTTTGTGCCAGCCAGTGCAGAGGTGAGAATGCCGATGTGGCATCGCTCGCAGCCCAGAAGCCAATCTGTGCATGCTGGAAGGCTTGGGGGAGTGAGGCCAACACTTCATCGAAGACCTCGTTCAGCTTCTGCATGCTCAGGTTGATTTCGGGTTGTGTGCTCGGGTCTGCACCTTGTTCCTGCGGGCGAAAGGGTGCAGGCGGCACAATGCTGAGCATGTCGGTGTCGGTGAACGCCAGGCTGCCCCCCGTCAGGAAGTGTTCCAGCAAGGTGTCCACAAGGGCAACCTGCCCAGGCTCCTTGCCTTCGCCATGCATCAGGGTGAAAGCGCCAAGTGAGTTCAATTGTGGGTGATTGCGGGTAATCCACGGGTAGCGGTCGGCAAGTACCGCGAAGCCGACTTTGCCGATGACTCCGCGCAGGGTGGGGCGCTTGGCGAAGCGGCTGGCAACCAGTTGCTTGAAGGTGATGGTTTGCGTGTCAAACGTTTCAGGCATTTTGTTCGGGCTCCGTGGGTGGCAGTGCCTGAACGCTAGGGTGAATGACTGTGTCGAAGGCTGTACTTAAATGCCCCCCGCGCAACTGCAGGGTGACCTTAGGGTGAGGTTTCTAATTTTTCTCCCTACCTTATGCTCAAGCCCAACCTCCATGGGCGGTTCCTCCTCCACTCATGAGTATGAGGTACAGAGCATGGCCAAAGTGACGGTGAAGAAAAAGGACGACGCCCTGGGTACGCTGGGCGAAGTGCGCGGCTACGCGCGCAAGATCTGGCTGGCTGGCATCGGCGCTTATGCGCGGGTGGGCCAGGAAGGCTCCGACTACTTCCAGGAGCTGGTCAAGGCCGGCGAAGGCGTCGAGAAGCGTGGCAAGAAACGCATCGACAAAGAGCTCGATGCTGCCAACAACCAGATCGACGAAGCGGCTGAAGAAGTCAGTCGCGTACGCGGCAAGGTAGAAATTCAACTCGACAAGATCGAAAAAGCTTTCGACGCACGGGTAGGGCGCGCCTTGAATCGCCTTGGCATTCCGTCTAAACATGACGTTGAGGCGCTGTCGATCAAGCTTGAACAGTTGCACGAGCTGCTTGAGCGCGTCGCGCACAAACCATAAGGAGAGCAGGATGGCTGGCAAGAAGAACACCGAAAAAGAAGGCAGCTCCTGGGTCGGCGGGATCGAGAAATACTCCCGCAAGATCTGGCTGGCGGGGCTGGGTATCTATTCGAAGATCGACCAGGACGGCCCGAAGCTGTTCGACTCGCTGGTGAAGGATGGCGAGAAGGCCGAGAAGCAGGCGAAGAAAACCGCTGAAGACGTGGCCGAAACCGCCAAGTCCTCCACCACTTCGCGCGTGTCTGGCGTGAAGGACCGTGCATTGGGCAAATGGAGCGAACTCGAAGAGGCTTTCGACAAGCGCCTGAACAGCGCCATCTCGCGCCTGGGTGTGCCGAGCCGCAACGAGATCAAGGCCCTGCACCAGCAGGTGGACAGCCTGACCAAGCAGATCGAGAAGCTGACCGGTGCGTCGGTTACGCCGATTTCGTCGCGCACCGCTGCTGCCAAACCGGCTGCGAGCAAGGCGGCGGCCAAGCCACTGGCCAAAGCGGCAGCCAAGCCTGCGGCAAAAACCGCAGCGGCCAAGCCGGCAGCTAAAACCGCAGCGGCAAAACCGGCTGCCAAGCCTGCAGCCAAGGTGGCGGCGGCCAAGCCTGCAGCCAAACCGGCAGCGGCCAAGCCTGCTGCGGCGAAGAAGCCTGCGGTGAAAAAAGCCCCGGCCAAACCGGCAGCCGCCAAGCCAGCAGCCCCAACGGCCAGCGCCGCCCCGGCCGCTACCGCAGCACCGGCACCTGCCGCCGCCCCGGTCAGCAGCACGCCGTCGGCACCAACGGGCACCGGTACCCTGATCTGATACCGCGTCGCCTGCTTCGCGGGCTTGCCCGCTCCCACAGGTTTATCGCAGAGCCCTTGGTTTGTGCGATCCCTGTGGGAGCGGGCGAGCCCGCGAAGGGCTGCAAAGCAGCCCCAGTCAAACTGGAGGACTCAGTTGGCTGGCATCATTGTTACCCCTCCAGATACCGCACCGCCAACTGCTCCGCCGCCGCTCGCGCCTGCGCCTGCAAATGCGGCGCCACCAGCATCATCACCTGATACACCACAATCCCCACATCCCCCTCGCGCCCCAGTACCCGCTGGTAATCCAGCGAGAACATCAGCGTCAGGGTGATCTGCTCCACCAACTGCCCCAGCGCCTGGGTGTCACTCTCCACCAGCCCCTGGCCCTTGAGGCTGGCCAGCAACGCCGCCAGCGTACGCTTGAGCGCGTTGATCAGGCTGCGCATGCCGCGCGCCAGCTTGGGCAGGCGCCCGGTCAGATTGGACAGGTCCTGGAACAGGAAGCGGTACTGGGCCATGTGCTCGACGATCAGGTGCAGGAACAGCCAGTAATCCTCGGCATCCAGGCGCACCTCCAGCGGCGGGTCGAGCAGGGGCATCAGCGCTTCTTCAAAGCGCTCGAACAGGCCCAGCACCAAGGGCTCCTTGCCGTGGAAGTGGTAATACAGGTTGCCCGGGCTGATACCCAGTTCGTTGGCAATCTCCAAGGTGGAAACGTTCGGTTCGCCCTGCTGGTTGAACAGTTGCAGGGCGCATTCGAGGATACGGTCGCGGGTCTTCATCCAGTCGTCAGGCTCATCGGGTCAGGACATAGGTGCCTGGCGCCGGGCCGAGCGGTGGATACGTGCTGTTGCCCAGTTCGGTACGGGGTGCCTTGAGCGGGCCGGAACGTGGCGTGATCCATTCCAGCCACAGGGGCCACCAGCTGCCGTCGCTGCGTTTGGCTTCGTAGAACCAGGCGCGCGGGTCGCCCGAAAGCTTGGGGTTTTCCAGGTAGTAAGCCTTGGGGTTGCCCGGCGGGTTGATGATGCTCTGGATGTGCCCGCTATTGGCCAGCACGAAGCGCCGGTCGCCACCGAGCAGCAAGGCCGAGCGATACACGGCATCCCACGGGGTGATGTGATCGTTGCTGCCGGCCACGGTGAAACTGTCCAGGTCGACCTGCTTGAGGTCGATGGGCGTGCCGCACACTTCAAGGCCTGCGGGGTGGGTCAGCGGGTTGTGCTTGAAGAAGTCCAGCAAGTCGCCGTGCAGGGCTGCCGGCAGGCGCGTGTTGTCGGCGTTCCAGTAGAGGATGTCGAACGCGGGCGGCGCCTTGCCCAGCAGGTAGTTGTTGACCCAGTAATTCCAGATCAGGTCGTTGGGGCGCATCCAGGCGAAGATCCTGGCCACCTCGCCGCCGTCCAGCACCCCCCGTTGATACGAGCGACGTTTGGCGGCCTCGACGGTCTGCTCGTCGGCGAACAGGCTGGCCGGGCTGTCGAACTTGCTGTCCAGCAGGCTGACCAGGTACGTGGCGCTACGTACCCTGCGCAGTTGGCGCTTGGCCTGCAGATGCCCCTGCAGCGCGGCCATGGTCAGCCCGCCGGCGCAGGCGCCCATCAGGTTGGGGTCGCGGTTGCCACTGATGCTGCGGCAGGCGTTGAGCGCTTCCTCCAGGGCCTGCACATACGAGGACAGCCCCCACTCGCGGTGGCGTGGGTCGGGGTTGCGCCAGCTGACCATGAACACCTGCAGGCCGTTCTTGAGCATGTACTGGACGAAGCTGTTGTGTGCCTGCAAGTCGAAGATATAGAACTTGTTGATTTGTGGCGGCACCACCAGCAAGGGCCGGGCGTGCTGCTTTTCACTCATCGGCTTGTACTGGATCAGCTCCAGCAGCTCGTTGCGAAACACCACCGCGCCAGCTGTCGCCGCCAGGTTGCCACCCACCTCGAAGGCGCGTTCGTCCACCTGGCGCGGCAGGCCGTCGTTATGGCGCAGGTCGTCGAGCAGGTGGGCCACGCCACGCACCAGGCTTTGCCCGCCGGTATTGAGCAGTTCCTTTACCGCCAGCGGGTTGAGCAGCGAGTTGCTCGGCGCCAGGGCGTCATTGATCAAGCCAAACAGAAAGTGCGCGCGGGCCCGGTCATCGTCGTCCAGGTGGCTTTCGTCGATCCATTGGCGGGTCTGCTTCTGCCAGGCCAGGTAGGCCTGCAGGCCACGGCGGTAAAACGGGTTCTGGCTCCAGGTCGGGTCGCTGAAGCGGGCGTCGCGGGGGTTGGGCTGGTAGGGCGAGTCGCCCAGCATCACGCGGCCCAGCTGGCCGCCGAGTGCCAGCAGGTGGCGCGCCGTATGCAGCGGGTTGGTCAAACCGTGGCGGCCCACCCTGCGCAGGGTCGACACCAGGTCGCGCCCGCGCAGGCCGAGTATGGCGTTCTGTACGTTCATGCTGGTGGCGGGGAGCGTTTTCGTTCCTTTGGCCGGTTTGTCTGTCATGGCAACACTCCCTCGTCTTACCCGTTTTCCGGGCAGCGACAATCAACCGCCGGAGGCGGGGCGCGGATGCATGACCGCGCGCTGACGTTCTTCCTGGAGAAACTTCATGATGATCGGTGCGACGGCCTCGGCCCGGGTAATCAGGAACAGGTGGCCATCGTCGATTATGTGTAGCTGGGCGTTGGGAATCCGCCAGGCCAGCAGGCGCATGTTGATCAGCGGAATAAGCGGGTCGTCGTCACCGGCCAGCACCAAGGTCGGCTGGTGGATCTTGTGCAGCCAGTGGATGCTCGTCCAGCCCAGGCCTGCGAACAGTTGCCAGTAGTAACCCATCTTGCCGCCGGAACGGACCTTGGACGCATGGTGCATGGCCAGGTCCGGGTCGCGACGGAAAGCGCCGCCATAGATCATCGGCGCGATGCGGATGACATGGGAGGGCTGCACGTAGCGCCTGGGGCTGGCCATCATCCACAACACTTTGGGCTTGCCCGGCACCATGACGGCGCCGGCGGCAGTGGCAGCCAGCACCAGCTTCTTGCAGCGCTCCGGGTAATCGTGGGCGAACTGCTGGGCCAGGGCGCCGCCCCAAGACACGCCGATGGCGCTGACCTGGCCGTAGTCCAGGTAATCGAGCATGCGCGCGGTCAGCTTGGCCAGCCCCGGAAAGCGATAGGGATGACGCGGTGTGGACGAACCACCCACCCCGGGCACATCGAAGGCGATGACCTCAAGGTCCGGGTCCAGCGCCTCGATGAACGGGAACACCAGCTCCAGGTTGGCGCCGATGCCGTTGAAAATCAGCAACGGTGTCAGGTGCGGCTTGCCCGGGCGGACGGCAGTGCGAATGGATTGGTCGTCCAGTTCGACGGTCCTGAAGATGTAGGGTTCCGGCATGCGTTCGACTCTTCGGTGAAAAAAGCACCGTGGCGCGCCGATGGCGGCCACGGCAAGGCCACTCAACGCTCGTGAACGTAGGTGCCCGGTGAGGCTTCGCCAGCGGCATAGGCGCGGTTGCCCAGGCGGGTCGGCGCCTTTTTAAGCTCCCCGGCACGTTCGCTCAGCCAGCTCTGCCAGTGCAGCCACCAGGAGTCGGCATGCTTGGTGGCGTTTTCCTGCCAGGCCACCGGGTCACCCGGGCGATCGGCGCCGGTCATGAAGCGTGCCTTGGGGTTGCCTGGCGGGTTGAGGATGCTCTGGATATGGCCACTGTTGGACAGCACGAACTCGATCTTGCCGCCGAACAGGTGCGCCGAGCGGTAGCACGACTGCCACGGGGTGATGTGGTCGGCGGTGCCGGCGACGCTGAAGATGTCGCACTGCACTTTCTTCAGGTCGATCGGGGTGCCGCACACTTCAAGGGCGTCCGCGCGGGTCAGCGGGTTGCTCTTGAACATTTCGATCAGGTCGCCGTGGAAGGCGGCCGGCAGGCGTGTGGTGTCGTTGTTCCAGAACAGGATGTCGAACACGGGCGGCTCGTTGCCGAGCAGGTAGTTGTTGACCCAGTAGTTCCAGATCAGGTCGTTGGGGCGCATCCAGGCGAACACCTTGGCCATGTCGCTGCCTTCCAGTACGCCGGCCTGATAGGAGTGGCGCTTGGCCGACTCCAGGGTCTGCTCGTCGACGAACAGCGCAACCTGGGTATCCATGGTGGTGTCCAGCACGCTGACCAGCAGGGTCAGGGCATTGACCTTGTTCTCACCGAGGGCGGCATAGTGGCCTACCAGTGCGGTGCAGGTGATGCCGCCGGAGCAGGCACCGAGCATGTTCAGGTCCTTGCTGCCGGTAATGGCCAGCACGGCATCGACCGCTTCCTTGAGCGCATCGATGTAAGTGGACAGGCCCCACTCGCGCTGGGCCTTGGTCGGGTTGCGCCAGCTGATGATGAAGGTTTGCTGCTGCGAGCGCAGGCAGTAGCGGGCCAGGCTCTTCTCCGGGCTCAGGTCGAACACATAGAACTTGTTGATCTGCGGCGGCACCACCAGCAGCGGGCGGGCATGCACCTGTTCGGTGATGGGGCTGTACTGGATCAGCTCCAGTACATCGTTGCGGTACACCACGGCACCTTCACTGGTGCCCAGGTTCTTGCCCACTTCGAAGGCGTCCATGTTCACCTGGCTGGGCATGCCGCCGTTGTTGACCATGTCCTTGGCCAGGTTGGACAGGCCGTCGAGCAGGCTCTTGCCACCGGTTTCGAAGAAGCGTTTGACCGCTGCCGGGTTGGACAGGGTATTGGTCGGTGCCATGGCTTCGGTCATCAGGTTGATGACGAACTGGCCGCGGCTGATGTCTTGCGGTGACAGGTCGCTGCTGCCAATCCAGTCCTGCAGCTCCTTGCGCCAGGCCAGGTAGGTTTGCAGGTAGCGGCGGTACAGCGGGTTGTTGCTCCAGGCCGGGTCATTGAAGCGACGGTCGTCGCTTTCCGGGGCCAGGCTGGATTTGCCCAGCAGCACGTTCTTCAGCTCCAGGCCAAAGTGGGCCACATGTTTGGCGCTGTGCAGCGGTTGGCGCACGGCCTGGCGCAGCACGGTACGTGCCGAGCTCAACAGGTCCTTGCGGCGAATGCCGATGACCGGGTTCAGCCCCAGGGTATTGTCCGAGGCCTGCCGCTGCAGCTCATCGTTGTTCTTGTTACTCATCTACGACGCTCCGTTGTCCTGAGACGAGTACCGGTTGCTGTGACAGGAGCACAGCCCTGAGCCCGGTACTGCTACTCGGGTGACCAGTGATAAGGAACAGCGGTGCTGCGGGGGTTCTGACTGCCTGCAAAATGATGCAGGGAACTTGCCACACCCATTGGTTACCCGACTTTCATGTAATGCGCAAGACAGCCCTTCACTGGGCTGTCTGTAAGTCATTCAAACAGATGAATTTAGAAAATGCGCTCTAAACCCTGCAGCCCTTGCGCTAGAGCATGAGTTTCACGACCGATTCGGCCGGGTCGCGGGATTTCCCGGCCTTGTGCAGTTCGTCGAGGTACTCGGCCCACAACTGTTCCTGGCGCAGGCACAGCTGTTCAAGGTATTCCCAGGTGAACAGGCCGCTGTCATGGCCGTCGTCGAAGGTCAGTTTCAGTGCATATTGGCCGGCAGGTTCCAGGCCGATGAGGCCGACGTTGATCTTGCCAAATTGCAGGATGGGGTTGCCGTGGCCCTGGACCTCGGCGGAGGGGGAGTGCACGCGCAGGAATTCGGCGGGCAGGGTGTAGGCCTCGCCGGGGGCGTAGGTGAGGGTGAGGGTTTTCGAGGCTTTGTGCAGGTTGATGGCGGTGGGCAGGCGGGCCATGGGCGGAATCTCTCGGGAGCTGATAGTGCACAGCTTCGGGAGATTCGGACCATTGTGCAAGGGGGCTGCAGGGCAGCCCCGTGCGGTCTTACAGGATGTAGCGCGACAGGTCTTCGTTCTGCGCCAGCTCACCCAGGTGGCTGTTCACATACGCCGCGTCGATCTGGATCGGCGTTTCGTCGTGGGTGCTGGCCAAGTCGCCAGCGCTGAACGACACCTCTTCAAGCAAACGCTCAAGCAGGGTGTGCAGGCGGCGGGCACCGATGTTCTCGGTTTTCTCGTTCACCTGGTAGGCAATTTCGGCCAGGCGCTTGATACCGTCCGCCTGGAACGCGATGTTCAGGCCTTCGGTTTTCAACAGGGCCTGGTACTGCTCGGTCAGCGAGGCATGCGGCTCTTGCAGGATGCGTTCGAAGTCTTCCGGGGTCAGTGCCTTCAGTTCCACGCGAATCGGCAGACGGCCTTGCAGCTCGGGCACCAGGTCGCTTGGCTTGCTCAGGTGGAATGCACCCGAGGCAATGAACAGAATGTGGTCGGTCTTGACCATGCCCAGCTTGGTGTTGACGGTGCAGCCTTCGATCAGCGGCAGCAGGTCGCGCTGTACGCCTTCACGGGACACGTCAGCGCCGCCAACGTTGCCGCGCTTGGCAACCTTGTCGATTTCGTCGATGAACACGATGCCATGCTGCTCGACCGCTTCCAGTGCCTTGGCCTTGAGCTCTTCCTCGTTGACCAGGCGGCTCGCTTCTTCATCACGCACCATCTTCAGCGCTTCTTTCACCTTCAGCTTGCGCGCCTTGCGCTTGCCTTTGCCCATGTTGGCAAACAGGCTTTGCAGCTGGTTGGTCATTTCTTCCATGCCGGGTGGCGCGGCAATTTCGACGCCCACGGCATCGGCCACTTCGATTTCGATTTCCTTGTCGTCCAGCTGGCCTTCACGCAGGCGCTTGCGGAACAGCTGGCGGGTGTTGGAGTCGGTGCTGGTCTGTGCGGCTTCCTCGGCGAAGCTGCTCACCCGTGCCTGCGGCAGCAGGGCATCGAGGATGCGGTCTTCGGCGGCATCTTCGGCGCGGTGTCGCACGCGGATG
Organism: Pseudomonas sp. RV120224-01b; assembly: GCF_003208145.1. Taxonomy (NCBI): domain Bacteria; kingdom Pseudomonadati; phylum Pseudomonadota; class Gammaproteobacteria; order Pseudomonadales; family Pseudomonadaceae; genus Pseudomonas; species Pseudomonas sp. RV120224-01b. Next base: position 267,442 of record NZ_QKMQ01000004.1, on the reverse strand, counting down.
ATCTCTTGCTCGCGCAGCATCTTCAGCGCCGCATCGGCCAGGTCACGGATGATCGACTCGACATCACGGCCCACGTAGCCCACTTCGGTGAACTTGGTGGCTTCCACCTTGAGGAACGGCGCGTTGGCCAGTTTGGCCAGGCGACGGGCGATTTCGGTCTTGCCGACGCCGGTAGGGCCGATCATCAGGATGTTCTTCGGGGTGACTTCGGCACGCAGCTCGGCAGGCAGCTGCATCCGGCGCCAGCGGTTGCGCAGGGCAATGGCCACGGCGCGTTTGGCGTCGTCCTGGCCGATGATGTGGCGGTTGAGTTCGTGGACGATCTCGCGGGGGGTCATGGACATGGTCAATACGGTCCTTGGGCAGATGAATCAGCGTGGAAAAGCCCCGTCACCGGGAAGGGGCGCCAGAACAGCTGAGTCAGTCGGCCAGGTCCTGCTCCTCGATGGTCAGGTTGTGGTTGGTGAACACGCAGATATCACCGGCGATGTTCAGGGCGGTTTCGGCGATTTCACGGGCCGAGAGGTCGGTCTTGTTCAGCAGGGCGCGGGCTGCGGCCTGAGCGTAGGCGCCACCGGAACCCATGGCGATCAGGCCGTCTTCGGGTTCGACCACGTCGCCGTTACCGGTGATGATCAGGGAAGCGTCCTTGTTGGCCACGGCTAGCATGGCTTCCAGGCGGCTCAGGGAACGGTCGGTACGCCATTCCTTGGCCAGCTCGACGGCGGCACGTACCAGGTGGCCCTGGTGTTTTTCCAGCTGGCCTTCAAAGCGTTCGAACAGGGTGAAGGCATCGGCGGTGGCACCGGCGAAGCCCGCAATGACCTGGCCGTGGTACAGGCGGCGCACCTTCTTGGCGTTGCCTTTCATCACGGTGTTGCCGAGGGATACCTGGCCGTCGCCACCCATGACGACTTTGCCGTTACGGCGGACAGAAACGATGGTGGTCAAGGGGAGAGTCTCCACGCAGCGGGGCGAAAGTGCCTGATGCAGACTCATATGGGGGTGGGGGGAAGGATTTCAACCGTGGGGGATGAATGGTCGCGCTTGGCAGGGGGAGCCGTGCGAGGGCATTCGCGGGCATGCCCGCTCCCACAGGGTTACCACATGCCTTGGGTTAGTGGTGATCCTGTGGGAGCGGGCGTGCCCGCGAAGAAGGTTACTCAGCCCTCGTGGCAAACATGCCCATCGACCAAGGTATAACGCACCGCACCCGGCAGGCAGTGGCCGATGAACGGGCAGTTCTCGCCGCGCGAGAACCATTGCTCGCCGGCAACGGTGGAGGCTTGCGGGTCGAACAGCACCAGGTCAGCTGCGCCACCCACCTTCAGCTCGCCAGCCGGCAGGCGCAGGGCAGCAGCCGGGCCGCTGCTCAGGCGGGCCAGCAGGGTCGGCAGGTCGAGCAGGCCGTCCTGCACCAGCGTCATGGCCAATGGCAGCAGCAACTCGACGCTGCTGATACCCGACTCGGTGGCGCCGAACGGGGCCAGCTTGGCGTCGCGTTCGTGCGGCTGGTGGTGGCTGGAAATCGCCTGGATCACACCTGACTTCACCGCCTCTCGCAGGCCGTCGCGGTCGGCGGCGGTACGCAGTGGCGGCTGCACGTGGTACAGGCTTGAGAACTCGCGCAGCGACTCATCGGTGAGGATCAGCTGGTACAGCGCCACATCGGCGGTTACCGGCAGGCCGAGGGCCTGGGCCTGGGCGATCAACCGTGCGCCACGGGCACTGGTGATCTGGGTGAAGTGCGCACGCACGCCGGTCTGTTCCACCAGCAGCAGGTTGCGCGCCAGGGCCACGGTTTCGGCGGTTTCCGGGATGCCCGGCAGGCCGAGGAAGCTGGCCATGGCCCCTTCATGGGCCAGGCCGCCCTGGGACAGGTCGCGGTCCTGGGAGTGGAACACCACGGTCAGGTCGAAGGTGGCGGCGTATTCCAGGGCGCGGGCCAGGGTACGGTTGTTGGGGATTTCCTTCAGGCCGTTGCCGAAGGCCACGCAACCGGTGTCGCGCAGGGCTACCAGCTCGGCCAGTTGTTCGCCTTCCAGGCCCTTGGTCAGGGCGCCGATCGGGTAGACCTTGCTGTTGGCGGCTTCGCGGGCGCGGTCCAGGATCAGCTCGGCCACGGCCGAGGTGTCCAGTACCGGCTTGGTTTGCGGCGGGCAGCACAGGCTGGTGACACCACCCGCCACGGCCGCGCGGGTTTCACTGGCGATGTTGCCTTTACGGCTGTAGCCCGGCTCGCGCAGGGACACGCCAAGGTCGACCAGGCCGGGCGCGGCAACCAGGCCATCGGCCTGGATCGTGCGGCTGGCGCTGAAGCCGGCCGGGGCAGCGCCGACGGCGGCAATGCGGCCGCCGTCCAGGTGCAGGTCGGTCACCTGGTCCAGGCCTGTCTTGGGGTCGATGACCCGGGCGCCGAGAATACTGAGGGTCACTGGGCGTTCTCCTGGTCGAATTGACGTTGCGCGTTCTGCCCGCTCATGGCCATGGACAGCACGGCCATGCGCACGGCGATGCCGTAGGTGACCTGGTTGAGGATCACCGAGTGCTTGCCGTCGGCCACCGCCGACTCGATTTCCACGCCCCGGTTGATCGGGCCCGGGTGCATGACGATGGCGTCGGGCTTGGCCCCGGCCAGGCGGGCGGTGGTCAGGCCGAACAGGCGGTAGAACTCGCCCTCGCTGGGTAGCAGGCCACCCGCCATACGCTCGCGTTGCAGGCGCAGCATGATCACCACATCGACGTCTTTCAGGCCTTCGGCGAGGTCGGTGTACACCTTCACGCCGTACTGCTCGATGCCGATCGGAATCAGGGTTTTCGGGCCGATCACGCGGATGTCCGGGCAACCCAGCGCCTTGAGCGCCAGCATGTCGGAGCGGGCCACGCGTGAGTGCAGGATGTCGCCGACGATGGCCACCGAGAGGTTTTCGAAGCTGCCCTTGTGGCGGCGGATGGTGAGCATGTCTAGCATGCCCTGGGTCGGGTGCGCGTGGCGGCCATCACCGCCGTTGATCACGGCAACGTCCGGGCACACGTGCTCGGCGATGAAGTGTGCGGCACCGGAGTCGGAGTGGCGCACGACGAACATGTCGGCGGCCATGGCTTCGAGGTTGCGCAGGGTGTCGAACAGCGTCTCGCCCTTGCTGGTCGAGGAGGTCGACACGTTCAGGCTGATCACGTCGGCCGACAGGCGCTGGGCCGCCAGCTCGAAGGTGGTACGGGTACGGGTGGAGTTCTCGAAGAACACGTTGCACACGGTCTTGCCGCGCAACAACGGGACTTTTTTCACGGCCCGGGCACCAACTTCCAGGAAGGAGTCGGCGGTGTCGAGGATTTCGGTGAGCAGTTCGCGGGGCAAACCGTCCAGCGAGAGGAAGTGGCGCAGCTGGCCCTGATCATTGAGCTGCAGCGGGCGCTTGGCGTCGAATGGCGTCATCGCAGGGGACTCTTAAAGGGCGGAAGCGGAGGCGAGGTCCTGGCGCTCGAGGGCGAGCGGTGCGGGTCCGGTCAATTTTACCCGTTCATGGGCGGCCAGCGACAGGGTGACACCCAGCACATTCGGACGGATCGGCAGTTCTCCGGCATCCAGGTCCAGCAGGCAGACCAGGGTGACGCTGGCCGGGCGGCCATAATCGAACAGTTCGTTGAGTGCGGCGCGCACGGTACGACCGCTCATCAGCACGTCATCCACCAGCACCAGGTGCTGGCCTTCCACTTCGAACGGCAGCTCGGACGGACGCACTTGCGGGTGCAGGCCGTTCTGGCTGAAGTCGTCGCGGTAGAACGAAACGTCCAGGGTGCCCATGGGGCTGGTATCACCCATGGCTTCCTGCAGGGCCTGGGCAACCCAGACACCGCCGGTGCGGATGCCGATGTAACGTGGCTCGCTGATGTTGCGGCGGGCCAGGTGGGCGCGAAGGTCGACAGCCATCTGCCGGATCAGCTCGGCGGGATTGGGTAGGCTCATTGCGGGCTCCTCGGAAGGGTGCGCCGGGCGGGCCCGGCGGCAAAGATGATCAGGTATTGGCCTCCAGCCAGCCTTGTAGCAACAGGGCGGCGGCGATGGCATCGACCGGGTTGTCGCGGTAGCTGCCGCGCTGGCCACCACGGGCCATGCGCTCGCCTTTGGCCTCGAAGGTGGTCAGGCGCTCGTCGTGGGTGTGCACGGGCAGGTTGAAGCGGCCATTCAGGCGTCGGGCGAACTTTTCGGCGCGGGCGCTCATTTCGCTGGGCGTGCCGTCCATGTTCAGCGGCAGGCCGACGACGATGGCGTCGGGTTTCCACTCATTGATGAGCTTTTCCACCTGAGCCCAGTCCGGTACGCCGTTTTGCGCCTTCAGGGTGCACAGTTCGCGGGCCTGGCCGGTGACCACCTGGCCAACGGCCACGCCGATCTGTTTGCTGCCATAGTCGAAGCCCAGCAGCAGTCGTAGTTCGGCCATCAGGCGTGGCCCGCCTGGCTGGTCAGCAGGTTCAGGTTGATCCCCAGGCTGGCGGCGGCGGCGTCCAGGCGCAGGTCGCTGGCCAGGCCAAAGATGATTTCCGGGTCGAACGGGCAGTTGAGCCAGGCGTTGTCGGCCAGCTCGGCTTCCAGCTGGCCGGCTTCCCAGCCGGCGTAACCGAGGGTGATCAGGCTTTGTTTCGGGCCTACCCCGGCAGCGATGGCCAGCAAGATGTCCTGCGACGTGGTCAGCGCCAGCCCTTCCAGCGCCACGGTGGCCTGGAAGCTGCACTCGCTGCTGTGCAACACGAAGCCGCGGTCGGTCTGCACCGGGCCACCCTGGTAGATCGGCACCTGCAAGGTGCTGGCCGGTGGTGTTTCATCCGGGCGCAGCTGCTCGAGGATGTCGGCCAGGCTCAGCTCCTGCGGCCGGTTGACCACCAGCCCCATGGCGCCATGCTCGTTGTGCTCGACGATGTACGTGAGGGTCTGGGCGAAGTTCGGATCGGCCATGTGCGGCATGGCGATCAGGAACTGGTGCTTGAGGTAGCTCGGGGCGAGGGTTTTCATGGGGGATAGTGTGGCGCCAGGTGGCGAGGCTGACAAGGTGCGGATTTGTGTCGTTTGTGCTGGCCTCTTCGCGGGCAAGCCCGCTCCCACAGGTACCCCTCAGGACTTGGAGTCGATGAAGATCCTGTGGGAGCGGGCTTGCCCGCGAAAGGGCCGGTACTGCCAATAAATCAGTTACTGGACAAACGGTCCCCACGCGCAAACCGCCAGGTCCGAATGATCTCCAGCCGGTCAAACTCGGCCAGATCCCCGGTAAACGGCGCAAATGGCGCCGCCAGCCGCACGATGCGCTGTGCCGCCTGGTCCAGCACCGGCTGCCCCGACGATTCCAGCACCAGCACCTCATACAACGAACCATCGCGGTTGATCGACACCATCATCCGCAAATTGCCGTAAATCTGTTGCCGGCGCGCTTCGTCGGGGTAGTTCAGGTTGCCCACCCGCTCGACCTTCTTGCGCCACTCTTCCTTGTACCAGGCGCCCTTGTCGCGCATGGTCGATGCAGCATTCAGGCGGTGAATCTTCGGCCGCTTGGCGTACATCTGCTGTTCGTTGGAAAGCTCCGCTTCCAGGCTGGCGATCTGGCTGGACAGCTGCGAGCTGTCAAAGTCTGGCGCTGGCGCCGTCGGCTTGGGCTGTGGCTTGCTTTCCTTGGGTTTGGGCTCAACCTTCTGCGGCTTGGGCGCCGTGGTCACCACCGCCGACTTTTGCGGGGTAGGGGGCGGCACCACCTCGGGCTTGGCGGCAGGCGGTGGGGTAATCTTGTTGATCTTGCTGTCCTGGAACGGCGCCAGCTCGGTGGTTGTGGGTACCGCTTTCTTGTCCAGGGTGCCGCTGCCCTGCTGGTTGTCCTGGGCCTGGAAATCGGCCTTCTCGGGCGGTTTCTCGCTCTTGAAGGTGGCCAGGGTGATGTCCATGGTGTGGCGGATTTCGGCCGGCTTGACCACGCTGAAGCCGACGCCAAGGATCAGCGCCAGGTGCACCAGGGCAGCCAGGAACAGGGTAAAGCCTAACCGGTCCACCGGGCGAACACGGGGAGGCAGCAGGGTGGCGGGGATGTCAGCGGGCAGCGTCATCAGGTATCCAGCAACCGCAGGGCGGGGCAGCAGCTCAGTCGAATAGGACCGGCATCATACCCCACTCTACGGTTTTGCTTCGCGTTGGCTGTCAGCGCGCCTTCAGCTTGCGATCAATGGCATCCATCAACTTGCCACCGATATCGGTGTTGTAGGCGGCATCGATCTCGCGGATGCAGGTAGGGCTGGTGACGTTGATTTCCGTGAGGTAGTCGCCGATCACGTCCAGGCCCACGAACAACAGGCCTTTTTCGCGCAGGGTCGGGCCGACCTGGGCGGCAATCCAGCGGTCGCGGTCGGTCAACGGGCGGGCCTCGCCACGGCCGCCGGCGGCCAGGTTGCCACGGGTTTCGCCACTGGCCGGGATGCGCGCCAGGCAGTAGTCCACCGGCTCGCCATCGATCATCAGGATGCGCTTGTCGCCGTCCTTGATGGCCGGCAGGTAGGCCTGAGCCATGATCTGCTGGGTGCCCAGCGCGGTCAGGGTTTCCAGGATCACCGACAGGTTGGGGTCGCCAGCCCGGTGACGGAAGATCGACGTACCGCCCATGCCGTCCAGCGGCTTGAGGATCACATCGGCATGCTTGGCCGCGAATTCACGAATGATGTCCGGGCGGCGGCTGACCAGGGTCGGCGTGGTGCACTGCGGGAACAGCGTGGCGAACATCTTCTCATTGCAGTCGCGCAGGCTCTGCGGGCGGTTGACCACCAGCACGCCATCATTTTCGGCCTGTTCCAGCAGGTAGGTGCTGTAGACGAATTCCATGTCGAACGGCGGGTCCTTGCGCATCAGGATCACGTCCAGTTCGGCCAGGGGGCTGTCCTGCTCTTCGCCCAGTTCGAACCAGTGTGCCGGGTCGGCAAACACCTTCAGCGGGCGCATGCGAGCGCGGGCCTTGCTTTCGCCCTGGTACAGGTCTTGCTGTTCCATGTAGAACAGGCTCCAGCCGCGTGCCTGGGCGGCCAGCAGCATGGCCAGCGAGCTGTCCTTCTTGTAGGAGATGGACGCGATGGGGTCCATGACAATGCCGAGGCGTACGCTCATGGGGTGGTTCCTCTTGGCGGCAGGTGCCGCGATGGCTCGAAAGAAAAGTGGCTCAGGGTGGCGCCGCAAACGCCGCCGGTCAAGGGGCGGCGCAGATGGAATGGCCACCCGGAGTGTGCTAAAAATGCAGCTAATTTCCATTGGTAGGCGTCTATGGAACAACCCCTGAAGGTGATGGTGATCGACGATTCCCGCACGATCCGCCGCACCGCACAGATGTTGCTCGGTGAAGCGGGCTGCGAGGTAATCACCGCCAGCGATGGCTTCGATGCCCTGGCCAAGATCGTCGACCACCAGCCCGGCATCATCTTCGTCGATGTGCTGATGCCGCGCCTGGACGGCTACCAGACCTGCGCCGTGATCAAGCACAACAGTGCTTTCAAGGACACGCCGGTCATCCTGCTGTCGTCGCGCGACGGCCTGTTCGACAAAGCCCGCGGCCGGGTGGTCGGTTCTGATCAGTTTCTGACCAAACCGTTCAGCAAAGAAGAACTGCTCGATGCGATCCGCGCCCACGTGCCCGGTTTTGCCGCAACCCAACAACCCGCACCCTGACCGTGCCCCGCCATGGCATGGTCTTACTTTCCTGATGGGGAAACAGCATGGCCCGAGTTCTGATTGTCGACGACTCGCCGACAGAGATGTACCGCTTGACCGAGTGGCTGGAAAAGCACGGCTACCAGGTGCTCAAGGCCAGCAACGGTGCCGATGGCGTGGCCCTGGCCCGGCAGGACAAGCCCGACGCGGTGCTGATGGACATCGTCATGCCCGGCATGAACGGCTTTCAGGCCACCCGCCAGCTCAGCAAGGACCCGGAAACCGCCGCCATCCCCGTGATCGTGGTCACCACCAAGGACCAGGAAACCGACCGCATCTGGGCCACGCGCCAGGGCGCCCGTGACTTCCTGACCAAACCGGTGGAAGAAGACGCGCTGATCGCCAAGCTCAAAGAAGTGCTGGGGGCTTGACCACCCGCCCGCAAGGCGCGTCGCTGACCGCCTTCGAGTTGTTGCTGGACATCGACCGGCGCTGCCGCCTGCTGGTCGCCGACCAGCCCCCGCAGGACAACCGCCTGCAACAGTGGAGCGGTATCGGCTTTCGCATTGCCGGGCAGTGGTTCGTCGCGCCCATGGGGGAGGTGGCCGAGGTACTGCGCGAACCGCGCAGCAGCCGCGTCCCGGGTGTGCAACCGTGGGTGTGCGGGGTGGCCAACCTGCGTGGCCGGCTTTTGCCGGTCATGGACCTGAGCAGCTTCTTCGGCCTGGGCCACGCCGCGCCTGGCAAGCAGCGGCGGGTGCTGGTGCTGGACCACGACGACCTGTTCGTCGGTTTGCTGGTGGACGAGGTGCTTGGCCTGCAACACTTCGCCCTCGACAGCCTGCAACTGTCGCCGCCGCAGCCATTGATCCGCGCCGCTGCACGCTTCGTGCAGGGGCACTTCCCGCGTGAACGCAACTGGGCAATCTTCAGCCCCTTCGCCCTGGCCCAGGCGCCGGGCTTTCTTGATGTGGCGTTATAGGACCTGCGAACGTGAACAAGCCTGCCGCCCCCGTCACAGCCACCACTGTGACCCCACGTACCCGCAGCATCGCGCAGATCACCGTGCTGTTTCTGATCCTGATCCTGTCGATCATCCTGCTGTTCGCCAACTTTGCCTACCTGAACACCCAGTCCAACTACGACAAGCAGTACATCGGCCATGCCGGCGAGCTGCGGGTGCTGTCTCAGCGCATTGCCAAGAACGCCACCGAAGCCGCCGCCGGCAAGGCCCTGGCCTTCAAGCTGCTGTCGGATGCACGCAACGACTTCGAGCGGCGCTGGGGCTACCTGCGCCAGGGTGACAAGTCCACCGGGTTGCCAGCTGCGCCGCCTACGGTGCGAGACGAGATGGAGGCGGTACGCCGCGACTGGGAAAACCTGCGCAAGAACACCGACACCATCCTGGCCAGTGAGCAGACCGTGCTGTCGCTACACCAGGTGGCGGCCACGCTGGCCGAAACCGTGCCGCAGTTGCAGGTGGAATACGAAAAAGTGGTCGAGATCCTGCTGCAAAGCGGCGCTCCGGCCAACCAGGTGGTGGTGGCGCAGCGCCAGCTGTTGCTGGCCGAGCGCATCCTCGGTTCGGTCAACACCGTGCTGGCGGGTGACGATACCGCCGCTCAGGCGGCGGATGCCTTTGGCCGCGATGCCGGGCGCTTTGGCCAGGTGCTGGAGGGGATGCTCAGCGGTAACGCGGCCATCCAGGTAACCCGTGTCGAGGACGCCGACGCCCGTGCGCGGCTGGCCGAAATCGCCGAACTGTTCCAGTTCGTCGCGGGCTCGGTCGACGAAATTCTCGAAACCTCGCCCGAACTGTTCCGCGTGCGTGAGGCCGCGGGCAACATCTTCAGCCTGTCGCAAACCCTGCTGGACGAGGCGTCACACCTGGCCAACGGTTTCGAGAACCTGGCCGGCGGACGTACCCTCGATACCGTTGGCGGCTATGCCCTGGGCCTGCTGGCGCTGGCCTCGATCATCCTCATCGGCCTGGTCATGGTGCGCACCACCAACCGCCAGCTGCGCGAAACGGCAGAAAAGAACGAACGCAACCAGCAGGCAATCATGCGTCTGCTGGATGAAATCGAAGAGCTGGCCGACGGCGACCTGACCGTGACCGTATCGGTGACCGAAGACTTCACCGGCGCCATTGCCGATTCGATCAACTATTCCGTGGACCAGCTGCGCGACCTGGTCGCCACCATCAACCACAGCGCCGTGCAGGTTGCCGCTGCCGTACAGGACACCCAGAACACCGCCCGCCAGCTGGCCAAGGCTTCCGAGCACCAGGCCGAGCAGATCAGCGAGGCCTCCGAGGCGGTCGGCGACATGGTCGAGTCGATCGACCGGGTTTCGGCGCATGCCTACGAGTCGGCCAAGGTGGCCGAGCGCTCGGTGGCCATTGCCAACAAGGGCAACGAGGTGGTGCATAACACCATCAACGGCATGGACAACATTCGCGAGCAGATCCAGGACACCGCCAAGCGGATCAAACGCCTGGGCGAGTCTTCCCAGGAAATCGGCGACATCGTCAGCCTGATCGACGACATTGCCGACCAGACCAACATCCTTGCACTCAACGCGGCCATCCAGGCCTCGCTGGCCGGCGAGGCTGGCCGTGGTTTTGCCGTGGTTGCCGACGAAGTGCAGCGCCTGGCAGAGCGCTCGTCGTCGGCCACCCGGCAGATCGAGGCGCTGGTGCGTACCATTCAGGCCGACACCAACGAGGCAGTCATCTCCATGGAGCAGACCACCGCCGAAGTGGTGCGTGGCGCTCGCCTGGCGCAGGATGCCGGGGTGGCGCTGGCCGAGATCGAAGGGGTGTCGCAGAACCTGGCCGATCTTATCCACAGCATCTCTGACGCTGCCCAGTTGCAGACCTCGTCGGCCGGGCAGATTTCCCACACCATGGCGGTGATCCAGCAGATTACCGCGCAAACCTCCGCCGGCTCCGGTGCCACCGCCGACAGCATCCGCCACTTGGCCCGCATGGCCAGCGAGATGCGCCGTTCGGTGTCCGGTTTCACCCTGCCGCCACCTGCGCAAAGCCCCACCGATGCGCCGCGCTGAGGAGTGCCCATGGCTTCTGCTGCTGTAAGTCCCGAGCGCCACGACACGGTAGCGCTGGCCTGGACCAAGGCTGCCATCCTCGACTGCCTGGGCCAGGCGCGCCAGGCGCTGGAGCGTTTTGCCGGCGAACCGGGCGACCTGTCGATGCTGGCCTTTGTGGTCGACAACCTGCATCAGGTACATGGTTGCCTGCGCATGCTTGAGCTGCGCGGTGCGACGCGCCTGGCCGAAGAGCTGGAACTGTTCGCCAAGGCGCTGGCCGACGGCCAGGTCAGCCCACGGGGCGATTGCCTGGGGGCGCTGTTTCGTGGCCTGGAGCAATTGCCCTCGTACCTTGAGCGCTTGCGCGGTGCCCGCCACGACCTGCCCTTGGTGATGCTGCCGCTGCTCAATCAGCTACGTGCCTGCCGAGGTATCGAGCCCTTGGCCCAAGCCAGCCTGATCAGCGGTGCAGCACAGCGTTTTGCCGGGTCCGACGACCTGGCCAACCTTGACCTGTCGCTGGGCAATTGGCGTGAACAATTGCAGGCCGGGCCGGGCCGCGATGCCCTGCGCTCGGTGGTGACCGCACTGTGCGACGACCTGATGCGCATCAAGGAGCGTCTGGACCAGTTCGTGCGCGGCGACCGCCAGCACAGCGAGCAGCTCGATGCCCTGCTGGCGCCGCTGCGTCATGTGGCTGATACCCTGGCTGTGCTGGGCTTCCAGCAACCACGACGGGTTATCATCGACCAGGTGCTGGCGCTGCAGGCCCTGGCCCAGGGCGAGCGCGTGGTGGACGACGCGGTACTGATGGATGTGGCGGGCGCCTTGCTGTACGTGGAGGCTTCGCTGAACGGCATGGTCGGCCCGCTGGAAGAAAACGGGCAGGGCGGGCTGCCTGGCTCGGACCTGGCCGAGATACGCCAGCTGGTGCTGAACGAATCGCTGAACGTACTGCAGCAGGCCAAGGACCTGATCGGCGACTACCTGGAGTCCGACTGGCCGCGCCAACGCCTGCAACCGTTGCCGGGGCTGTTGCAGCAGATTCGCGGCGCGCTGGCCATGTTGATGCTGCCCGCCGTAGCCGAGCTGTTCGCCGGCTGCGCCAGCTATGTGCAGCGCTGGTTGCAGCACCTGGATGTAGAGCCGCCCGCCGATGAGCTGGCCCACCTGGGTGAAGCCATGAGTGCCGCCGAATGCTACCTGCAGTGGCGGGTGGCCGACCCGCTGGCGGATGCCCAGCCGTTCATCGACATGGCCCGTGCAAGCCTGGCAGCGCTGGGCGTGTATTGTGCGCAGGCCGACACCCGTGCAGGCCAGGATGCCAATGGCGACGGCATTGATGACGAGCTGCGCGAGGTATTTCTCGATGAAGCCGGCGAGCTGCTGCCGGAGATCGAGCGGCACTGGCTGCGCTGGCGTGCCGACAACCAGCAGCGCGAGGCGCTGGGGGAAGTACGCCGTGCGCTGCATACGCTCAAGGGTAGCGGCCGCATGGTGCATGCCGAAGCGGTGGCCGAGCTGGCCTGGGGCGCCGAGCACCTGCTGAACCGGGTGCTGGAGGGCCGTAGCGTGCTGAGCCCGGAGGGCGTGGTGGCCCTGCAGCAAGTGTTCGTCCACCTACCCGATTTGCTGGCCGACTTTGCGGCTGGCCAGTTGCCGCAACTGACCGAAATCGAACAGTTGGCTGGGCACCTGCATGCCCTGGCAGAAAACGACGCACCGGGTGCTGCCGATATCGATGGCCTCGACCCGCAGCTGCTGGATATTTTCCGCACTGAGGCGCAAGGCCACCTGGCCAGCCTCGATGTGTTTCTGCAGGGCGCAGACGGCCACGATACGCCGGTCAGCGATGGCCTGCAGCGCGCCCTGCATACGCTCAAGGGCAGCGCTGCCATGGCCGGGGTGATGCCGGTCGCCGAGCTGGCCACCGCCTTCGACCGCCTGGCCCGGGAATACAAGGGCCACCAACTGCCTCTGCAAATGGCCGAGATCGAATGGCTGGAGGCCGCACGCTCGCTGTTCCACCTGGGCCTGGCGCAACTCGACAGCACGCCGTTGGCCGCCATCCCTGGTGCTGCGGAGCTGATCGAACAGGTTGGCCAGGCCGTAGACGCGCGGCTGGCCAGCTTGCATGACGACCCGCAGCATGTCCGGCGCGGCAAGCGCGACCCGCAGTTGGTCGCCAGTTTCCTGGCCCAGGCCATGGATATCCTCCTCGATGCCGAGTCGTTGCTGTCGCGCTGGCAGCAACAGCCTGGGCAGCGTGATGCGCTGGACACCCTGCTCGACCAGCTGACCACCCTGGGCCACGCCGCGCACCTGGCCGACTTGTGGCAGATGGATGATGTGTGCGAGGCCTTGCTGGATGTGTATGGCGCCGTGGAGGAGGGCAGCCTGCCTGCCAATGCGCGCTTCTTCGCCCACGCCCGGCGTGCCCATGAAGCCCTGCTGGACATGCTCGATGAAGTGGCGGCCGGGCAGGACATCGCGCCGCGGTCAGAAACGGTCGACGGCCTGCGCAACCTGCTGGACCAAGCCTTGGCGCCAGAGGCCACTGGCCTGGTGGGCATCGACACGGTCACGCCGTTGCACCCGGACATGGACGTGGCCGACACCCTGGGCCTGGGGCTGCCCCATCAGCCGCAGTTGCCTGACATGACCGAGCCTCTGGTTGAGGAGCCTGAAAGCCCAGGCGAAGAGCTGCTGGAAGTGTTCCTCGAAGAAAGCTCGGACATCGTCGAAAGCGCCGCCGCAGCCCTGGCGCGCTGGCAGGCCGACCCGCGCAGCAGCGTCGAGGTAGACAACCTGATGCGCGACCTGCACACCCTCAAGGGTGTGGCGCGCATGGTCGAAATTGCCCCCATCGGTGACCTGGCTCACGAACTGGAGTTTCTGTACGAACTGCTGGCTGCCGGCCGCTTGCCGCCGAGTGCGCCTTTGTTCGCGCTGTTGCAAAACTGCCACGACCGCCTGGCGCACATGCTCGATGCCGTGCGCCTGGGGCAGCCACTGCATGCCGCCACGGCGCTGATCGACTATATCCGTAACTTCAGCAGCGCGGCCCTGACCGACAGTGCTGCCGGCCAGGGGCCGGTCGAAGCCGCCGCCAGCGAGGTGCCGACAGCAGCGCCAGAGCGGGCGCCAGGCGACATGGTCAAGGTCGATGCCGAGTTGCTCGACGACCTGGGTAACCTGGCGGGTGAGCATTCGATCATTCGTGGGCGCATCGAGCAGCAAGTCAACGATGCACAGTTCACCCTCAACGAGATGGAAACCACCCTTGAGCGCATGCGCGACCAGCTGCTGCGCCTGGACATCGAGACCCAAGGGCGAATCTCCAGTCGCCAGCAGTTCGAAGGCGATGCCTATGACGATTTCGATCCGCTGGAAATGGACCGCCATTCTCAGTTACAGCAGTTGTCGCGGGCCTTGTTCGAGTCCGCCTCGGACTTGCTCGACCTGAAGGAAACCCTGGCTCAGCGTGCCCAGGAGGCCTACAGCCTGCTGCAGCAGCAGGCGCGGGTGAACAGCCAGTTGCAGGAGGGCCTGACCGCCACCCTGATGGTGCCCTTCGAGCGCCTTGTGCCGCGCTTGCAGCGCGTGGTGCGGCAGGTGGCCAGCGAGCTGGGCAAGCAGGTAGAACTGGTGGTCGGCAATGCCGAAGGTGAACTGGACCGCAGTGTGCTGGAGCGCATGGTGGCACCGCTTGAGCACATGCTGCGCAACGCCGTTGACCATGGCCTGGAAAGCCGCGAAGCGCGCCTGGCTGCCGGTAAGCCGGAGCAGGGCACCATTCACCTGAACCTGCTGCACGAAGGCGCCGATATCGTCATCGAAATGACCGACGACGGTGCCGGTGTGCCTCTTGAAGCCGTGCGGCGCAAGGCCATCAAGCGTGGCCTGCTGGACCCGCAGGCACAGCTGAGCGATCACGAGATCTTGCAGTTCATCCTGCGCCCGGGCTTTTCCACCGCTGAAAAGATCACCCAGATTTCCGGGCGTGGCCTGGGCATGGACGTGGTGCACGAAGAGGTCAAGCAGTTGGGGGGCTCGATGAGCATCGAGTCGGCCCAGGGCAAGGGCGCACGCTTCTTGATCCGCCTGCCGTTCACCGTATCGATCAACCGTGCGCTGATGGTGCATTTGGGCGAAGAGCAGTACGCGATCCCGCTGAATACCATCGAGGGCATCGTCCGTGTGCCGCCGGCAGAGCTGGCGGCGTGCTATCAGCTGGACCCGCCCCGCTATGTTTATGCCGGCCATGAATACGAGCTGCGTTATCTGGGCGAGTTGCTGCAAGGCCTGCCGCGTCCGGCCTTGCTGGGGCAGAGTGTGCCGTTGCCGGTGCTGCTGGTGCACGCCAAGGAGCAATCGTTCGCCATTCAGGCCGATAGCCTGTCGCCCAGCCGCGAAATCGTGGTGAAGAGCCTGGGGCCGCAGTTTGCTGCGGTTGCCGGGCTGTCGGGGGCGACGCTGCTGGGCGATGGCCGGGTCGTGCTGATTCTCGACCTGCTTGGCCAACTGCGCGGCCAGCAGCGGCGCCTGGCCCGTTTGCCCGGTGGCGGCACCCCGCGCCAGTTGCTCGGCCCGGTGCCGCGCCGCGCATTGTTGGTGATGGTGGTGGACGACTCGGTGACTGTGCGCAAGGTCACCAGCCGCTTGCTGGAACGCCACGGCATGAGCGTGCTGACGGCCAAGGACGGGGTCGATGCCATGGCCTTGCTGGAAGAGCACCGCCCGGACGTGTTGCTGCTGGATATCGAGATGCCGCGCATGGACGGCTTCGAGGTGGCCACCCGCATTCGCCGTGACGCACGGCTGAAAGACCTGCCGATCATCATGATTACCTCGCGTACCGGGCAGAAGCACCGCGACCGCGCCATGGCCATTGGCGTCAACGAATACCTGGGCAAGCCGTATCAGGAGTCGTTGTTGCTGCAGAGCATTGCACACTGGAGCCAGCCCCATGCTTGAACTGATTGCCGGGCAGCGCAGCAGCCTGACCGGGCTGTTGCTGCCCTTGGGCGACCGCACCCTGGTGTTGCCCAACGTGGCGGTGGCCGAGTTGAGCGGCCAGCGCAATTTGGTGTGCCAGCGCGGTGAGCCGGCCTGGCACCTGGGCTGGATCGACTGGCGACAGCAGCGCCTGCCGCTTATAGGGTTCGAAGCGGCGTGTGGTGGTGAGACGCCGTGCGGCGAGCGGGCGCGGGTTGTGGTGCTCAATGCCCTGGGCGACACCGGGCTGCGTTATTTGGCGCTGTTGCTGCAGGACATTCCGCGTTCGTGCAAGCTCGACAGCCAGCTGAATTATGTGGATGTGGCGCTGGGGCGCCTGGAGCTGGCGGCGGTGCAGGTGGGGGAGCAAGTGGCGCGGGTGCCGGACCTGGCTGGGCTGGAAAGGCTGGTGCGTGACGCGGAACTGCAACCAGGAGCGCTGTAAGCTGCAAGCGGAAAGTTGCAAGCCAGAGCGGTGACATCAATGCTATCGCGATTCACTTGCTGCTTGCCGCTTGAAACTTACAGCTGTTGGGGGAGGTCTGTGTTTGCATGTATTACGGTGAACGCTTCAACGCCTGGACCCACCTGGTCGGTGCTGTTCTGGCCTGTATCGGTGCGATCTGGCTGATCGTGGTCGCGGGCCTGCAAGGCGACCCGTGGAAGATTGTCAGTTTCTCCATCTACGGCAGCACGCTGTTGTTGCTGTACAGCATCTCCACCCTGTACCACAGCACCCGCGGGCGGGCGAAGGTGATCATGCGCAAGCTCGATCACCTGTCGATCTACCTGCTGATCGCCGGCAGCTACACACCCTTCTGCCTGGTCAGCCTGCGCGGCCCCTGGGGCTGGAGCCTGTTTGGCGTGGTCTGGGGGCTGGCGGTAATCGGCATGCTGCAAGAGATCAAACCGCGCTCCGAGGCGCGGATTCTGTCGATCATCATCTACGCGGTGATGGGCTGGATCGTGCTGGTGGCGGTCAATCCATTGCTCCACTCGCTGGGCACTGCCGGTTTTGCCTGGCTGGCTGCCGGCGGGGTGTTCTACACCGTCGGCATCATCTTCTTCGCCTTGGACAGCCGCTTGCGCCACGGGCACGGCATCTGGCACTTGTTCGTGATCGCCGGCAGCCTCATGCACTTCGTGGCGGTGTCGTTCTACGTACGCTAGTTAAAAATCGCCCCAAAGCTGTTGTGCCACCGACAGCGCCACCACTGGCGCGGTCTCGGTGCGCAGTACCCGTGGGCCGAGGCGTGCGGCGTGGAAGCCGGATGCTTTGGCCTGCTCGACTTCGGCTTCGCTCAGGCCGCCTTCGGGGCCGATCAGGAAGGCCAGGGTGGCAGGCTTGTCGTGGCTGGTGAGTGGCTCGGCCACCGGGTGCAGCACCAGTTTCAGCTCGGCCTTGGTGCTGTTCAGCCACTCGGCCAGGGTGACCGGTGGGTGGATGACGGGCAAGGTCGAGCGGCCGCATTGTTCACAAGCGCTGATTGCCACTTGGCGCCAGTGGGCCAGGCGTTTGTCGGCGCGTTCGTCCTTCAGCCGCACTTCGCAGCGCTCGCTGACGATCGGGGTGATTTCGTTGGCGCCCAGTTCGGTGGCTTTCTGGATCGCCCAGTCCATGCGCTCGCCACGGGACAGGCCCTGACCGAGGTGTACATGCAGTGGCGAATCGGCCTGGCCAGGCAGTGCCTGGTCAAGGTTGACGCGTACGGTTTTCTTGCCCACTTCGAGCAACTGGCCGAGGTATTCCTGGCCGCTGCCGTCGAACAGCTGCACGGCGTCGCCGGGGGCCATGCGCAGTACGCGGCCGATGTAGTGGGCCTGGGCTTCGGGCAGGTCGTGCTCGCCAAGGCTCAGGGGGGCGTCGATGAAGAAGCGGGACAGTCTCATGGGGTGCTCGTCAAAAAGGGTGTACTTGGCCCCTTGTGGGAGCGGCCTTGTGTCGCGAAAGGGCCGCAAAGCGGCCCCGGCAATCTCTGCTGCGAAGCTAAGAACCTGGGGCCGCTTCGCGACCCTTTCGCGACACAAGGCCGCTCCCACAAGGTTCTGTGTATTGGCAAACGGATTTAGCCCGGGTCGCGGAAGTCGGGGTGGAAGTTGGCCGGCACGGCAACGCTGACGCTTTCCCGGGTAGCAATGTCGATGCCTTCACTGGCCACTTCCGCCAGGAAGTCGATCTGCTCGGGCGTGATCACGTACGGCGGCAGGAAATACACCACGCTGCCCAGCGGCCGCAGCAGGGCGCCGCGCGTCAGGGCATGCTCGAATACTTTCAGGCCACGCCGCTCCTGCCACGGGTAGGCAACTTTTCCTGCCTTGTCCTTGACCATCTCGATGGCCAGGGCCATGCCGGTCTGGCGAATCTCGGCAACGTGGGCATGATCGGCCAGGTGTGCAGTCGCCGTTGCCATGCGCGTAGCCAAGGCCTTGTTGGCCTCGATCACGTTGTCCTGCTCAAAGATGTCGAGGGTCGCCAGCGCCGCAGCACACGCCAGCGGGTTGCCGGTGTAGCTGTGCGAGTGGAGGAACGCGCGCAGGGTCGGGTAGTCGTCGTAGAACGCCTGGTACACCTTGTCGGTGGTCAGGCAGGCGGCCAACGGCAGGTAACCCCCGGTCAGGGCCTTGGACAGGCACAGGAAGTCCGGGCGGATGCCCGCCTGTTCACACGCGAACATCGTACCGGTGCGGCCAAAGCCCACCGCGATCTCGTCGTGGATCAGGTGCACGTCGTAGCGGTCGCAGGCCTCACGCAGCAGCTTGAGGTACACCGGGTGGTACATGCGCATGCCGCCAGCGCCCTGGATCAGTGGCTCGACGATCACGGCGCTGATGGAGGCGTGATGCTCGGCCAGGGTCTGTTCCATGGCCTGGAACATGTTGCGCGAGTGCTCTTCCCAGCTCATGCCCTCGGGGCGCAGGTAGCAGTCGGGGCTGGGCACCTTGAGGGTGTCCAGCAGCAGCGCCTTGTAGGTTTCGGTGAACAGCGGCACATCGCCCACCGACATGGCGGCAATGGTTTCGCCGTGGTAGCTGTTGGTCAGGGTAACGAAGCGCTTCTTGCCTGGCTTGCCGACGTTTTGCCAGTAATGGAAGCTCATCTTCAGCGCCACTTCGATGCACGACGAGCCATTGTCGGCATAGAACACCCGGTCGAGCCCGGCCGGGGTCATGGCCACCAGGCGCTCGGACAACTCGATCACCGGCTGGTGGCTGAACCCGGCCAGAATCACATGTTCCAGCTGGTCGACCTGGTCCTTGATACGCTGGTTGATGCGCGGGTTGGCATGGCCGAACACGTTGACCCACCAGCTGCTCACCGCGTCCAGGTAGCGCTTGCCTTCGAAGTCCTCCAGCCACACGCCTTCGCCGCGCTTGATCGGGATCAGCGGCAGCTGCTCGTGGTCTTTCATCTGGGTGCAGGGGTGCCACAGGACCTTGAGGTCGCGTTGCATCCACTGATCATTGAGGCCCATGGGCACTTCTCCTGGCTTTGCGGCGTGGTTCGACCGCGTAAGCCTAAGCAATGCCGCAGGGCAGGACAACCATCGTGGTTCAGTGCCGGTGGGTGCCGGTCCATTCGAGGCGGCGGATGTGCACGGTCCCGGCCTGTGAAGTGGAGATGGTCAGGCGCCGAAATGGTCCGTCGATTACCTGATGGTAAGGGTGTGTGGCGATGGGGCCGGGCCGCAGGTCGTGAAACCCGCTGCCTTCCAGCGTGAGCCAGTAGAAGTTACGTGGCGCAGGGGCGACCAGGTCGTAATGATGGTTTTCGGCATCGAACAGCATGTGCAGGTCGTCACAGAGGAAATCGCTGACCACATAGTACTCCAGCCGCAGGCACTCGACTTCCTGAGCGAAGGTGATCTCCACATCGCTGTGCTCACCAATGACCAGTTCGGTGCCGTCTTCGCCCTTGAACGCTTCATGAAAGCCGGCCCATGAGGTGCTGTTGGAGCGGATACTCAGGCCAGAGGCTGTTTTAAGCGTTTGCTTGTGCCACAAAAACTGCCGTTCGACGTGTTGAAAGTGCTCCTCGAAGATCATGTTCGTGCCCTCCTGGCGGGGCTCTGGCCACCTTCGTCAGTTTTACCTGCCGCTGTGTGACAGGGCTACTGGCAAAAATGTCAGTTGCCAAAAGCACTTGATGTCACTGCGCTGGCAGGGTTGGTGGAGGTGACGTATTCTTAACGCATCTCTCTCGGGGCATTCCTGCCTCTTCCCGTATCTGTAACCTCTGACTCGGAGTTCGCCGACATGGCTGCTGCTTGGGTGCGCCTGTGCGCGTTGGTATTGATTGGTGTGTCCAGCGGCGCCGCGCTGGCAAAGGACAAGACGCCCACGGCAATCGTGGTGGGTGGCGGCCTGGCAGGCCTGACGGCAGCCTACGAGCTGCAGAACAAAGGCTGGCAGGTGACCCTGCTGGAAGCCAAATCGGGCATGGGCGGGCGTTCGGGCCTGGCCACCAGCGAATGGATCGGCAACGCCAAGGCGCAGCCGGTGCTTAATCAGTACCTGGACCGTTTCAAGCTTGAAACACTGCCGGCGCCGGAGTTCGTGCGTACCCCCGGTTACCTGATCGACGGCGAGTATTTCAGCGCCACCGACCTGGCCACCAAGCAGCCGGCTACCGCCGAAGCACTCAAGCGTTACGAGAAAACCCTCGACGACCTGGCCCGCTCCATCGACGACCCGCTGAACCCGCAGGCAACCAGCACATTGTTTGCCCTCGACCAGATCAACGTCTCCACCTGGCTCGACAAGTTGCAGCTGCCGGCCACGGCCCGTCAGCTGGTCAACCAACAGATCCGTACCCGCTACGATGAGCCGTCGCGCCTGTCGCTGCTGTACTTCGCCCAGCAGAACCGCGTGTACCGTGGCGTCAGCGACCGCGACCTGCGTGCCGCACGCCTGCCAGGTGGCAGCCCGGTGCTGGCCCAGGCTTTCGTCAAACAGCTGAAAACCATCAAGACCAGCTCGCCGGTTACCGCCATCGTCCAGGACAAGGACGGGGTAACGGTAAAAGTCGGCAGCGTCGGCTACCAGGCCGATTACCTGGTCATGGCCGTGCCGCTGCGCGCCCTGGCCAAGATCCAGATGACCCCGGGCCTGGACAACCAGCACCTGGCAGCGTTGAAGGGCACCAACTATGGCTGGCGCGACCAGCTGATGCTCAAGTTCAAAAAGCCGGTGTGGGAAAGCCGCGCACGCATGTCGGGCGAAATCTTCAGTAACGCCGGCCTCGGCATGCTGTGGATCGAACCAGCGCTCAAGGGCGGCGCCAACGTGGTGATCAACCTGTCCGGCGACAACGCCCGCCTGCTGCAGGCATTTGGCGACAAGCAGATGGTCGACCAGGTGCTGATCCGCCTGCATGCGTTCTACCCACAGGCCCGTGGTGCGTTTACCGGTTACGAGCTCAAGCGCTACAGCACCGACGCCGGCACCGGCGGCGCTTACCTGGCTTATGGCCCAGGGCAGATCAGCAAGTACTGGCGCTTGTGGGAGCGCCCGGTGCAACGCATCACCTTTGCCGGTGAGCATACCGATGCCCTGTACCCTGGCACCCTGGAAGGTGCCCTGCGCAGCGGCCAGCGTGCGGCCAGCCAGGTGCAGGACCTGTTGGCCGGCAAGTCGTTCGACCCGGCCAAAGCGGCGCCGGTTGCGGCGGCAGCGGCAGCCGGTGCGGTGGCCGCCAAGGAAAGCAAGGGCGGTTTCTTCTCCAATCTGTTCGGTGGTTCGTCCGACAAGGCTGACAAGGCGCCAGTGAAAGAGGAGCCGAAAAAGGTCGAAGAGGCCAAGCAGGACAAGCCGGGCTTCTTCAAGCGCCTGTTTGGCGGGGCGGACACGCCAGAGGTGAAGGCCGTGCCGATCGCCAAGGCTGAGGAAGTGGCGCCGGCACCCGCGCCAGCTCCACAAGCCGCGCCGGCCCCGGTTGCACCTGCTCCTGCGGTCAAGGAGGCGGCTGCCAAGCCAGCAGCGACCAAGGCGGCCCCGGCCAAGCATGCGCCGGCGCACAAACCCGCGCACAAGCCTGCCGAGACCAAGAAGGCGACTGCCAAGTCCGAACCGACCAAGAAACCTGTGGCCAATACCCAGGCCAAGGCGGGTTGATTTGTTGCCAGTGCCGGCGATAGGGCCGGCACTGGCAACCCTGAGCGCTCCGGCTATCGTTAATGTTTCCTTAATGGGAAGCTTACAGAATAACTATCGGATTTCTTGATAATCCGAAGCAATTTTTTCCGCTTTTCTTCGATACATTTCGCGTTAGTCTGTGTACAGCTTTCACGGGGAAACACGCCAACATGCAACTGCGCAATTCATCTTCTCGCTACGGCGTGGTCAGCATCATCCTGCACTGGGGTGTGGCGCTGGCAGTCTTCGGCCTGTTCGGCCTGGGCTTGTGGATGGTCGGCCTCGACTATTACAGCCCTTGGCGCAAAGCCGGCCCGGACCTGCACAAGAGCATCGGCCTGGTGCTGTTGGCGGTGATGTTGCTGCGCGTAGTCTGGCGTTTCGTCAGCCCGCCACCTCCGGCGCCGGCCAACCATGGCGCCTTCACCCGCCTGGCGGCCAAGCTGGGGCACCTGGCCCTGTACCTTGGGCTGTTTGCGGTGATGGCGGCCGGTTACCTGATTTCCACCGCCGACGGCGTCGGCATTCCGGTGTTCGGCCTGTTCGAAGTGCCGGCATTGATCAGCGACTTGCCCGATCAGGCAGACGTGGCGGGTGTGATTCACCTGTGGCTGGCCTGGGGCCTGGTCATTTTTGCCGTGCTGCATGCCTTGGCAGCGCTCAAGCACCATTTCATCGACCGTGACGCGACCCTGACCCGCATGCTGGGCCGCAAAGCTTGACCCTCAACCTCAATTGCATAGGAAGGAACAGGATGTTGAAAAAGACTTTTGCCGCTCTGGCGCTCGGTACCGCACTGCTCTCCGCTGGCCAGGCCATGGCTGCCGAGTACAAGATCGACAAGGAAGGCCAGCACGCGTTCGTTGACTGGAAAATCAGCCACCTGGGCTACAGCTTCATCCACGGTACCTTCAAGGACTTCGACGGTAACTTCACTTGGGACAGCGCCAAGCCTGAAGCCAGCAAGATCAACGTCGACCTGAAAACCGCCAGCCTGTGGTCGAACCACGCCGAGCGTGACAAGCACATCGCCAGTGCCGATTTCCTCGACGTGAAGAAGTACCCGGAAGCCAAGTTCGTCTCCACCAGCGTCAAGTCGACTGGCGACAAGACGGCTGACGTGACTGGCGACCTGACCATGCACGGCGTGACCAAGCCGGTCACCTTCAAGGCTACCTTCAATGGCGAAGGCAAGGACCCATGGGGCGGCGAGCGTGCTGGCTTCAACGCCACCACCACCCTGAACCTGAACGACTTCGGTATCAAAGGCCCGGGTGCTACTTCGCAGACCCTGGACCTGGACATCAGTGTTGAAGGCGTGAAGCAGAAGTAATCTGCTGTAGCTGAAATGTCGAGGGGGCTGCTTCGCAGCCCTTTCGCGACACAAGGCCGCTCCCACAGGTATTGCGCAGATTTCATGTACTGCGCAATACCTGTGGGAGCGGCCTTGTGTCGCGAAAGGGCCGCAAAGCGGCCCCCTGTCGTATCAGCCCTTACGGGTCAGCAGCGCCGGGCGCTCACCGCGCGGGCGGCTTGGCAGGTCATCCAGCTGCTCAGGCGTTGGGTAACGGTCGAGTTTGGATTCCTTGCGGATGATCACCGGCTGTTTTTCCGGCTGGCGCGGGTTGCGCACGGCCGGCTCTTGCCGGGCGGCATCGTCACGGGCAGGGCGGCCACGGCCTGCGCCGCCACCATCACGGCGGGCACCGCCACCGTTGTTGGCGCGAGGTGGGCGTTTTTCGCCGCCACCGCTACCGCTGCGCTGTTGGCCACCACTGCGGGCCTGACCCTGGCCACCAGCATTGCTGCGCTGGCCATTGCCTTGGCCCTGACCTTGCCCGGCACCACCACCTGGGCGGCGGTTGCGGCCCTGGTTCTTGCCCTGGTAGGGGCTGACGTAGTCAGCACGGTTACCGAAGTTGTCGATATCGTCGTCCAGGAACTCTTCCGGGTCACGGTCGGCTGGCGCTTTCGGTACGCTGCTGTTGCTGGCCTGCTGCTGTTGCTGCTGGCGCGGCTTCTTGTCACGCGGCTTGCGTGGCTGCTGTTGCTTGTCGCCGCTCTTTTCCTTGTCGGCCGGCTTGTCCGCAGCCTGCTGCTTGGCCTTGCCTTTATCCTTGCCTTTGTCCTTGCGGCCGCCGTTGGCGTCTTTGCCGCCTTCGCCACGGGCCTGCTGGTTACGGCCACCGCGCCCGTTGTTTTGCGGGCGCTCGCGCACTTCAGGCTTTTCGGCTTCTACCTGGCTGGCGTCAAAGCCCATCAGGTCGCCATCCGGGATGCGCTGCTTGGTCACCCGTTCGATGCTCTTGAGCAGCTTCTCTTCATCTGGCGCGACCATGGAAATCGCCTCGCCCGAACGACCGGCACGGCCGGTACGGCCAATGCGGTGAACGTAATCTTCCTCGACATTGGGCAGCTCGAAGTTGACCACATGAGGCAGTTGGTCGATGTCCAGGCCGCGGGCGGCGATGTCGGTGGCAACCAGCACGCGCACGCTGTTGGCCTTGAAGTCGGCCAGCGCCTTGGTGCGGGCGTTCTGGCTCTTGTTGCCGTGGATCGCAGCGGCGGTCAGGCCGTGCTTTTCCAGGTATTCGGCCAGGCGGTTGGCGCCGTGCTTGGTACGGGTGAACACCAGCACCTGCTCCCAGGCACCCAGGGTAATCAGGTGTGCCAGCAGCGCGCGCTTGTGGCTGGCAGGCAGGCGGTAGACGCGTTGCTCGATACGTTCGACCGTGGTGTTCGGCGGGGTGACCTCGATACGCTCCGGGTTATGCAGAAGCTTGTCGGCGAGGTCGGTGATGTCCTTGGAGAAGGTGGCCGAGAACAGCAGGTTCTGGCGCTTGGCCGGCAGGCGGGCCAGTACTTTCTTGACGTCGTGGATGAAGCCCATGTCGAGCATGCGGTCGGCTTCGTCGAGCACCAGGATTTCCACGTGGGCCAGGTCGACCTTGCCTTGTCCGGCCAGGTCGAGCAGGCGGCCCGGGCAGGCAACCAGCACGTCAACGCCTTTGGCGATGGCCTGGATCTGCGGGTTCATGCCAACGCCGCCGAAGATGCAGGCGCTGACCAGTGGCAGGTCGCGGGCATACACCTTGAAGCTGTCGTGCACCTGGGCTGCCAGTTCGCGGGTCGGGGTCAGGACCAGCACGCGCGGCTGGCGCGGGCCATGACGTTGCGACTTGTCGGGGTGGCCGGTCGGGAACAGGCGCTCGAGAATCGGCAGGGCGAAACCGCCGGTTTTACCAGTACCTGTCTGTGCGGCAACCATCAGGTCACGGCCTTGCAACACGGCGGGAATGGCCCGCTGTTGCACGGGGGTCGGCTGGGTATAGCCCGCAGCCTCGATAGCGCGGACAAGAGCCTCGGAGAGACCGAGGGAAGCAAAGGACATGGGCGATCCTGTTCTCGTGTGGGCTGGGCCCGTTGGGATGTTCTGCCTGGCGCGACGGGCATCGGTGGGATGCGATCGCGTCCGGTCCAGCTGGGCTTTCACTGCACATCCGGGAAACGGAGGGTGGACGCGAAGGGGCGTCGGTGCCGATCGGGATGCCTGTTGCGAGGCCGAGCGTCCGGGCGTGAGCCGGGCGGGAAGGCCCGAGTATAACAGAGCTAACGCGCTGTGCTGCTTTCCTGCTGCTCAACGGCGTTGAGAATGTTTCCGATGTCGCCTGTGTAGCGCTGGCTGATGGCGGCAAAGGCCGGTTCCTGTTTGAAACGCTGCAGTTCTTCGGCAAAGGCCTGGGCCAATGCCTCACGCCCGGGTTTGCGTACCAGCCCCAGGTACTGGGCCTGGCGGTTGATCACCAACGGCAGCGCCTCGACTTGCTGTTCCAGGCCCAGTTGCCGGAGCAGGTAATGACCAACCTTGCGATCGGTGATTGCCAGGTCGATACGGCCCAGCAGCAGCTTGCCGAAGTTGGCTTCCTGGGTGGGTGCGGCTTCCCGACGGAAATGTGTGGCCTCGTTGAACGCGGCGCCGTAGGCATAGCCGGGCGAGGTGCCGATGGTGAGGCCTGCGAGGTCGTCTGGGCCGGTCACAGGGTGGCGGCGTGCGCGCGCCTGGAACAACACGAATTCGACTTGCGACAAGGGCTCGGGGGCATAGACCAGGTAGGGGCGTCGGGCTTCGGTCTGGAAGATGTCCAGAATCCCGTCGGCCAGGCCTTGCTCGATCATTGCCAGGCAGCGCTTCCATGGAAGGAACTGCCATTCCACCTGGACGCCGAGGCGTTTGAACACCTCGGTGGTGACTTCGTAGTCGATGCCGTGGGGTTGGCCATTCTGCTGGTAGATGTAGGGTGCCCAGTCATCGGACACCAGGCGCAGACGCTCGCCCAAAGCCGACGGGCTCAGGCAGGCGAGCAGCAGGGTGCAGAACAGGCGGGCGACGAGTGGCATGGCCGGAGATTACGCGCTCGGCCTGTTCTAGGCCAGAGGAGCTGGTGTTCTCCTGTGCCGGCCCACTCAAATGTGGGAGGACCTCAGCAAATGTGTCTCGATTTCCTTGCGCCGCTCACCCAGCGACAGCCGCAGCCCCGGGTGGCGCAAGCACTGGCGCAGTTGCTCGGGCTGCAGCTGGCCGCAGCGGGCGTTGAGGTTTTCCAGGGCCTTGTCCCACCAGGCCGGCGCGCAGGCGCGGTCGAACTCATTGGGGTAGGGGTAGCAGCCATAGAGCAGCTCGCGGGCGAACTGGCGCTCGTGCCTGGGCAGGGTCATGCTCAACGCCTTGTAGCCCAGGCGGTGCAGTGCGGGTGGCCGCGGTAGCTGGTCGTTGACCAGCTTGACGTCAGCCAGCGCCGCCTGGCCCAGCGGGTCGTGGCCGTGCTTGCGCAGCCAGGCCTGGATCTTGGCGCGGAATTGCGCCTTGCGGCTCCAGTAGTGGTGGATGACATCGGTGCACTCGGCCACCTCCAGCCTACGGTATGCCGCCACTGCCAGGCAGAACTCTTCTAGCGTGTAGGCCTCGCGCGCCAGCGGGTAGAACTCGTCCATCATGGCGATGGAACTGTCCAGTGTGCTGGCGTCCTCGGCCGTGAGGCCGATCACGCCGGAGTTGATCAGTGGCATCTGGCAGTCGGCCAGGCCCCGGCCTTGCAAAATGGTCAGCAGGTTCTTGTACAGCAGGCACTTCTGGTTCGCGCCGTAGCGCGGGCCGATGGCATTGCACAGCAGCTTGCCCGGGGCTACGCGGGCGAACAGTTGCAGTGGCGAGGTGCGGAAAAAGGTATCGGTGTCGATCAGCACCGCCAGCGGGTGTTGCTGCAGCACCTGGCGCAACAGCACGTGCTTGCTGCGAAAGTGATAACCGTGGGGGGCGTTCCATGCCTGGCGCGTGGCTTCGTCCAGCGGGTGGATGCTGACAGGCAGTTTGGCATAGGGCTGCGGGTTGTCGGTGTACACCTGGATGTCCATGGCTTCACGTGCCGTACCCAGGTGGGCAAGGGCGCTGACGATGCTGAAGCAGGCTTCCTGGTGATAGGTTGCCGGGCCAAAAGCCAGGTAGACAAGCTGTGGACGCGGTGGCTGGGGATGCTGCATGGCAGGCAAGACCTGTGTAACCCGAAAATGAATAAGGCTTTAGTCTATGACCAAAGCCTTAATCATTTCTTAAGCAGACTTTGCCAAAAGATTTCAGCGCGGCAGCTTGAGGTTGTTCCAGATCGCCAGGCTCGGTTCGGCCTGGTTCAAGGTGTAGAAGTGCAGGCCCGGCGCGCCGCCTTGCAGCAGCTGTTCGCACATGCGGGTGATCACTTCTTCGCCGAAGGCCTGGATGCTGGCGGTGTCGTCGGCATAGGCTTCCAGCTGCTTGCGGATCCAGCGCGGGATCTCGGCGCCACAGGCGTCGGAGAAGCGGGCCAGCTTGCTGTAGTTGGTGATTGGCATGATGCCAGGCACCACCGGGATGTCCACGCCCAGCTTCTGTGCGCGCTCGACGAAGTAGAAGTAGCTGTCGGCGTTGAAGAAGTACTGGGTAATGGCGCTGTCGGCACCGGCCTTGACCTTGTGCACGAAGTTGGCCAGGTCGGCCTCGAAGTTGCGCGCCTGTGGGTGCATCTCAGGGTAGGCGGCCACTTCCAGGTGGAAGTGATCGGCGGTTTCCTGGCGGATGAACTCGACCAGGTCGCTGGCGTAGCGCAGTTCGCCACTGGCCATGCCCATGCCCGACGGCAGGTCGCCACGCAGGGCGACGATGCGCTTGATGCCGGCGGCCTTGTACTCGGCCAGCAGGGCGCGCAGGTCATCCTTGGAGTCGCCCACGCACGACAGGTGCGGCGCGGCAGGTACCTTCACTTCGTTTTCCAGCTGCAGCACGGTGTTCAGCGTGCGGTCGCGTGTGGAGCCGCCGGCGCCGTAGGTGCAGGAGAAGAAGTCCGGGTTGTAGGTGGCCAGCTGGCGGGCAACGCCCATCAGCTTTTCGTGACCGGCGTCGGTCTTGGTCGGGAAGAACTCGAAACTGTAGCGGCGTTCTTGTGACATCACTCGTTCCTCAAGCAGCCTGCTTCAAGCGGCAGGCTGCAAGTAAAAGCCAGGGCGGTGTGGGCCGGCCTGGCTTGGGCATCGTTGCGAAGCGTTGCCTACGAACGCTTAGTAGCGGTAGGCGTGCGGCTTGAACGGGCCTTCGACGGTCACACCGATGTAGTCGGCTTGTTGCTTGGTCAGCTGGGTAACCACGCCGCCGAAGCCGCGGACCATTTCCAGGGCCACTTCTTCGTCGAGTTTCTTCGGCAGCACTTCAACGGTCAGGCGCTCTGCTTTCTTCTCGGCCGACAGGTCGGCGAACTTCTGCTCGAACAGGAAGATCTGGGCCAGAACCTGGTTGGCGAACGAACCGTCCATGATGCGGCTTGGGTGGCCAGTGGCGTTACCCAGGTTGACCAGGCGGCCTTCGGCCAGCAGGATCAGGTAGTCGTCGTTCTGTGGGTCGAAGCTGCCAGCGCCGGTACGGTGGATCTTGTGTACCTGCGGCTTGACCTCTTCCCATGCCCAGTTCTTGCGCATGAAGGCGGTGTCGATCTCGTTGTCGAAGTGGCCGATGTTGCAGACCACGGCGCGCTTCTTCAGGGCCTTGAGCATGTTGGCGTCGCAGACGTTGACGTTACCGGTGGTGGTCACGATCAGGTCGATCTTGCCCAGCAGGGCCTTGTCGATGCTGGCTTCGGTGCCATTGTTGATACCGTCGATGAACGGCGAGACCAGCTCGAAGCCGTCCATGCAGGCCTGCATGGCGCAGATCGGGTCAACTTCGGTGACCTTCACGATCATGCCTTCCTGGCGCAGGGACTGGGCCGAGCCCTTGCCCACGTCACCGTAGCCGATCACCAGGGCTTGCTTGCCCGACAGCAGGTGGTCGGTACCACGCTTGATGGCGTCGTTCAGGCTGTGACGGCAGCCGTACTTGTTGTCGTTCTTGCTCTTGGTGACCGAGTCGTTGACGTTGATGGCCGGCACTTTCAGCTCGCCCTTGGCCAGCATGTCCAGCAGGCGGTGTACGCCGGTGGTGGTCTCTTCGGTCACACCGTGCACGCGGTCCAGTACCTGTGGGTACTTCTTGTGCAGCAGCTCGGTCAGGTCGCCGCCGTCGTCGAGGATCATGTTGGCGTCCCAAGGCTGGCCATCTTTCAGGATGGTCTGCTCCAGGCACCACTCGTACTCTTCTTCGGTTTCACCTTTCCAGGCGAATACCGGAATACCGGCGGCGGCGATGGAGGCAGCGGCCTGGTCTTGAGTGGAGAAGATGTTGCAGGACGACCAGCGCACTTCGGCACCCAGGGCTACCAGGGTTTCGATCAGCACGGCGGTCTGGATGGTCATGTGGATGCAGCCCAGGATCTTCGCACCCTTGAGCGGCTGCTCGGCCAGGTACTTGCGACGCAGGCCCATCAGCGCAGGCATTTCCGATTCGGCAATGATGGTTTCGCGACGGCCCCAGGCGGCCAGGGAAATGTCGGCGACTTTGTAATCGGTAAAACCAGCAGGCATGTTTGCAGCGCTCATGAGAGCCTCCATTCGTAGTGTGCGAATGGGCGCCGTTGTGCGTTAAGCGCCCGCAAGCGCGAGCAACGCCCCATCCGAGCCTGACAGGCCTAGCCTGCTGCAGCGCCCCTCGGACAGGTGGCGGGCATGGCACCGCTGTGGGCAACCATGTGAAGCGGCGCAGATTATAGCCGCCCCCGCCCGCTTGCCCAAGGTTTTCTGTCGATTAATCGCGACGATAGTCGATGTTCAATGGAGCGATGGCGGCCGCTCTGCCATCATTGCTCTACGTTAGCCAAGCAGGTCAGGAGTACAGATGAACTTTCACACCCGCAAGTGGGTTAAACCCGAAGACCTCAACCCCAATGGCACCCTGTTCGGTGGCAGCCTGTTGCGCTGGATCGACGAAGAGGCGGCGATCTACGCCATCGTCCAGCTGGGCAACCAGCGCGTGGTGACCAAGTACATTTCGGAAATCAACTTCGTCAGCGCCTCGCGCCAGGGCGACATCATCGAGCTGGGCATCACCGCCACCGAGTTTGGTCGCACCTCGATCACCCTCAAGTGCGAAGTGCGCAACAAGATCAGCCGCAAGGCCATCCTCACGGTCGACAAGATGGTCTTCGTCAACCTGGGTGAAGACGGCCTGCCGGCGCCGCATGGGCGTACCGAGATCAAGTACATCCAGGACCAGTTCCCGGATTCTGCGGTGGAATGACGATTTTTGGGGCCGCAAAGCGGCCCCAGAATCTCAAGGCTGGGCGCTGACCTTGCGCACCACCCGACCGATGCTCAACCCCTGCACCAGAATCGACGACAGCACCACGATGTAGGTGATCGACAGCAGCAGGTCACGTTCCTCGCCCAGCGGCAACGACAGCGCCAGGGCCACCGACACCCCACCCCGCAAGCCACCCCAGGTCAGCACCCGCACCGTGCCTTTCGGCACCGGGCGCCAACGCCGCAGCAGCACAATGGCCGGGGCCACGGTCAGCAACCGCGACAGCAGCACCGCCAGCGCCAGCACGCCGCCGGCCGCCAGGTGCATCCAGTTGAACGGCAGCAGCAACAGCTCCAGGCCGATCAACGCGAACAACAAGGCGTTGAGCATGTCATCGATCAACTCCCAGAAACCGTCCATGTAGCGACGGGTCATGTCATTCATCGCCAGGTTGCGGCCCAGGTTACCGATGATCAGGCCGGCCACCACCATGGCGATCGGCGCCGAGACGTGCAGCTCGTAGCACATGGCCGAGCCACCAATGACCAGTGCCAGGGTCAGCATGACCTCGACCTGGTACTGCTCGACACTTTTGATCATGCGGTAGGTGGCGTAGCCGATCAGGCCGCCGAACACCACGCCGCCGATGGCCTCCCGGGCGAACAGGATGGCGGTGTCGGTCATGCTCGGTGTTTCACCCAGCTGGATGATGCCCAGCAGCACGGTGAACACCACTACCGCCGTGCCATCGTTGAACAGCGACTCGCCAACGATAGTGGTTTTCAGCGGTTTGGAGGCGTTGGCGGTGCGCAGTGCGCCCAGCACGGCAATCGGGTCGGTGGGCGAAATCAGCGCACCGAACAGCAGGCAGTAAATCAACGGCACCTGCCAGCCGAACAGGGCGAATACCCAGTGCGACAAGTAGCCGATAACCACGGTGGCGATCAGCACGCCCAATGTCGCCAGCAGGCCAATGGGCCAACGGTAGCTGCGCAGGTCGCTGAGGTTGACGTGCAGTGCGCCGGCAAACAGCAGGAAGGCCAGCATCCAGTGCATCAGCAGGTCGTTGAAATCGATCTGGTTCATCAAGCCTTCGACGCGTTCTTCCAGGCCAGGGAAGCCGATCAGGCTCAGGCCCTGCAGCATCAGGGAGAACAGCAATGCCGTGACCATCACGCCGATGGCGGGGGGCAGGCCGATGAAGCGGTAATTGACGTAGGTAAGAAGGGTGGTGAGGCAGATAAACGCGGCAACTAATTCAAGCATCCCGAATCCTGTAACAGTGGCTTCCAAGTCGTTACCCGAATGGCTCGGGCAGTTCTTTGATGACCTGGCGCGGGGTTCGGGACACAGGGTTTGACCGGATTCCCTGAAATCGTTCCCATGCCGGGGGCGCGGCGGCCCCCCGGAATGCCCTATATTCGACCCCTTACAACCCTGCAAGGATAAGAAGGCGTGTTGGCAACATCCCTGGTGCTGGTCGCCGCCCTGCTGCATGCGACCTGGAATACCCTGATCAAGTTCAGCGGCGAGCGCCTGCTGGTAATCGCCAGCATGGACACGGTTGCACTCGCTTTCGCGGTGCTTGCCGTGGCGTTCGTCGATGTGCCGCCTGCTGAAATCTGGCCTTGGTTGATCGCTTCGGCACTCGCCGAGCAGTTGTACCGCTACTTGCTGATCCAGGCCTATCGCGTGGGCGACCTGGGGCTGGTCTATCCTCTGATGCGCGGGTTGTCACCATTGGTGGTGCTGGGGCTGACCCTGGCCTTCGCCGGGGAATCGCTGAGCCAGCAGCAGATCATCGGCATCCTGTTGATCCCGTGTGGCATGGCCTGCCTGTTGTGGCAGGGCGGTGGTGGCGACCGGCTGCCTTGGTCGATGCTGCCGGTGGTTGCCCTGATTGGCCTGTGCATCGGCTGCTACACCTGGTTCGATGGCCAGGCCGTGCGCTTGTGGGGCAAGCCTTGGGACTACCTGGTGTGGTTGACCCTGCTCAGCGCCTGGCAATTTCCGCTGCTGGCCAGCGTGGCTCGGCGCGCACCGTTCATGCTGTTCTGGCGAACACAATGGCGCCTGGGGCTGGCGGTGGGCTTTTGTGTATTGTTCAGCTACGCCCTGGTGCTCTGGGCCATGCATCTGGGGTCGGTGGCCGAGGCAGCTGCGTTGCGCGAGTTGAGCGTGATCCTGGTGGTGCTGCTGGGCATGCGCTACCTCAAAGAACCTTTTGGCGGGCCAAGACTCCTAGCTTGCGGGCTGGTCCTGGCAGGCATGCTGGTGATGAAGCTCTAACCCATTTTCGAACAAGGAGTCCTGAGCATGACCGTTGCCCTGTGGTGCATTTTGATCGCGCTGCTGTTGAATCCGCTGTGTGCCTTGATCGCCAAGGTGAGCAGTGGCCGCTTTGGTCTCAAGGACAACCATGACCCGCGCGCCTTCCTCGATACCTTGTCGGGCTTGCCACGGCGTGCCCATGCTGCGCAGCAGAATGGCTACGAGGCGTTTCCGGCGTTTGCCGCAGCGGTGCTGGTGGCGGATATCGTCGGCAATGCCGAGCAGGTGACGCAGGATGTGCTGGGGGTGATGTATATCACCAGCCGCTTGCTTTTCATCATTTGCTACTTGGCCGATTGGGCTGCATTGCGTTCGCTGGTGTGGTTTGCCGGGTTGGCGCTGATTGTGGCGTTCTTTGTGGTTTCCATCTGAAACCGGGTTGTGTTCTTCGCGGGCAAGCCCGCGAAGAACACAGCGCCGATCAAGGCATCTTAGGGACTTCTGGCAGTGGTTGCCCCTTAGGCCACAGCATCCAGATCTGCCCTTGCTGCTTCATGTTCCCGGCCAGCTCACCGGCTTGCGGCCCAGTACCCCAGAACAAATCCGCACGCACTTCACCAGCAATCGCCCCGCCCGTGTCCTGCGCCCCAACCGGGCGCACCACAGGCGAGCCATCCGGGCGAGTCGTGGACAGCCACAACAAGCTGCCCAGCGGTATCACCTTGCGGTCGATGGCTACGCTGTAGCCGGCAGTCAGTGGCACGTTCAGCGACCCGCGCGGGCCTTCGTTGCTGTCCGGGCGTGTGCTGAAAAACACGTAGCTGGGGTTGCTGGCCAGCAGTTCCGGCACGCGCTGCGGGTTGGCCTGGGCCCAGGCATGAATGGCGCCCATGCTCACCTCTTCTTTTTTCAGCTGGCCCTGTTCCACCAGCCAGCGCCCGATTGGCCGGTAAGGGTGCCCGTTCTGGTCGGCGTAGCCCAGGCGCAGTTGCCGGCCGTCCTCCAGCTGGACGCGGCCAGAGCCCTGGATCTGCAGGAACTGCAGGTCCATCGGGTCGGTCAGCCAGGCCAGCACCGGCGCCTTGACGCCGTCACGGTTGATCACCTCGGCAGTGTCGTAAGGCTTGAGCACCCGGCCATCGAGGCGACCGCGCAGGCGTTTGCCCTTCAGCTCGGGGTACACGCTGGCCAGGTCGACCACGATCATGTCTTCAGGAATGCCATAAACCGCCACATGGTTGGTCGACGACTGCTTCAGGCTGCCGGGGTAGACCGGCTCGTAGTAGCCGGTGATCAGGCCGTTGGCGTTGTTCTCGGCAGAGCGCAGGCCGTACACCTCCAGGTTCTGCTCCAGAAAGGTGCGCACTTGCGCGGCGCTTGCCGTGGCGCTTCCGGCCGCTTCACAGGTGGCAGACCACACGGGGTCGCGCTTGAGCTTCTCGCAGCCGCTGCGCCAGGCGTAGAAACCGGCCAACAGGTCTTCATCGCTGACCGCCGGCAGGTCTTTCCAGGTGGCCGGGGCATAGGTGGCGATGGCGTGGGGCTCGGGCTTGGCGTTCTCGCCGCCATTGCAGCCGGCCAGCAACGCCAGTACAGGGAGTGTCCAGGCCAGGTGGCGCAGGGCAGAGTTCATGAGTGCATTCCTGTCATGGGCGAACATGAATATTCGCCCCTGTATTTTATGTGGCTATTGGTCTTTGGCCTGTTGGCAGCGATACTGGCCGCCCATTTGCGTAGGCCAAAGTGACCCTGATGTTGAAGCGATTGACTGTTGTTCTGCTGGCAGCACTGGCCCTGGGGGGGTGTGACCGGGTTGACCCGAACTCGCCACTGGGCAAGCGCAAAGTGATTTTCAAGGACATGCTCAAGACCAGTGAAGACCTGGGTGGCATGCTGCGTGGCCGGTTGCCGTTCGACGGGATCAAGTTTGCCGACGGTGCGCTGAAGCTGGACAGCCTTGCACATCAGCCCTGGCAGCACTTTCCACAGGTACGCGATGGCGGCGACAGCGCCGCCCGCGCCGAAGTATGGGAGCGCCAGGCGCGTTTTCATGACCTGGCCCGGCAGCTGGAGGGGGTTACCGGCGAACTGGTCGGCGTAACCCGCAGCCAACCGCTGGATGCCGCGCAGTTGAAGGCGCCGATGGACAAGGTCGAAGCGGCGTGCAAGGCCTGTCATACCGAGTTTCGTAATCATTGATAGCCTGCAGTGGCCTCATCGCCGGCAAGCCAGCTCCCACAGGTTTTGCGCAGCATTCAAAGGCGGTGCCGTACCTGTGGGAGCTGGCTTGCCGGCGATGAGGCCAGTAAAGACAACGCGAATCGCTGTCAGCGGTCCAGATCGTCCACCGCTTCCTGCAATTCTTTACGCGACTCGGCCAGCTTGTCTTTACGCTTGTTGATCTTCTCGGCGTCGCCTTTCTTCTCGGCCTTCTTCAAGTCTTTTTCCCGCTGCGCCACTTCATGGCGGGCGTCGAGCACCTTCTGCTCACGTTCCTTGCGCAGGCTGGCGTCGGTGCAGTTGTCCACCCCGCGCAGGGCTTCTTCCAACCCGGCAACCTGGTCGCTGTTGCCATGGTCACGGGCAATTTTCAGCTGGTTTTCGATGGCACTGCGCTTGGCGGCGCAGCCGGTCAGGCCGGCATCCGGCTGGGCAGCCTGTGCGGTGCCTGCGGCCAGGCCAAGTGTCGCAAGCAGCAAAAGGGTCGAAATACGTTTCATGAAAAGCCTCCTGGACGGGGCGGGGCAGCAAAAGTTGGTGGAAATCCTGCCTTGGTTTTGCCCATTTAGAAACCCTTGTCGGTCTTTTCTGGTGTGATCTCAGGGTTTCCCTACAAGTAAATTGGTAAAAAATCATTGCTCGATGGGTTCGCTGCCGTTCTGGAACCCGTTGATCCCTGCCAGGGCCAGCTCTGCGACAAGGGCTTTGACCTCATCGGCAGCAAAAAACGCCGCCAGTTGCTGCCCACGCTTTTCGCCAATCCCGGCCAAGGCTTGCCATTCACGGCTGCTGCGCTTTTCCAGCCCTGGCCAGTCGCCTGCCAGCTGCAGGCTCGACGGTAGGGGTGTGCCCAGCCCGCGCAGCCATTGGGCAAAAGGCCGTGAGCGGGCCGCATCGAAGCTGCTCGCCAACTGCGCAGATGTCGCATCACTGAAGCCTGCCACCTGGCCCAGGCGCTCGGCATCCAGGTACAACCAGTCGGCCATCGATGTCACTAGCCCGGCGTCCACCAGCCGGCGCCAGGTGCCAGGCCCGGTGCGTGGCAAGGCCAGCCCGTGCTTGCCGCTGAGCCACGTCAGGCGGGCAATGAACTGCTCCTCGCAGCCCTCGCTGGCCTGCCAGCAACTGTGGGCGTGGTAACGGTCGGGCGCCGGCGCGCTGACCGCCTGGCGTTCGACTGCGCGATGCACCACCTGCTCCAGGCGCGGAATGGTCAACCCGGCCAGGCTGATGGCCACCTGGTCACCGGGGCGGATGTCGAGGCTGTGCCAGCGCGCCAGCGAGCCCAGGCTCACCTGGGTAATGCGTCGGTCGTCCAGGGTGACTGGCAGCAATTGCAAAACTGGCGTGACCTTGCCGGTGCGACCGACCCGGAAGCGTACGTCACGCACTTCGGCCAAGGCCTGCGCGTAGGGGTACTTCCAGGCCGCGATCCAGTAAGGCGCCTTGGCCTGCCAGCGCGCTGCGGGCGGCCGACTGCCCTGGCGCAGCACCACACCATCGGTTGCGAACGGCAGGGCAGAGCGGTACCAGTGGTCGCGCCAATAGGCTGCTTCGTCCGTAGTGCCGATGGCGATGCTGTAGCGCAGGCTTTCCGGAAAGCCCAGTTGCGCCAGTTGCTTGAGGCGCTCAGCCTGCTGGCTGGGGCCGTGCGGCCAGTCCCAGACGAACAGGCCGATGCCGGCGCCTTGTTCAGTTGTCAGCTGTTTGCGTGCGAGCAGCCCGGCCACGGTGCCGCGGGCGTTGGCGCTGCCTGCCCGGGCTTGCACATGCTGGTCCAGGCGCAGATACAGCTCACCCTGCAATTGCAGGTCGATTGCCTGAGGCAACTGCCGGGTGAGGGTGCCCAGCTGGGGAATGTGCCGGCTCCAGTCGTGCCCCTGCACGCCGTCTCCGCGACTGACCAACTGCACCAGCTGGCCTTGCCGATAGGTGAGCGAGACGGCAACACCGTCGATCTTGGGCTGCACCCATACACCTGTTTTGCCGACCAGCCAACGTGCGACGGCCTGGCGGTCGGCCAGCTTGTCGATGCCGGTGTGCGGTACCGCGTGAGGGATTGGGCCTCGCGCGCTGGCCAGGGGGGATGAAGCGGTGGCCAGGCCAAAGCATTGCTGCAAATGCTCCAGGCGTTGGCGGCTCTGGTCGTAAAGCGCGTCGGCCACCAGCGCAACGCCTTGTCGGTGGTAGTGATCGTCCCAGCGGGCGAGTGTGGCCCGCAGTTGCGCTACTTCGGCGTCGACGTGTTGTGCAGACCAGTCGGGGCACTGCTCGGCCCGGGCCAGTGGGGCTTGCAGCAACAGCAGCAGGGTAAGCAACAGAGGGTAACGCATGGCCAGCATCCTTGCGTGGCGTGTAGGAGCCCCCAGCCTAGGCGGGTTCACTGGTGCTTGCCGCAGCGCGATTGTCAGCCGATATGTCACAAAAAAGCCCCTGCCGATCGCTCGGCAGGGGCTTTCGCCAGGCACTGTAGGAAACTTACAGGCCGGCAGCGTCACGCAGCGACTGGGCGCGGTCGGTGCGCTCCCAGGTGAAGGTGGTGAAGGTGTCGTCGCCGACAGTCTTCTGCTGCGGGGTGCGACCGAAGTGGCCGTAGGCAGCGGTTTCCTGGTACATCGGGTGCAGCAGGTCGAGCATGGTGGTGATGGCGTACGGACGCAGGTCGAAGCACTCGCGCACCAGCTGGATGATCTTGTCGTCGGAAACCTTGCCGGTGCCGAAGGTGTTGATCGAGATGGAGGTCGGCTGGGCCACGCCAATGGCGTACGACACCTGGATCTCGCAACGCTCGGCCAGGCCGGCGGCAACGATGTTCTTGGCAACGTAGCGGCCAGCGTAGGCAGCGGAACGGTCGACCTTGGACGGGTCCTTGCCGGAGAATGCGCCACCACCGTGGCGGGCCATGCCGCCGTAGGAGTCGACGATGATCTTGCGGCCGGTCAGGCCGCAGTCACCCACCGGGCCACCGATGATGAAGTTGCCGGTCGGGTTGATGTGGTACTGGGTGCCCTTGTGCAGCAGCTCGGCAGGCAGGGTGTGCTTGACGATCAGCTCCATCACGGCTTCTTGCAGGTCTTTCTGCGAAACCTCAGGGTTGTGCTGGGTCGACAGCACCACGGCGTCGATACCGACGACCTTGCCGTTTTCGTAGCGGCAGGTGACCTGCGACTTGGCGTCCGGGCGCAGCCATGGCAGCAGGCCGGATTTGCGTGCTTCGGCCTGGCGCTCGACCAGACGGTGCGAGAAGCAGATCGGTGCCGGCATCAGCACTTCGGTTTCATTGCTGGCGTAGCCGAACATCAGGCCTTGGTCACCGGCGCCCTGGTCTTCAGGCTTGGAGCGGTCCACGCCCTGGGCGATGTCCACCGACTGCTTGCCGATGATGTTCATCACGGCGCAGGTGGCACCGTCGAAGCCGACGTCGGAGCTGTTGTAGCCGATGTCGATGATGACTTTACGCACCAGGTCTTCCAGGTCGACCCAGGCCGAAGTGGTGACTTCGCCGGCGATGATGGCGACACCGGTCTTGACCAGGGTTTCGCAGGCTACGCGGGCGTATTTGTCCTGGGCGATGATGGCATCGAGGACTGCGTCCGAAATCTGGTCGGCGATCTTGTCCGGATGCCCTTCGGACACGGACTCAGAGGTGAAAAGGGAGTATTCGCTCATCTCGAAGGTTCCTGAAATTTACCGATGGTGTATGTCGCCAGCCGTCCGCTGGAAATGGCGGACCTGGATCTGGAAACCGTTACGCAAGCCTACGTACAGGCTGTCCCCGTGGGCCAGCCCGGCAGCGTTGGCCCAGCGGGCCAAGTCGTCCTGTTCGAAGCCAAGCCACAGGTCGCCGCAGGCTTCGCGCGCCCACCCCTGGTCATGGCTGCACAGTTCGGTGACCAGCAGGCTGCCGCCTGCCTTTACCCGTTTGGCCAACTGGCGCAAGGCCAGGGCCGGGTCGCTGAAATGGTGCAGCACCATGTTCAGCACAACGCAGTCGGCGACCACATCCGTTGCACCCAGTGCATCGGCCAACTGCAGGTTGACGTTGTGAAGCCCTTCGCGCTGGCACACCTGGCGCGCCAGCTCCAGCATGGTCGGGCTGTTGTCCAGCGCGGTGACCTGGGCAAAGCGCCGGGCCAGGTCTGGCAGGAAGCCGCCGTCGCCGGGGCCAACCTCCAAGGCGCTGGCGGCCGGGTCGAAATTGAGCTTGTCGAGCAGTGTCAGCAGGCTTTCGCGGTATTGCGGCAGGCCGGCGATCAGGTCTTGCTGGGCGCGGAACTTCTCTTCCACACGCAGGAAGAAGTCCTGGCTGGTGGCCGCGCGGCGTTGTTGCACCTGGGCGATCCGCGCTTGCACGTCAGGCGGCAGGGCCATGTCATCCACTTCTTCAAGCAACGCCGCGTGCAGCCGGCCACCGAGGCGCAGGCCGTCGGGCAGGGCGCGGCGGTAGAAGATGGCGTTGCCTTCGCGACGGGTTGCCACCAGCTCGGCCTGGGCCAGCACCTTCAGGTGGTGGCTCATGCCCGACTGGCCGATGTCGAAGATCTGCGCCAGTTCCAGCACACCGAACGAGTCGTTGGCCAGGGCGCGCAATACGTTCAGGCGCAGCGCGTCGCCACTGGCCTTGCACAGGGCGGCCAATGCTTCGCGTTGCTCGGGGATCGATTGCGCACGGAGGTTCATGGGGCGGCAGTCTAGACAGGCATCAATGCCCTAGCAAGGCCAATATCAAAAAGTTTTGATATTGAGTGATGGGCGGGGCGGTTATCCCGGTTTTGCCCCGAATTGAAGGCCAATCACAGGAAAATCCCCCGACTGCGACCATACGTCATTGCCCCAAGCCCCCCCAGTGGGCGAAAATGGCCGCCTTTTTTCGTGACACCACCTATTCAAGCCCCCCAGGAGATCAGCGATGCCCAGCCGTCGTGAACGTGCCAACGCCATTCGTGCCCTCAGCATGGATGCCGTGCAAAAGGCCAACAGCGGCCACCCAGGTGCCCCTATGGGCATGGCGGATATCGCCGAAGTGCTTTGGCGCGACTATCTGAAGCACAACCCGAGCAACCCGAGCTTCGCCGATCGTGACCGCTTCGTGCTGTCCAACGGCCACGGCTCGATGCTGATCTACTCGCTGCTGCACCTGACCGGCTACGACGTCACCATCGATGACATCAAAGGCTTCCGCCAGCTGCACAGCCGCACCCCGGGCCACCCGGAATACGGCTACACCCCAGGCGTCGAGACCACCACCGGCCCACTGGGCCAGGGTATCGCCAACGCCGTGGGCTTCGCCCTGGCCGAAAAAGTACTGGCTGCCCAGTTCAACCGTGAAGGCCACACCATCGTCGACCACAACACCTACGTGTTCCTGGGCGATGGCTGCATGATGGAAGGTATTTCCCACGAAGTCGCCTCGCTGGCCGGCACCCTGGGCCTGAACAAGCTGATCGCCTTCTACGACGACAACGGCATCTCCATCGACGGTGAAGTGCACGGCTGGTTCACCGACAACACCCCGGCGCGCTTCGAAGCGTACAACTGGCAGGTGATTCGCAACGTCGACGGCCACGATGCCGAAGAAATCAAGATGGCCATCGAGACGGCGCGCAAGAGCGACCGCCCGACCCTGATCTGCTGCAAGACCATCATCGGTTTCGGTTCGCCGAACAAGCAGGGCAAGGAAGATTGCCACGGTGCTCCGCTGGGCAACGACGAAATCGCCCTGGCCCGCAAGGAACTGAACTGGAACCACGGCCCGTTCGAAATCCCGGCCGACATCTATGCCGAGTGGGATGCCAAGGCCGCCGGTGCCAAGGCCGAAGCCGACTGGAACCAGCGTTTCGACGCCTACGCCAAGGCCTTCCCGGAACTGGCTGCCGAATTCAAGCGCCGTGACAGCGGCGAGCTGCCGGCTGACTTCAGCGAGAAGGCCCAGGCCTACATCAACGAAGTGGCCGCCAAGGGCGAAACCATTGCCAGCCGCAAGGCCAGCCAGAACGCCCTGAACGCCTTTGGCCCACTGCTGCCCGAGTTCCTGGGTGGTTCGGCTGACCTGGCAGGCTCCAACCTGACCCTGTGGAAGGGCTGCAAAGGCGTCGAAGCCAATGACGCCAGCGGCAACTACGTGTTCTACGGCGTGCGCGAGTTCGGCATGACCGCCATCATGAACGGCGTTGCCCTGCACGGTGGCCTGGTGCCTTACGGCGCGACCTTCCTGATGTTCATGGAATACGCCCGCAACGCCGTGCGCATGTCGGCACTGATGAAGCAGCGTGTGATCCACGTCTACACCCACGACTCCATCGGCCTGGGTGAAGACGGCCCGACTCACCAGCCAATCGAGCAACTGACCAGCCTGCGCAGCACGCCGAACCTGGACACCTGGCGCCCGGCCGATGCGGTGGAATCCGCCGTGTCCTGGAAAAACGCCCTGGAGCGCAAGGACGGCCCTTCGGCGCTGATCTTCTCGCGCCAGAACCTGCAGCACCAGGCACGCGACGCCCAGCAGATCGCTGACATCAGCCGTGGTGGCTACGTGCTCAAGGACTGCGCTGGCGAGCCGGAGCTGATCCTGATCGCCACCGGTTCCGAAGTGGGCCTGGCCGTTCAGGCGTTCGACAAGCTGACCGAGCAAGGCCGCAAGGTGCGCGTGGTTTCCATGCCGTGCACCAGCGTGTTCGATGCCCAGGACGCTGCCTACAAGCAGTCGGTGCTGCCGCTGGAAGTGGGTGCGCGTATCGCCATCGAAGCGGCCCACGCCGACTTCTGGTACAAGTACGTCGGCCTGGAAGGCCGTATCATTGGCATGACCACCTACGGTGAGTCGGCGCCGGCTTCGGCACTGTTCGAAGAATTCGGCTTCACCCTGGAAAACATCCTGGGTACTGCCGAAGAGCTGCTGGAAGACTGATGTAACAGTGGAGGGCAGTGACGCCCTCCAGGTCGTGCAAGGGGAGGGCTTCGCCCTCCATCGCGACGCAAGGCCGCTCCTACAGGTACCGCGTAGCCCGATGACGGCGCGGTACCTGTAGGAGCGGCCTTGTGTCGCGATGGGCCGCAACGCGGCCCCAAAAGCCATCATGCGTTAGCGAGCCAACGAATGCCCCACCTGCGTCCCTACAAAGTTGCACTCAACGGTTATGGCCGTATCGGCCGCTGTGTCCTGCGCGCGCTGTTCGAGCGGGGGGCGAAGGCCGGTTTCGAGATCGTCGCGCTGAACGACCTGGCCGATCAGGCCAGCCTGGAATACCTGACTCGCTTCGACTCCACCCATGGGCGTTTCCCCGGTGAGGTGAAGGTCGATGGCGATTGTCTGCATATCAATGGCGACTGCGTGAAAGTCATGCGCAGTGCTACCCCTGAAGGCATCGACTGGGCAGCGCTCGGCATCGACCTGGTGCTGGAATGCTCCGGCGCCTACAACACCCGCGCCGATGGCCAGCGTTTCCTCGACGCCGGTGCGCCCCGGGTACTGTTCTCGCAGCCCATGGCCAGCGAAGCCGACGTTGACGCCACGGTGGTCTACGGCATCAACCAGGCCTGCCTGACCGGCAGCGAACGCCTGGTGTCCAACGCCTCGTGTACCACCAACTGCGGTGTGCCGCTGTTGCGTGTGCTGGACCAGGCGTTTGGCATCGAATACGTGCAGATCACCACCATTCACTCGGCGATGAACGACCAGCCGGTGATCGACGCCTACCACCACGAAGACCTGCGCCGCACGCGTTCGGCCTTCCAGTCGGTGATCCCGGTGTCCACTGGTCTGGCGCGTGGCATCGAGCGCCTGCTGCCGGAACTTGCCGGGCGAATCCAGGCCAAAGCGGTACGCGTGCCCACCGTCAACGTCTCGTGCCTGGACATCACCCTGCAGACCGCCCGCGACACCAGCGCGGCCGAGGTCAACCGGGTATTGCGCGAGGCGGCACTGGAAGGCCCGCTCAAAGGTTTGCTGGCCTACACCGAGCTGCCGCACGCCAGCTGTGATTTCAACCATGACCCGCATTCGGCGATTGTCGATGCCAGCCAGACCCGTGTTTCCGGCCCCCGCCTGGTGAACCTGCTGGCCTGGTTCGACAACGAATGGGGTTTTGCCAACCGAATGCTCGACGTTGCCGAACACTTTCTGCACGTCGTTCACCCAACCCGCAACAAACAGCCCTGAAGGACTGCATTCATGACCGTGTTGAAGATGACCGACCTCGACCTGCAAGGTAAGCGCGTACTGATCCGCGAAGACCTCAACGTGCCTGTGAAGGACGGTGTGGTAGCCAGCGATGCGCGTATCCTGGCAGCGCTGCCGACCATCAAGCTGGCCCTGGAGAAAGGCGCAGCGGTAATGGTCTGCTCGCACCTGGGCCGCCCGACCGAAGGCGAATTCTCTGCCGAGAACAGCCTCAAGCCGGTTGCCGACTACCTGAGCAAGGCCCTGGGCCGCGACGTGCCGCTGGTTGCCGACTACCTGGACGGTGTCGAGGTCAAGGCCGGTGACCTGGTGCTGTTCGAGAACGTGCGCTT
Source organism: Pseudomonas sp. RV120224-01b (assembly GCF_003208145.1). Taxonomy (NCBI): domain Bacteria; kingdom Pseudomonadati; phylum Pseudomonadota; class Gammaproteobacteria; order Pseudomonadales; family Pseudomonadaceae; genus Pseudomonas; species Pseudomonas sp. RV120224-01b. The sequence continues at coordinate 223,895 of NZ_QKMQ01000004.1, read as the reverse complement.
CAACAAGGGCGAGAAAAAGAACGCTGACGAACTGGCGCAGAAATACGCCGCCCTGTGCGACGTGTTCGTCATGGACGCATTCGGCACCGCTCACCGCGCCGAAGGTTCGACCCATGGTGTGGCCAAGTTCGCCAAGGTCGCTGCTGCCGGCCCACTGCTGGCTGCCGAGCTGGACGCTCTGGGCAAAGCCCTGAAGGCGCCTGCCAAGCCGATGGCGGCCATCGTTGCCGGTTCCAAGGTGTCCACCAAGCTGGACGTGCTGAACAGCCTGAGCGCCGTGTGCGACCAGCTGATCGTCGGTGGCGGCATCGCCAACACCTTCCTGGCTGCTGCTGGCCACCCGGTGGGCAAGTCGCTGTACGAGCCTGACCTGGTCGACACCGCCAAGGCCATCGCCGCCAAGGTCAGCGTGCCACTGCCAGTAGACGTGGTGGTTGCCAAGGAATTCGCCGAAACGGCCGAAGCTACCGTCAAGGCCATTGCCGACGTGGCAGCCGATGACATGATCCTGGACATCGGCCCGCAAACCGCGGCCAACTTCGCCGAGCTGCTGAAGTCGTCGAAGACCATCCTGTGGAACGGCCCGGTCGGCGTGTTCGAGTTCGACCAGTTCGGCAACGGCACCCAGGTACTGGCCAAGGCCATCGCCGACAGCGCTGCATTCTCCATCGCCGGTGGCGGTGACACCCTGGCAGCCATCGACAAATATGGCGTCAGCGAGCAAATCTCCTACATTTCTACCGGTGGTGGTGCCTTCCTCGAGTTCGTCGAGGGCAAGGTCCTGCCCGCCGTGGCAATCCTGGAAGAGCGGGCCAAGGCCTGATGACGTCGGCGCTTGGCAAAGGGAGTGGCCTGATGGTCAAGCAATTGCCTGTGATGATGCTGGCCGGCCTGCTGAGCGCCTGCTCTGGCAGCCCGGCTTCTGATGCCGATCCGGCGCATTCGCCCAAGGGCGGCTGCTATCAGTCCGAATGGCAGGCCGAAACCGTGCCGGTCATCAGCAAGCGCGTGGGCCCGGAAGGCCTGGAAAAGTACGACGAAGACCACCAGCGCAAGGCGCCGGGTTGCCCTTGATCGGGTGATAGGCAACCTGAAGACTGATTTGTGGTCTTGAAGAAGGGGCCGCTGTGCGGCCCTTCGCGGGCTCGCCCGCTCCCACAGGTACAGCGTCACTTTCAAGGATATGCGGTCTCTGTGGGAGCGGGCGAGCCCGCGAAGGGCTGCAAAGCAGCCCCAAATCGAGGAAACTGAATGAAAGCGCTTTTGGCCGTGACGGCCCTGGCGACACTGGCAGGATGCTCACTGCTGCAGCCGGCGCAACCCGCCCCGGCAGACAACTGGACCCGTTGGGTCTGTGACACCCAGGCCGAAGTGCTGTGGCGCTTCGCCGATGCACAACGTGACCAGGTCGATGTGCGCCTTGGTGGCGGCGACCAGGTCTACCGGCTCAAGTCCGAGCCGGGTGCCTCGGGTGCGCTGTACAGCGATGGCATGCTGGCCTTCCACACCAAGGGCGAAGAAGGCCTGGTGTACTGGGTGGCAACCAACGATCTGATTGGGCGGGGCTGCAAGGCACCGTGACTGGCCGGGCCGCGACGGTGGCCCACACTACTTGAACAGCAACCGCCCCTGCGGCAGGCTTGCACGAAACAAACGACGCTTGTCGGGAGAGAGATACACAATGGCACTCATTAGCATGCGCCAGATGCTGGACCACGCCGCCGAGTTCGGTTACGGCGTACCAGCTTTCAACGTCAACAACCTCGAGCAGATGCGCGCCATCATGGAAGCGGCCGACAAGACCGACTCCCCGGTGATCGTCCAGGCTTCGGCCGGTGCCCGCAAATACGCTGGCGCCCCGTTCCTGCGCCACCTGATCCTGGCGGCCATCGAAGAATTCCCGCACATCCCGGTGTGCATGCACCAGGACCACGGCACCAGCCCTGACGTCTGCCAGCGCTCGATCCAGCTGGGCTTCAGCTCGGTGATGATGGACGGCTCGCTGGGTGAAGACGGCAAGACCCCGACCGATTACGAGTACAACGTCCGCGTTACCCAGCAGACCGTTGCCATGGCACACGCCTGTGGCGTTTCGGTAGAAGGCGAGCTGGGCTGCCTGGGTTCGCTGGAAACCGGCATGGCCGGTGAAGAAGACGGCATCGGCGCCGAAGGCGTGCTGGACCACAGCCAGATGCTGACCGACCCGGAAGAGGCTGCCGACTTCGTCAAGAAGACCCAGGTCGACGCCTTGGCGATTGCCATCGGTACCAGCCACGGTGCCTACAAGTTCACCAAGCCACCTACCGGTGACGTGCTGGCCATCGACCGCATCAAGGAAATCCACAAGCGCATCCCCAACACCCACCTGGTGATGCACGGTTCTTCCTCGGTACCGCAAGAGTGGCTGGCGATCATCAACCAGTACGGCGGCGACATCAAGGAAACCTACGGTGTACCGGTTGAAGAGATTGTCGAAGGCATCAAGTACGGCGTACGTAAGGTCAACATCGACACCGACCTGCGTCTGGCCTCTACCGGTGCCATGCGCCGCCTGATGGCGACCAACCCGAGCGAGTTCGACCCACGCAAGTTCTTCGGTGAAACCGTCAAGGCCATGCGCGACGTGTGCATCGCCCGTTACGAAGCCTTCGGCACCGCCGGCAATGCCTCCAAGATCAAGCCGATCTCCCTGGAAGGCATGTACCAGCGCTACCTGAAAGGTGAGCTGGCCGCCAAGGTCAACTGATCGACCGGCAGCATGAAAAACCCGCAGCGATGCGGGTTTTTTTATGGGCGACAGAACCTGCACATAATCCCGGCAGACTGACCGTTAGTCGGCTACCGTACAGTTGAGCCACTGATAGCGTTCTGATTGCATTGCGCGTTACGGCCTCGGGTCTAGAGTATTAATGGATCCAACCGTATTTTGAAGTCGGTCACATAACAGAGAAGCAGCATGGATGGCGCTCAAGCTCAACCACAGCCACTGGATGGCAGCTCGGTTCTTCTGGTGGTAGACGACTACCCCGAGAACCTCATCAGCATGCGGGCCTTGCTGGCCCGGCAGGATTGGCAAGTGTTGACGGCAAGCTCAGGGATGGAAGCCTTGAGCGCGTTGCTCGAACACGATGTCGACCTGGTCCTGCTGGATGTGCAAATGCCGGAAATGGACGGTTTCGAAGTCGCCCGGCTAATGCGTGGCAGCCAACGCACCCGGCTGACCCCGATTATCTTCCTCACCGCCAACGAACAATCCGAAGCCGCCGTGCTCAAAGGCTACGCCAGCGGCGCTGTCGATTACATGTTCAAGCCGTTCGACCCGCAAATCCTCAAGCCCAAGGTTCAGGCCTTGCTCGAACAGCAGCGCAACCGGCGCATGCTGCAACGTCTGAGCCGAGAGCTGGAGGCCGCGCGGGCATTCAACGCATCGATCCTGGAGAATGCTGCTGAGGGCATCCTGGTGGTAGATGCCCAAGGTGTCATCAGTTTTGCCAACCCGGCCATTTCGCGCTTGCTGGCGGCACCGGTGCAGCAATTGCAGGGCGCTCACCTGCTTGACCTGGTGCAACTGGCCAATGCCAGCCTGTGGGGTGAGTCCGACTTCTACCAGGCCTACCTGGGGCGGCGCATTTTCCGCGTACACGATGCCCAGTTGCGCACTTTGGGGGGCGAGCTGGTGCCGGTGGCGCTGTCCTGTGCACCGCTGCCGGCCGATCAGCAGGCCATGGTGGTGACGGTGCTGGACATGTCGGTGGTGCGCAACCTGCACCAGCAGCTGGAGTACCAGGCTGTTACCGACCCGCTCACCGGGTTGCTCAATCGGCGGGGTTTCTACCAGGCCGCCGAAGGTGCGCTGCTGCGTAACGAGCGCTCGGACAAGGCGCAGGCGCTGATGTACATGGACCTGGATGGCTTCAAGCGCATCAACGACTCGCTGGGCCACGAAACCGGTGACCGCGTGCTGCGCTGGGTAGGCGAGCAACTCAAGGACTGCCTGGGTAGCGAGGCGTTGCTGGCGCGGATGGGCGGTGATGAATTTACCGCGCTGTTTGATAGCCTGCCTTACCCCGAGCAGGCAGGGCGATATGCCGAGAAATTGCTTGAGCGTATTTCGATCAGTCACCAGATCGAAGGGCTCGATGTGAGCCTTGGGGTCAGCATCGGCATCGCCACTTACCCGGACTGCGGCGCCAATGTGGAAGGCCTGTTGCGTGCAGCCGATGCGGCGATGTACGCCGCGAAGCAGGCCGGGCGCCAGCAGTACCGCTTCTATGACCAGGAACTCAACGGCCGGGCACGTTCGCGCCTGATGCTTGAAGACAGCGTGCGCACCGCCATCGAGCAGCAGGACTTCACCTTGGTCTATCAGCCGCAGGTGTCGTTCATCGATGGCCGTCTGCGTGGTTTCGAAGCATTGTTGCGCTGGCAGCACCCCAGCGTCGGCGACGTGCCGCCGGGGCTGTTCATTCCGTTGCTGGAGGAAGCGCGGCTGATCAACCGCCTGGCCAGCTGGATTTATCGGCAGGGGGCCGCTCAGCGCCAGGCCTGGTATGAACGCTTCCCCGCAGACCTGGTACTCGGCATCAGTTTGAGCCGTGCGCAGTTCGTCATGCCCAGCCTGGTTGAAGAGTTGCAGCGGGTCATCCAGCTTTACCAACTGGACCCGGCGCAGCTGGAGGTGGAAGTGGCGGAAACGTCGTTGATGTACAACATCGATGCGGCCGTGAAGCAGATACACCGCCTCCGCGAGTTGGGGGTGAGGGTGGCGCTGGATGACTTTGGTGCGGGTGACTGTTCATTGCGCATGCTGCGCGACCTGCCAATCGACACCCTCAAGCTTGACCGCCACCTGGTGGCACGCCTGCCCGACTCGGCGGTGGATGCGGCCTTGGTCCGCAGTGTGATTGGCCTGTGTGCCGACTACCGCATCACGGTGATTGCCGAAGGGGTGGAGACCCCGGCTCAGGCGGCCTGGCTCAAAGCCAATGGCTGTGAATATGTGCAGGGCTTCCTGGTGGCTTACCCAATGATCGCAGCGGACGCCAGCGGCTTTCCGGCAATTTTCTCGTGGCCTGGGCCATGATTGGCTAGAATCGGCATTCGTTACGCCGAATGCAGCGCCATGACCGTATTACGTTACTTGCAAGCCTACCCCCCGCACCTGCAAGCGCAGGTGCGGCAGATGATCGACAGCGGCCGCCTGGGCGAGTACCTGCAGCGACGCTACCCCGACCGCCATGACGTGCAAAGCGACAAGGCGCTGTACGGCTATGCCCAGGACCTGCGCCAGCAGTACCTGCGCACCGCGCCGGGCCTGGACAAGGTATTGTTCGACAACCGCCTCGACCTGACCCATCGGGCCTTGGGCCTGAATACGGCGGTGTCGCGGGTGCAGGGCGGCAAGCTCAAGGCGAAAAAGGAAATCCGCATTGCCTCGTTGTTCAAGGAGGCCGCGCCACAGTTCTTGCGCATGATCGTGGTGCACGAACTGGCGCACCTGCGCGAGCGCGATCACAACAAGGCGTTCTACCAGCTCTGCCAGCACATGGAGCCGGACTACCACCAACTGGAATTCGACCTGCGCGTCTACCTGACTTATCGGGAGCTGCCGGGCAACGTTTAAGGACCACGCAGCATGGAAGTGAGCAAGACCAAGAGCAGCTTCTACCGCCGTTTGTACGTGGCCTGGCTGATCGACAGCCAGACCGCGACCAGCGTACCCGCGTTGATGGAGGCCACCGGGATGCCACGGCGCACGGCCCAGGACACCATCGCCGCCCTGGCCGACCTGGACATCGTCTGCGAGTTCGAGCAGCAGGAAGGCGCACGCAACCATGCCGGGCATTACCGCATTCATGACTGGGGCGCGATCGACAAGCAGTGGATCATCCAGCACCTGCGGCAGATCCGCGAAGTTTTGGGCTACCCGTGAAGTTCCGGGGCCTCAGACTGGCCCCGGCAATCTCAACCTTTGCGCATCCCGATATGCGGAATGTCGTCCTCAAGGTATTCCTCTCCCACCACAGCAAACCCGTGGCGGGCATAGAACCCTTGCAAATGTGCCTGTGCCGACAGGTAAACCGGTACGCCTGGCCAGCAATGCTCAGCCGCCTCCAGCCCCTTGAGCAGCAACGGATGCCCCAGCTTCAGCCCGCGCGCTGACGGCGAAGTCACCACTCGCCCGATCACCACATCCCCGCCCTGTGACTGCGGATCGAGCAGGCGCAGGTAGGCGACCAGCTTGTCATCCTGCCAGGCCATCAGGTGCAGGGTATCGCCCGTCAGGTCCTGGCCGTCCACTTCCTGGTAGGCGCAGCGCTGCTCTACCACGAACACTTCCGTGCGCAATTGCAGAATGGCGTAGAGCTGGTCCTTGCCGAGGTCGGTGTGGTGCTTGCAGAGCCAGTCGATGGACATAGGCGCGAACTCCTTGAGTGAGCCGTCGATCATCGCATGGCCTGTGCCCTTCGGCCAAAATAGAGGCTAAATGACACTATTGGCCGCTGCCCTCGGCGACGGCTTTGTGTAATCTCATCGGCAGTGTGTGCCCCCCATTGCGAAAGGACGTGAGCATGCGGCCACTGCTTTGTGTTCTGGGATTACTGGCAATGATGCTGGCAGCCCCCGTCGCGGCTCACGACAAGCTGCGCCTAGTGGCCGACAGCTGGCCGCCGTTCACTGATACCAGCATGCCGGGCGGGGGCTTGGCTACCAGCATTGTCACCACGGCGCTGGCCCGCGCGGGCTATGCCACTACGTTCGAAGAAGCGCCTTGGGCCCGGGCGTTGCTGGGGGTGAGTGAAGGGCGTTACGACGTGCTGATCAATGCCTGGCAGAACGACTCGCGTGCCCGTATCGGGCAGTTCTCCAGCGCTTACCTGACTAACCGTATTCGCCTGCTGCAACGCACGGGCGAGCCATTCCGCTATCAGCACCAGTCGGACTTGTACCCCTACAGTATTGCTGTGGTGCGTGATTACGCCTACTCACCTGAATTCGACGGCGATACCCGGTTGAACAAGGTGCCGGTGCGCAACTTTTCGTCGGCGGTGCGCATGCTGGCGGCCGGGCGGGTGAACCTGGCGGTGGAGGACGAGTATGTGGCGCGTTACAACTTGCAGCGTGAGCCGCAGGACGTGCGCGATGGGGTGATGCTGGTGGAGCCGCCGTTGGGGGAGAACACCCTGCATATTCTGGTTAGCCTGAAGCACCCGGGGCATGCGCGGATTGTCGAGGGGTTCGAGCAGGCGATTGCGGCGATGAAGGCGGATGGCAGTTACGCGCGGTTGCTGCGCCAGCATGGTTTCTGAAGGTTGCGCCTGCTCTCAGGCAGGCGCACCTTCTTTGATTAGATGCGCCGCCAAGGTCCGCAACGGCCCCAGCTGGCGGCAAATCAGCGCCAACTGCGTCTGCACCAGCCGCTGATGCTCATCCAGTTCTTCCGGCATCTGCTCCAGGGCATTGGCCAGCGCCTCTTCTTCATCACTGTGAATTGCCACCGGCAACCGCGCCGCCAGCCCATTGGCTATTTCGTCCAGGCTGCTGGCCAGGCTTTGCCCGGCACCTTCGATCAACTGCTCCTGGACCTCCGCCGGCAACGCCGTGTCGCGGTGTGCACCCAGCCCGGAGAGGTAGCTGAGCAGGGTGTGTGACAGCACCAGGAAACGGAAGCCCACATCCGCTTCCTTACGGAAATGCCCAGGCTCCATCAGCATGTTGGCCAAGGTGGTGGACAGCGCCGCGTCGGCGTTGTGGGCATTGCGCCGGGCCAGGCGGTAGGCCAGGTCGTCGCGCTTGCCGTGGGCGTACTGCTGCATGATCTGGCGCAGGTATACGCTGGCGCAAGCCAGGGTATTGGCCAGTGCCTTGTTCAGCCGCCGCCCTTGCCAGTCAGGCAGGAACAGGAACACCGCCAGGATGGCGATCAGGCTGCCCACCAGGGTATCGAACAGGCGCGGCAGGAACAGCCCATAGCCATCGCCGATCTGATTGAAGCAGAACAGTACCATCAGGGTGATCGCCGCCGTGGCCAGGGTGTAGCGGGTGGTGCGGTTGACGAAGAACACCACCCCGGCGACCACGGCGAACAGCGACTGGATGACCGGGTTGGGGAACAGGTCGAACAACGCCCAGCCCACTGTCAGGCCGACGGCGGTGCCGAAGATGCGCTGTACCAGCTTGCGCCGGGTTGCGCCGTAGTTGGGCTGGCACACGAACAATGTGGTCAGGATGATCCAGTAGCCTTGAGTGGGGTGGATCAGGTGCACCATGCCGTAGCCGATCGACAGCGCCAGCGGCAGGCGCAGGGCATGACGGAACAACAGCGAGGTCGGCGTCAGCTGGGTGCGCAGGCGTGTCCACACGTCTTTAAGCGAGCGTGGGGAGCGGTCGAGCAGGCTGCTGTCGCTGGCGTCGGCCAGGCTGTCCGGGTTGCTGGCGGCGCTGAGCAAGCGGTCCAGTGTTGCCAGGTTGGCGGCCAGTGCCCGCAGCGAACGCAACAGGCCACGCCAGGCCGGGTTGCTCTGGATGCGCAGGTGCTCTAGCGAAGCGTTGAGGTCTTCGAGGGCTTCGGGATAACCGCTGGCCAGCACGAACGGCTGGCGCAGGCGAATCGAGCGCGCCAGTTCCTGGCAGGACGAACCCTGCTTGCGCAGCAGGCGCTGGCAGCGAAACATCACATCACTGTGGAAGAACGCGTCGGTCAGGGCGTTATAGGGGTAGTGCGAGGCACTGACCCGCTCGTGGATGTCCTGGGCCAGGAAATACAGCTTGAGGTAGCGGCTGACCTTGGAGTTCGGCTGGCTGTTGCCGACCCGGTGCAGGATGATTTCCTTGGCTGCGTTGAGCGCCGCCACCACCTTGCCGTTTTGCTGCGCCAGCTCAAGGCGTCGGGCCTCGACGTCGAGGGTGCGTACCGGCTCGAACAGGCTGGCCTTGAGCTTGAGGTAGCTGCCCAGCTCGAAGAACAGCTTGGCCAGGCTTTGCTGCACCGGCTGGTTGGAGAACAGTGCCTGCCACAGCACCGACAGCAGCCCGTACCAGGCCGCCCCCGTCACCAGCAGCAAAGGCTCGTGCCAGAAGTCCGTCACCTGGCCACCGCGCTGGTCCACGCCGATCATGGTGTAAACCGCTGTGATCAAGGTCGCTGAAGCGATGGCACCGTAGCGTTCGCCCAAGGCACCGAGCATGGTCAGGCCGAATGCGGCCAAGGCCAAGGCAACAACGAAAACCCAGGGGTAGGGGAACAGCAGCTCCACCGCCAACGCGGCGATGGCAAAACACACGAGGGTAACGGCAAGGGCGCTGAGACGGCCCTGCCAGCTGTCGTCGGTTTCGGCCAGAGCACTGGCGATGATGCCGAGGAACAGGGGGATCAGCAGGGCCATCTCGTTCTGGTACCAGCACAGGGCCAGGCTGCCGGTGAGGGCGATGGTGACCCGGATGCTGTAGCTGAACTTGTCTTGGCCCCACAGGCGACGCAGTGACTGACGGAACGAGCTCGATGACATGATGGCCTGCTAGGCAGTAAGCGAAGAATGCATTGCAGCACGGGCCAGCAAGAAGCGTTCCGTGCTGCTGAATGGATTCTACTCTACACGAACTGCGCTGCGGCGTTGGCCGATGCCCAGGCCCACTGGAAGTTGAAACCGCCCAGGTGGCCGGTGACGTCGAGCACTTCGCCAATGAAGTACAGCCCCGGGCTTTTCAGCGATTCCATGGTCTTGGACGACACTTCGCGCGTATCCACGCCGCCCAGGGTGACTTCGGCGGTGCGGTAGCCTTCGGTGCCGGCCGGTACCACTTGCCAGTTCGCCAGCTTTTCGGCGATCTGTGCCAGTTCTGCCGGGGTGTACTGCTTCATCGGCCTGGACTCGAACCACTGCTCGGCCAGCAGGTTGGCCAGCTTGCGGGTGAACACCTCGCCCAGCACGGTCTTCAGTTCGGCGTTGGCGCGCTCGGTTTGCATCTGTTGCAGCCAGGTGAGCGCATCGCGGTCGGGCAGCAGGTTGATCTCCACCGTGTCACCGGCTTCCCAGAACGAAGAAATCTGCAAGATCGCCGGGCCGCTCAGGCCACGGTGGGTAAACAGCAGGTTCTCGCGGAAGCTGGTGCCATTGCAGCTGGCGGTGCAGTCCAGCGAGGTGCCGGACAACTCGGTGCACAGTGCCTTGAGTTGGGGCTCGGTGATGGTGAACGGCACCAGCCCGGCGCGGGTCGGCAACAGGGTGTGGCCAAACTGGCGCGCCACCTGGTAGCCGAAACCGGTGGCACCCAGGGTCGGGATCGACAGGCCGCCGGTGGCGATCACCAGCGACTGGCAGGCGAACTGGCCACCGCTGGTCTGCAGCAGGTAACCGGTTTCTGTCTTTTCGATCTGTTCGATGCTGGTGTGCATGCGGATTTCGGCGCCAGCCTCGTCGCACTCGGCCAGCAGCATGTCGAGGATGTCGCTGGCCTTGTTGTCGCAGAACAGCTGGCCGAGCTTCTTCTCGTGGTACGCCACGCCGTGCTTGCACACCAGTTCGATGAAGTCCCATTGGGTGTAGCGGGCCAGGGCCGATTTGCAGAAATGCGTGTTCTGCGACAGGAAGTTGGCCGGTTCGGTGTACATGTTGGTGAAGTTGCAGCGCCCGCCGCCGGACATGAGGATCTTCTTGCCGGGCTTGTTGGCGTGGTCGAGCAGCAGCACCCGGCGGCCACGACGGGCGCTGAGCTGGGCGCACATCAGGCCGGCGGCGCCGGCGCCGAGGATGATGACGTCGGTGGAATGCACGGTGTTACCTCATGGATAGCCGGGGCTGCTTTGCAGCCCTTTCGCGACACAAGGCCGCTCCCACAAGGGATTGCACAACATATGAAATTTGCGCAATACCCTGTGGGAGCGGCCTTGTGTCGCGAAAGGGCCGCCAAGCGGCCCCAAAATAGGTCAGACGATACGGACTTTCAGGGCGCGGCCCTTGATCTTGCCGCTGTTCAGCCGCTGCATGGCCTGCTTGGCCAGCGCCCGCTCCACGGCAACGAACGCCTGGAAGTCGAAGATGGCAATCTTGCCCACCTGTTTGCCCGGGATACCGGCATCACCGGTCAGCGCACCCAGAATATCGCCCGGGCGCAGCTTGTCCTTGCGCCCGGCTGCAATGCACAGGGTGCTCATCACCGGCAGCAGCGGCTCGCCGCCTTTGTTCTTCAGGCTGTCCAGCTGGTCCCAGCGCAGCGGGCTCTTCTGCAGCTCCTCGATGGCCTGGGCACGGTGGCCTTCGGCCGGTGCCACCAGGCTGACTGCAACACCTTTCTCACCCGCACGGCCAGTACGGCCCACACGGTGTACGTGGATTTCGGCATCACGCGCCAGCTCCACGTTGATGACCATGTCCAGGCCATCGATATCCAGGCCGCGCGCGGCCACGTCGGTAGCCACCAGCACCGAGCTGCTGCGGTTGGCGAACATGGTCAGCACCTGGTCGCGGTCGCGCTGCTCCAGGTCGCCGTGCAGCGCCTGGGCGACGATGCCCTTGGCGGTCAGGTGGGCAACCACGTCCTCGCACTGCTGCTTGGTGAAGCAGAACGCCACGCAGGACTGCGGGCGGTAGTGGCCGAGCACGCGGGTGACGGCCTCCAGGCGCTGCTGCGGGTCGATCTCGATGAAGCGCTGTTCGATCTGGTTGTCGGTGTGCAGGCTTTCGACCTTCACCTGCTGTGGGTTGCGCATGAAGTCGGCGGCCAGTTGCTTGATGCCGGCCGGGTAGGTGGCCGAGAACAGCAGGGTCTGGCGGCGCGACGGGGTCTTGCCGATGATGCTGGCGATGGCGTCGAAGAAGCCCATGTCGAGCATGCGGTCGGCTTCGTCCAGCACCAGCGTGTTCAGGCCATCGAGTACCAGGGTGCCCTTGTCCAGGTGTTGCTGGATACGCCCCGGGGTGCCGACGATGATGTGCGCACCGTGCTCCAGCGAGGCGATTTGCGGGCCCAGCGAAACGCCGCCGCACAGGGTGAGGATCTTGATGTTGTCCTCGGCGCGGGCCAGGCGGCGCAGCTCCTTGGCCACCTGGTCGGCAAGCTCGCGGGTAGGGCACAGCACCAGCGCCTGGCAGCCGAAGTAGCGCGGGTTGATCGGGTTCAGCAGGCCGATGCCGAAGGCGGCGGTCTTGCCGCTGCCGGTCTTGGCCTGGGCGATCAGGTCCTGGCCCTTGAGGATGACCGGCAGGCTCTGGGCCTGGATCGGCGTCATCGAGGCATAGCCGAGGGCGTCCAGATTCGCCAGCATGGCGGCGGACAACGGCAGAGTGGCAAAGGCGGTGGATTCGGTGGTCACGAGGCTGGCCTGCGGTGCGAAGCGAAAAATGCCGCACAGTCTACCAGCCTCATGGCCATTCGCCCTACGACTCCATGTGTTCTTCCGGACGACGGGCACGCCTTCCGTCCGTCGGCGCCAGTTGCAGGAAGATCGCCGCCGCCAGCATGGCCATCACGCCGATGGTGACAAACGTCAGCTGGAAGGCGCCCAAGGTGGACTCCACGCCTTCGGCGCTGCCCGCTGCGGTAAAGCCGCCCAGCAAGGCACCGGCACAGGCTACGCCCAGGCTCAGGGCCAGCTGCGCGACCACCGACAGCAGGCTGTTGCCGCTGCTGGCGCTGGCGTCGTCCAGGTCGATCAGGGTCACGGTGTTCATCGCGGTGAACTGCATCGAGTTGACCGCCCCCAGCAAGCCCAACTGAATCAGCAGCACGGCGTAGGGCGTCTGCTCGTCGACCAGCCCCAGGCTGGCCAGCAGCAGGCCCAGCAGCAGGGTGTTGCCGGTGAGGATGATGCGGTAACCGAAGCGCTCGATCAGCGGGCGGGCAACGGACTTGGCCAGCATGGCCGCTGCCGCCAGCGGGATCATGCTCATGCCGGCCTGGGCCGGTGAGTAGCCCAGCGCGACCTGCAGCAGCAACGGCACCAGGAACGGCAGGGCGCCACTGCCCAAGCGGGCGAACAGGTTGCCGAGGATGCCGATGGCGAAGGTGCGCACGCGGAACAGGCTGGGCGAGAACAAAGGCTCCGGGTCGCGCCCGGCACGCAGCCAGTAGGCTGCCAGGCACGCCATGCCGGCGAACAGCAGCAACATCACCCGCAAGTGCGGCAGGTGCAGCTCGCCCAGGCCTTCCATGGCGATGGTGATCAGTACCATCGCGGCGCCAAACAGCAGGAAACCGGGGCCGTCGAACGTGGTGCGCTCGGCGCCGCGCAGGTCCGGGATGAACTTCCAGACGGCAAAGCAGCCGATCAGGCCGACGGGCAGGTTGAGCAGGAAGATCCAGTGCCAGCTGAGGATTTCCACCAGCCAGCCACCCACCGTCGGCCCAAGCAGCGGGCCGAGCAGGCCGGGGATGGTGATGAAACTCATGATCCGCACCAGTTCGCTGCGCGGGTAGGCGCGCAGCACCACCAGGCGCCCGACCGGCAGCATCAAGGCACCGCCCAGGCCCTGCACGACGCGGGCGAAGATCAAAAAGCCCAGGCTGTTGGCGGCGGCGCACAGCAGCGAGCCGAAGCTGAACAGCAGGATGGCACTGAAGAAGATGCGCTTGGTGCCGAAACGGTCGGCGATCCAGCCCGAGGCGGGGATCAGCAGGGCTACGGTGAGCATGTAGGCGATGATCACGCCCTGCATGCGCAGCGGGTCTTCGGCCAGCGAGCGGGCCATGGCCGGCAGTGCGGTGTTGAGGATGGTGCCGTCCAGGGACTGCATGAAGAAGGCGATGGCCACCACCCAGGGGATCCAGCGGGCGGTGACGGGGTCTAGCGGTGGGCGTTCGGGCATGACTTCCTCGTTTGTCAGTGCCGGCCTCTTCGCGGCTAAAGCCGCTCCCACAAGGGTTATGCGATCCCTGTAGGAGCGGCTTTAGCCGCGAAAGGGCCAGCAAATCCAGTCACAATGTCAGTGTGAGACCTTTGACCAGCGCCCCCGGCAAATGACTCGACCCGGTACTGCGCTGTCCATAGGTGCTGGTCGACAGGATCATCTCGCGCTCGCAGGTCAGGTCCTCCAGCTGGCTGCCAAGCAAACTGTACAGGCTGTCATCGAAACGCATGGTGCTCACCGGCCCTTGAATCTGCCCGTTTTCCACCCAGAAGGTCGCGAACCGGGTCAGCCCCGTCATGCGCGCCGCCGGCAGATCAGAGTAGTTCAGGTACCACAGGTTACTGATGTACAGCCCGGTACCCAGCCGCTCAAGCACCTGCTCGCTGGCCAGGTTACCCGGTGCCAGGCTCAGCGCACACGGCGATTCGTAACTGTCGGCACCATTGGCCAGTAACGCGAACTCGGCTGCACTGCGTGCACTGATCAACCTCTGCTGCGCCTCGCCTTGCTGAATCAACGGCACATCCAGGCGCGGTGCCCCCTCATCGGAAAACGCCGGGCTCAGCGAACCGCTGACCTGCTCGGTGAAACTCACCCGTGGGCTCAGCCGGGCATCGCCGTTGTACAAACGCTGCAAGGCGCTGTTGCCAGTGGCCAAGGCCTGTGCGGAAAAACCGCCCCAGCACAGCATGCCGGCGATTTCGTCCATGGCTGCCGGGGCCAGGTAGGCACGGTAGCTGCCGGGTTTGAGGGTGATCGCCGGGTGGCCGAGGAAGCCCAGCTGTTCCCGCGCCTGCCGCAAACGTGCCGTGAAATCGTCGATGTTCCAAACCTGGCCGGCATAGTTGGCCTTTACCGCTTGGCCATTGTCGTGGAACAGGCTCCAGTCAAAGTTGAAGCTGTTGGCCTGGTGCCAGCCAAAGGCGCCGAACGAACTGGCAAAGCCCCGGCAGATCGGGCCGGCAGCGTAGATACCGACCAGGTCCAGCTCGCCTGCTTCGCGGTCGAGCAGGGCGAGCACGTCGCTCAGCTCGGGCAGGGGGTGTTCCTGCAAGCTGTGGCTCTGCCAGGCGGTCTCGTCCAGGCGCAGATAAGGGTCGACAGCCAAAAGCGGCAAGGTCTGGCGCAGTTGCGTCAGGGCATCGGCAAGGCGCTGGCGGTCCAGTTGCGCGTCGCCACTCAAGGTCACCTGCTGTTCCGCCTGGCGGCCATCACGGACCAACCGCAGTTGCGCGCTGGCCTGGCTTACAGTGCCGGCCTGGCGCACCTTGGCGTGGTTGAAACGCACGAATTGCGACTGTTCGGCGCTGTAGCCGAGGGTGAACTGCTCGCCTGCTTGCAGGGCGGCGCGCACATCCCCGACCAGGGTTTCGAAAGCATGCTTCATCAGGCGTCTCCTCCGAATACGTCGATCTGGCGGAATACGCAGGCGGGCGATGCATGGCCGACCCGCACCACCTGGTTGGGCTCGCCCTTGCCGCAGTTGGGCGTGCCGAGTACCTGGAAGGTGCTGCGGTCACCAACTGCCGCCAGGTTGCGCCAGAACTGTGCGGAGATGCCGCGGTAGTTGGGGTTCTTGACGATGCCCTTGAGCTCGCCGTTTTCGATCAGCTGGCCCCATTCGCAGCCGAACTGGAACTTGTTGCGTGCATCGTCGATGGACCAGGAGCGGTTGGTGCGCATCAGGATGCCATGCTCGATGCCCTTCACCAGTTGCTCCAGGCTCTGGTCGCCCGGCTCGATGTTCAGGTTGGCCATGCGGTCGATCGGTGCACGGTTCCACCCGCAGGCGCGGCTGTTGGCCACGCCGTCCAGGCCAGAGCGGAATTGCGACAATGCGCCGCCCAGCGGGCGCAACAGCAGGCCGTCGCGGATCAGGAACTGCTTGCTGGCCGGGGTGCCGTCGTCGTCAAAGCTGTAGCTGGCCAGCTCTTCGCCGATGGTCGGGTCGAACGTCACGTTCAGCAGGCTGGAGCCGTATTGCAGGTGGCCGAAGTCGCTGGCTTTGACGAAGCTGGTGCCAGCGTAATTACGCTCGTCACCGAGGATGCGGTCCATTTCCAGCGGGTGGCCGATGGACTCGTGGATCTGCAGCATCATCTGGTCCGGCATCAGCAGCAGGTCACGCGGGCCGCTTGGGGTGTTGGGGGCCAGCAGCAGTTGCAGCGCCTCGTCGGCGACCTGCCGGGCGGCGCCCACCAACCCGCAGCGCTCGATGATCTCGAAGCCACCCTGCTGGCCGAAGTTGTCGCGGCCCAGGCTGCGGCTCTGGCTGTCCTGCCCGTCGCTGGCGGTCACGCCCAGCCCCGGGAACAGGAAACGCTGGGCATGGCGCAGTTCGGCGCCGGTAGAGTTCAGGTAGGTTTGCTCGACCAGGGTCAGGCCCAGGCTGGCTTGCCAGTCCACCAGGCGGTCGTCCTTGGGGACGCTGGCCGACTCGGCGGCAAGCAAGCCAAGGCAGTCGGCGAGGGACGGCACGGGCTGGTCGAAGTTGGGTGAGATATGGTCGTGCCGCGCGCTGGTCACGGGTTGGTCGCGCAGGTCGAGCAAGCTGTGCCGGGCGATCTGCCGGGCCAGGGCCTCGGCCTGCTCCAACGCGTGTTGCAAGCCCGCCTGGGACAGGTCGGCGGTGGCCGCGTAAGCCTCCACGCCATTGACCCGCACGGTTAGCATGACGCCTTCGTCCTGGCTGAAGAAGGGTGGTTCGGCAACGTTGCGGCGAACCGACAGCGCCTGGTGCGACTGTTTCACATGGCGCAGGGAAAACAATTCGGCCGTACTGCGCAGCGCGGCAAAGCGCTGGCGCAGCAGGGCGCTGGTATCGAACATGTGGAAGCCTCCGTGTACATGGTGGCTCCCCCTTAGAACCACTCGTCCTGCATGGTGAGGCAAGTGTCGTCGCGCGCCTCCAGCAATGCCAGCTCATTATGGCAGCCCGGTACTTCCCAGGTCAGGAAATAACGCGCCGCTTGCAGCTTGCCGAGGTAGAAGTCGCGGTCGGCGGGGTTGCCCGTGAGTAGGCCAAGCTCGGCGTGAATGGCCTGTTCCAGCCAACGCCAGCCGATCACGCAGTGGCCGAACGCCTTGAGGTACAGGGCCGAGTTGGCCAAGGCGCCAGCGACTTTTCCCTGAGCCAGGTCGCCGAGCAGGGCAAGGGTCACGCTTTGCAATCGGTTGACCAATTGCTCCAGCGGCTGGCGCAGCGGGTCGAGGTTCGGGTGATGGCTGGCGCGTTCGCCTGTGCTGGCGATCAGGCGGATCAGTTGCTTGAGGCCGGCGCCATTGTTCTGCGCCAGCTTGCGGCCGAGCAGGTCGAGCGACTGGATGCCTTCGGTGCCTTCGTGAATCGGGTTCAGGCGGTTGTCGCGGTAGTACTGCTCCACCGGGTATTCGCGGGTGTAGCCGTGGCCGCCGAGAATCTGGATGGCCAGCTCGTTGGCCTTGAGGCAGAAGGCCGAGGGCCAGGATTTGACGATAGGGGTCAGCAGGTCGAGCAATTCCTGAGCCTGCTTGCGAGTGCTTTCTTCGCTGGCGGTCTGGGTGTCGTCGAACAGGTGAGCGGCGTACAGGCCCAGGTCGAAGGCGCCTTCGACGTAGGCCTTCTGGGCCAGCAGCATGCGCTTCACATCGCTGTGCTCGATAATCGGCACGGCCGGGCTGTGCGGGTCTTTGTTATCCGGCAGCCGGCCCTGCGGCCGCTGGCGGGCGTACTCCAGCGAGTACAGGTAACCGGCGTAACCGAGCATCACCGAGCCCATGCCGACGCCGATGCGTGCCTCGTTCATCATCTGGAACATGCAGGCCAGGCCTTGGTGCGGTTGGCCGACCAGGTAGCCGACGCACTCGCCGTTGTCACCGAAGTTCAGCGCGGTAGAGGTGGTACCGCGCCAGCCCATCTTGTGGAACAACCCGGCCAGCAGCACATCATTGCGTGGGCCACGGCTGCCGTCCTGGTTCACCAGGTATTTCGGCACGATGAACAGCGAGATGCCTTTCACCCCGGGCGGTGCGTCCGGCAGTTTGGCCAGCACCATGTGCACGATGTTGTCGGACAGTTCGTGATCGCCGCCGGAGATGAAGATCTTGTTGCCCTTGAGCCGGTAGCTGCCGTCGCCGGCAGGTTCTGCCCGGGTGCGGATGTCGGCCAGCGATGAGCCGGCGTGGGGTTCGGTCAGCGCCATGGTGCCGAAATAGCGGCCCTCGATCATCGGCTGCAGGAACAGGCGCTTTTGCTCGTCGGAGCCAAAACTCTCGATCAGGTTAGCCGCGCCCATGGTCAGGAACGGGTAGGCCGTGGTGCCGGCGTTGGCGGCCTGGAAGTGGGCGAAGCAGGCTTGCGAGACCAGGCTGGGCAGCTGCATGCCACCGACCTCGAAGTCCCGGTTGGCGTTGAGGAAGCCGGCTTCGAGGAAGGCATCGACGGCGGGTTTCACCTCCGGGATCAGTTCGGCCCGGCCGTCCACATAGCGCGGCTCGTTTTCATCAGCCTTGCGGTTGTGCGGAGCGAAGAACTTTTCGGCGATCGTGCGGGCAGTGGTCAGCGCGGCGTCGAAGGTTTCGCGGCTGTGTTCGGCGAAACGCGGGCGCTGAGTGAGGGCTTCGGCGTCGAGGACTTCGTAGAGTTCGAAGGCGAGGTTGCGGGGGCTGAGCAGGGTCTCGGGCATGGTGGCAGTCCTGAGGCGGGATGCTGCGAGTGTAGGGGGGGTGGGGGGGCGGGGACAGGTTAATAGGTTTGGGTGATATGGGTTAAGAAAACTCAATGAGATCTAGCGGTCTGGCATCTGTTCAGATCTTATTTCCTACGCAGGCCAGAGAAATTTCCCACAATATTTTCGGACGTTGCCATGCGGCTTTCTTGAGTTAAATCATGTAAATGTCAGTCTTTGGAATTGAGGGTTGGCAATGGAAAAGCTCGCTGGACAGCTGTCAAGAAAGAAGATCTGCGCAAAGTCGAAGATCCATTCTTTGCGGTCTCGATAATTAGAGATAATTTGATAAGTAGGGGTTATGTTCGAGAGATATATGGTGTAGCTGAGCTCCTGAAGGAGTGTGGTCTGTATTATAGCTCGGTTAGCCTTGTGGGTGATCAAATTGATAGAGCACTCAGGCCGGTTGCGTCAGGCGAGTGGATGCTGATTAAAGATGAACCATTCAAGCCGATAAATATCGAAGAGAATTGGTATGCAAGAATTTGTAGTAGGCAAAATGACGGCGATCATTTGATTAATACTGTCTCTGAGATGAGTGGTCCGGGAAAGTGGAAGATAACATCTATGCATGTTAATAAATTTGCTTCGAGTGCTGCCTTTGTTGCAAATTTCCTGGTGTCGAGGGGCGATGAAGGTCGAGTTTTCTTATCGTCAGGGAAAGATTTTGCCAGTACGACGCGGGCCGTAACACAGGAGTGGGTGCCGCTTAACGCTGAAGAACGCAACTTTGCATTGTCTTCAGTAATTCATAGATATGGTATGGAGCGGAAAATCACGCAAATTTATGTTGAGGCTGATGATGCATGGGATGTGTCGGGGTCATCATGGCATTGGCGGCCAGTAATCGCAAACGAAGAGTATGAGTTAAAACAAAAATGACCTGGAACATGGATTTGACAAAGCCAACGCGTTTGGTCGGTTTGCTTTGGGGTGGTATGGATGCTTTTTACGTTTCGTTCGTGGTATTCAGTAGCTTGAGTAGAGGTGTGACACCCTTTGTGAGCGACCTCAATTCTGCCCTTGCAAACATGGAGCATTGGGGGGGAGGGCTTGAATTTATGATTTGGATGGGGCTAGTCGTCCAGATATCCCTTATCGCCAGTAGTATATTGCTTTGCTTGGGAAGAGTCTCCGGGCTCTACTTGGCTGGTGTACAAATTCCTTTTCGCATTTTCTTTATAATTCCATCGTTTTCCTTGATTTTGCTATTGCCTGATACCAGTACGTGGATTTGGTTGACCCTTCTCGTTGCTTCTGAAGGAGCTAAAGCCTGGAGTCTTTGGTGGCTCTGGCGAAGGCGCACCTGAACATCTCACACCACACGCCCATAAAAAAGGAGAGCCGAAGCTCTCCTTTTTTCCAACAGCTATCAGCCAATGGTCATCAAGCTGGCATTACCGCCCGCAGCCGCAGTGTTCACACTCACCGCCCGCTCGATCAC
The DNA here is from genome assembly GCF_003208145.1 of Pseudomonas sp. RV120224-01b. Lineage (NCBI taxonomy): Bacteria > Pseudomonadati > Pseudomonadota > Gammaproteobacteria > Pseudomonadales > Pseudomonadaceae > Pseudomonas > Pseudomonas sp. RV120224-01b. Next base: position 203,898 of record NZ_QKMQ01000004.1, on the reverse strand, counting down.
CAACCGCTCCAGCGCAATCTGGTGATCCCCGCTGGACAGCCCGTGCACACCCACGATCGCCCCGGCGCGCTTGGCCACCTGCTGGCAAACGCCGCGCAGCTGGTCCGAGTCGCCATGGTGGATCACAGCGTCGAACGCCACTTCATCCTTGCTCCAGTCCGACACCAGCTTCACCTTGGCCTGCAGCTCACGCGGCAGGCGCTGGCGCAGGGCTTTGCCAGGTTCGCCGTCAGCCCATACCGCCGAGCTGCCCACCGCCAGCACGGCAGCGAACTGGGCCAACAGGTCGGCCTCGTTGTCGGCCAGGCACAGCACATGCTCGCGTGGCAGGATGGTGTAGCTGTTGCGCTCGCCGGTCGGGCCTGGCAGCAGGCGGGCGATGCCGCTCTGCGACTGGCTGGCGAACTGGCTGCACAGCGCGGCCAGGTCGGCCAGCTGGTTGCTTTCTGCCCAGGCCTTCAGGCCGTGCAGCGGCTTGATCAGCTGATCGTGCAGGGTGCGGTCCGGCTTGCCTTCGCCATCCTGGTGCTGGAAGTGGCGGCCAATCGCGTCGGCCGGGCGGGTCGACAGCAGGCGGTACAGGTACAGCGGGCCGCCGGCTTTCGGGCCGGTACCAGACAGGCCTTCACCACCGAACGGCTGCACACCCACCACCGCACCGACGATGTTGCGGTTGACGTACATGTTGCCGGCGTTGGCGGTTTCCACGACTTTGGCGATGGTCTCGTCGATGCGGGTGTGCACGCCGAGGGTCAGGCCGTAGCCGGAGTTGTTGATCTGCTCGATCAACTGGTCCAGGTTGCGACGGTTGTAGCGCACCACGTGCAGCACCGGGCCGAAGATTTCACGCTTCAGCTCGTCGAAGCTTTCCAGTTCGATCAGGGTTGGCATCACGAAGGTGCCGCGCTTGATCTCGGCGGCATCGGCGATTGCCACTTGATAGACCGAGCGGCCTTTCTCGCGCATGCCCTGGATGTGCTTCTCGATGCCGGCCTTGGCTTCGGCGTCGATCACCGGGCCAATGTCCACGGCCAGGCGGTCCGGGCAGCCCAGGCGGCTTTCGGCCATGGCGCCCTTGAGCATTTCGATCACGCGGTCGGCGGAGTCTTCCTGCAGGCACAGCACGCGCAGGGCCGAGCAACGCTGGCCGGCGCTGTCGAAGGCCGAGGACACCACGTCGATCACCACCTGCTCGGTCAGTGCCGAGGAGTCGACGATCATGGCGTTCTGGCCACCGGTTTCGGCGATCAGCGGGATCGGGCGGCCCTGGTTGTCCAGGCGGCCAGCGACGTTGCGCTGCAGCAGGCGGGCCACTTCGGTGGAACCGGTGAACATCACGCCCTTGACGCGCTCATCACCCACCAGGCCGGCACCGACGGTTTCACCGCGGCCTGGCAGCAGTTGCAGCACGCCTTCAGGGATGCCGGCTTCCAGCAGCAGGCGCACGGCCTGGGCGGCGATCAGCGGGGTTTGCTCGGCTGGCTTGGCCAGCACTGGGTTACCGGCGGCCAGGGCAGCGGCCACCTGGCCAGTGAAGATTGCCAGCGGGAAGTTCCACGGGCTGATGCATACCACTGGGCCCAGTGGGCGGTGGGCGTCGTTGCTGAAGTCGTTGCGGGCTTGTACCGCGTAGTAACGCAGGAAGTCCACGGCTTCGCGCACTTCGGCAATGGCGTTGGCGAAGGTTTTGCCCGCTTCGCGGATGAGCAGGCCCATCAGCGGCTGGATTTCGGCTTCCATCAGGTCGGCGGTGCGCTCCAGAATGGCGGCGCGCTCGGCGGGCGGGGTGGCCTGCCAGATCGGTGCAGCATTCAGCGCGCACTGGATGGCGTTGTCGACATCGGCGACAGTAGCTTCCTGTACATGGCCCACCACGTCGCTATGGTCTGCCGGGTTCAGTACCGGTGCGGCGGCACCTTGGCTGGCCGCGCAGGCCAGCAGCGGGGCGGCTTTCCAGTCGTTGTGAGCGGTGGCCAACATGGCGCAGGACAGCGACGCCAGGCGGTGTTCGTTGGCCATGTCGATACCGGCCGAGTTCGCGCGCTCGCTGCCATACAGTTCACGCGGCAGCGGGATACGCGGGTGCGGCAGGCCGATGTTGCCTTCCTGGGTGCCCATGCGCTCGATGCTGGCGACCGGGTCGGCAACCAGTTCCTGGATGGAGATCGAGTGGTCGGCGATGCGGTTGACGAACGAGGTGTTGGCGCCGTTTTCCAGCAGGCGGCGTACCAGGTAGGCCAGCAGTGTTTCGTGGGTGCCGACCGGTGCATACACGCGGCACGGGCGGTTCAGCTTGCCATCGGCAACCTTGCCGACCACTTGCTCGTACAGTGGCTCGCCCATGCCGTGCAGGCACTGGAACTCGTACTGGCCCGGGTAATAGTTCTGCCCGGCAATGTGGTAAATGGCCGACAGGGTGTGGGCGTTGTGGGTGGCGAACTGCGGGTAGATGGCTTCTGGCACGGCCAGCAGCTTGCGGGCGCAGGCCACGTAGGACACGTCGGTGTACACCTTGCGGGTGTAGACCGGGTAGCCTTCCAGGCCTTCGACCTGGGCGCGCTTGATCTCGCTGTCCCAGTAGGCGCCTTTTACCAGGCGGATCATCAGGCGGTGGCGGCTGCGCTTGGCCAGGTCGATGACGTAGTCGATCACGTACGGGCAGCGCTTCTGGTAGGCCTGGATAACAAAGCCGATACCGTTCCAGCCAGCCAGCGACGGTTCGAAGCACAGGCGCTCAAGCAGGTCGAGCGACAGCTCCAGGCGGTCGGCCTCTTCGGCGTCGATGTTCAGGCCGATGTCGTACTGCTTGGCCAGCTGGGTCAGCGACAGCAGGCGCGGGTACAGCTCTTCCATCACGCGCTCGTACTGGGCGCGGCTGTAGCGCGGGTGCAGCGCCGACAGCTTGATGGAGATGCCTGGGCCTTCATAGATGCCGCGGCCATGGGAGGCTTTGCCGATCGAGTGGATGGCCTGCTCGTAGGACGCCAGGTACTTCTGTGCGTCGTGCTCGGTCAGTGCCGCTTCGCCGAGCATGTCGTAGGAATAGCGGAAACCTTTGGCCTCGAAGCGGCTGGCATTGGCGAGGGCTTCGGCAATGGTTTCACCCGTCACGAACTGCTCGCCCATCAGGCGCATGGCCATGTCGACACCCTTGCGGATCATCGGCTCGCCGCTCTTGCCGATGATGCGGGTGAGCGAGGAGGTAAGGCCGGATTCGTTGTGGGTGCTGACCAGCTTGCCGGTCAGCAGCAGGCCCCAGGTGGCGGCGTTGACGAACAGCGACGGGCTGTTGCCCAGGTGCGGCTGCCAGTTGCCGGTGCTGATCTTGTCGCGGATCAGCGCGTCGCGGGTGCCCTTGTCGGGGATGCGCAGCAAGGCTTCGGCCAGGCACATCAGCGCCACGCCTTCCTGGGACGACAGCGAGAATTCCTGCAGCAGGCCCTGAACGATACCGGCACGGCCGCCAGCGCTCTTCTGGTTGCGCAGCTTTTCGGCGATGCCGGCGGCCAGCTTGTTGGTGGCCTCTGCCAGCGGGGCGCTCAGGCGCGCCTGCTCCAGCAGCATTGGCACCACTTCCTGCTCGGGGCGGCGGTAGGCGGCAGTGATTGCCGAACGCAGTACCGACTGCGGCAGGATGCTTTCGGCGAATTCGAGGAAGCACTGGTGGCTGTGGTCTGCCTGGACTTCGCCGGCGTCGTCGGCCAGGTTGCTGACATGACCGTTGAGTTCGGTCAGGGTGGCACCACCCTCGAGCTTCTCCAGGTAGTTGAAGATCGCTTGCTTGATCAACCAGTGCGGCGTGCGGTCAATGGACTGCGCAGCTGCTTTGAGTCGCTCACGGGTCGGGTCGTCGAGTTTGACCCCAAGGGTGGTAGTCGCCATTTCTTATCCTCGTTATTGCCACGGTTGTGGCCTAAGCTGGCGTCAAGAGTATCTGTAGGACAATTCGGGTGCAACCAGGTGCAACCCGAATTTTTTGTGTAAAAGGTGCAACTCGTCTGACAGTCATTTCCACACGATGGAAAGGGACGTTTTCGGTGCTTTTTATTCTGAAAAAACGGCTTGATGCGCAAAAAAGGAGCAAAAAAGCAGCTTTATCGGAAAATGCACGGGCAGGTGCAACTTGCAAATGAAAAAGGGTTGCACCCGCTTTGCGTTGTTGCATAGCATTCGCCGCCTGGGTGCAACCGCCGTGGCTGCGGTTGCGCATGAGATAAAAACAAACGCCAGGGCACACGTATGGGCAACCCACTAACGATCACCTTCGTGATCTACATCGCGGCAATGGTGCTGATCGGCTTCGCCGCCTATCGCTCCACCAACAACCTTTCCGACTACATCCTCGGCGGTCGTAGCCTGGGCAGCGTGGTGACCGCGCTTTCCGCTGGCGCTTCCGACATGAGCGGCTGGCTGCTCATGGGCCTGCCGGGCGCCATCTACTTCTCTGGTCTTTCCGAAGCCTGGATCGCCATCGGCCTTACCGTCGGTGCCTACCTGAACTGGCTGTTCGTCGCCGGCCGCCTGCGCGTGCAGACCGAGCACAACGGTGATGCACTGACCCTGCCGGATTACTTCTCCAGCCGCTTCGAAGACACCAGCGGCCTGCTGCGGATCATCTCGGCCATCGTCATCCTGGTGTTCTTCACCATCTACTGCGCCTCTGGCATCGTTGCCGGTGCCCGCCTGTTCGAAAGCACCTTCGGCATGCCGTATGAAACTGCCCTGTGGGCGGGTGCTGCGGCCACGATTGCCTACACCTTCGTGGGTGGCTTCCTGGCAGTGAGCTGGACCGACACCGTGCAAGCGTCGCTGATGATCTTCGCGCTCATCCTCACCCCGGTGATCGTGCTGATCTCGACCGGTGGCTTCGACACCACCTTCGCCGCCATCGACGCGGTGAACCCGGCCAACTTCGACATGCTCAAGGGCGCGACCTTCGTCGGCATCATCTCGTTGATGGGCTGGGGCCTGGGCTACTTCGGCCAGCCGCACATCCTGGCGCGCTTCATGGCTGCCGACTCGGTGAAGTCGATTGCCAACGCTCGCCGTATCTCCATGACCTGGATGATCCTGTGCCTGGCCGGTACCTGTGCCGTGGGCTTCTTCGGTATCGCCTACTTCTCGGCGCACCCTGACCTGGCGGGTCCGGTAACTGAAAACCACGAGCGTGTGTTCATCGAGCTGGCCAAGATCCTGTTCAACCCATGGATCGCCGGTGTGCTGCTGTCGGCCATTCTGGCGGCAGTAATGAGCACCCTGAGCTGCCAGCTGCTGGTGTGCTCCAGTGCCCTGACCGAAGACTTCTACAAAGCCTTCCTGCGCAAGAACGCTTCGCAGGGTGAGCTGGTGTGGGTCGGCCGCCTGATGGTACTGGCCGTTGCGCTGATCGCCATCGCCATGGCCGCCAACCCGGAAAACCGCGTGTTGGGCCTGGTGGCTTACGCCTGGGCTGGCTTCGGTGCGGCCTTCGGCCCGGTAGTGCTGATTTCGGTGCTGTGGAAAGGCATGACCCGTAACGGCGCGCTGGCCGGTATCGTGGTGGGTGCGCTGACTGTGATCCTGTGGAAGAACTTCGACACCCTCGGGCTGTACGAAATCATCCCGGGCTTCCTGTTCGCCAGCATTGCCATTGTGCTGGTGAGCAAGCTGGGCAGCCCATCGCAGTCGATGGTCAAGCGTTTCGAAACTGCTGATGCGGCGTATCACGCTGACAAGTAATACCCGCTGAGTCGGCGGCGCTTGCTTCGCGGCTAAAGCCGCTCCCACAGGTTCAGTGTGCACCTCAAGGCATGCGCAACCCCTGTGGGAGCGGCTTTAGCCGCGAAGAAGCCACCGCCGATCAGCTGTCAGGCCTGACTCCGCCTGCAAGGCAAGGTAAACTTGCCACCCCCGCAGGAGTTGCCATGAACTATCGTCACGCCTTCCACGCCGGCAACCACGCCGACGTCCTCAAACACATCGTGCTGACCCGCCTCATCGCCCTGATGTCGCGCAAGGAGCAGCCGTTCGCCTACATCGATACCCACGCAGGGCTTGGTCTGTACGACCTGCAAGGCGACCAGGCGACCCGCACCGGCGAATACCTGGAAGGCGTCGCCCGCTTGTGGAATCGTGATGACCTGCCAGCCATGGCTGCCGATTACCTGCGCGTCATCAAGCGCCTGAACGCCGACGGCGAGCTGCGCTACTACCCCGGTTCGCCCGAGCTGGCCCGCCGCCTGATGCGCCAGCAGGACCGTGCCCTGCTCAACGAGAAGCACCCCGAAGACGGGCCGCTGCTCAAAGAGAACATGAAAAAAGACCCGCGCGTGGTCGTGCACCTGGGCGAAGGCTGGCATGTGCCGCGTGCCTTGCTGCCCGTGCAGGAAAAGCGCGCGATCATGCTGATTGACCCGCCGTTCGAGCAGGCTGACGAGCTCAAGCGCTGCACCAATGCCATGAAAGAGGCGATTGGCCGCATGCGCCAGACTGTTGCGGCCATCTGGTACCCGATCAAGGAGCAGCGCTCGCTGACTCGCTACTACCAGGACCTGACCAGCACCGGTGCGCCGAAACTGCTGCGGGTCGAGCTGTATGTGCATCACCAGGACAGCCCGCAGGGGCTCAATGGCTCTGGCCTGGCCATCGCCAACCCGCCATGGGGGCTGGAAGAAGAGCTCAAGGAGCTGCTGCCGTGGCTGGCCAAGGAGTTGGCGCAGACCGATGGCAGCTACCGCATGGACTGGCTGATCGCTGAGTAACCAGGCACCACAACTCTCCTGTGGGAGCGGGCTCGCCCGCGAACACCGGCAAAGCCGGTGCCTGCTTCGCGGGCAAGCCCGCTCCCACAGGTTAATGCAGTGCCTCTGCTGATGTTTGCGTTATAATCCCGCCCTTTAGCCGCCACCCGCCCAAGAGGCCGCTGGCGCATTTTTACCGAATGAAGAGGCTAATCCCTTGGCATTGACGATCCTTGGCCTGTCCGGCGCCCTTAGCCATGACCCTTCCGCGGCCCTGTACATTGACGGCAAGCTGATTGCCGCCGCCGAAGAAGAGCGCTTCGTGCGTGACAAGCATGCGAAGAACCGCATGCCCTACGAGTCGGCGAAGTTCTGCCTGGAACAGGCAGGCATCAAGCCGTCCGACGTCGACGTGGTAGCCATCCCGTTCGCCCCGATCAGCCTGTTCGGCAAGGCGCGCTGGCACTATGCCAAGCGCTACTGGTACGCCCCGGATCGCGCACTCGACGCCATCCTGATGGGCAACCGTCGCTACAAGCGCTACCGCAAGAAGATCGTCTGGTGCCTGGAGCAGCTGGGCTTCGACCCGAAAAAGGTCAAGATCGAGCCGGTCGAGCACCACCTGGCCCATGCCTCCAGTGCCTACCACTGCTCCGGCTTCAAGGAAAAAACCGCCATCCTCGGCATCGACGGTAAAGGCGAATACGCCACCACCTTCTTTGGCTACGGCGAAAACGGCAAGATCCACAAGATCAAGGAGTTCTTCGACCCGGACTCCCTGGGAGGCCTGTACGGCGCGATCACCGAGTTCCTCGGCTTCGAGATGCTCGACGGCGAGTTCAAGGTCATGGGCATGGCGCCGTATGGCGACGCCAGCAAGTACGACTTCTCGCGCCTGGCCAGCTTCGAAAACGGCGAACTGGTGATCAACACCGAGTATGCCAACGTTATCGGCCTGCGCCGCTATAAAGAGAAGGGCAAGGGCTTCTACTTCTCGCCGAAGCTGATCGAATGGCTGGGCCCCAAGCGCGAAGGCGACATCGCCGACGAGCCGTACATCCATTACGCGGCCAGCATGCAGGCGCTGTTCGAGAAACTGGCGCTGCAGATGATCGACCACTACCTGGGCGACACCCTGCGTGAAACCGGCAAGCTGGCCTTCGCCGGCGGCTGCGCGCTGAACGTGAAACTGAACCAGAAGATCATCGCCCGTCCGGACGTGAAAGAGCTGTTCGTCCAGCCGGCCTCTGGCGACGCCGGTACTGCCGTTGGCGCCGCGGCCTATGTTTCCCACGCCCGTGGCGTACCGGTCGAGAAGATGGAACACGTCTACCTCGGCCCGTCGTACTCCAACGAAGACGTGATCGCGGCCTGCGCCCGTCACCCGAACCAGCCGAAGTGGCGCAAGCTGGAGAACATGCCTCAGCAGATCGCCCAGATCATGGTCGACGGCAACCCGGTGGCCTGGTTCCAGGGCCGCATGGAGTTTGGCCCGCGTGCCCTCGGTGGCCGTTCTATCATCGGCTGCCCGAGCGTTGAAGGCGTGGCTGACCGCATCAACCACCAGATCAAGTTCCGCGAACGCTGGAGACCTTTCTGCCCGTCGATGCTCGACACCGTCGCCCCGCAGATGATCAAGGTCGACCACCCGGCGCCGTTCATGACCTTCACCTTCGAAGTGGCTGAAGAATGGAAAACACGTGTGCCGGAAGTGGTCCACGAGGACGGTACTTCGCGTGCCCAGGTGCTCAAGCGTGAGTACAACCCACGCTACTACGACATGATGAAGGCGCTGGAGGAGCTGACCGGTAACGGCGTGTCGCTGAACACCTCGCTGAACCGCCGTGGCGAGCCGATGATCTGCTCGCCGACCGATGCCCTGAACATGTTCTTCGGCTCGGACCTGCAGTACCTGATCATGGAAGACATCCTGGTCGTGAAGGACGGCGCTGCCGCCTATGACCAGCCGCTCTGAACCGCGCATCCTGCAGTTCTGCCATGGCTATGACGGGCCTTTCCTGGATTGCGCCCGTCAGTACGCCAGCCTGTTCCAGGGGCGTGGCTACCAGGTCACCACGGTGTTCCTCACCGGCGCTGCCGACCCGCAGGTAGCAGCGGGCTGCGCGTCGGGCGAGGTGCTGTTCCTGGAGTTCAGCTCCAAGGCGGTGCGTGGCCTGAAACTCGGCGCCATCCGTGCCTTGCGGCGGATCGCGGCCGAGCGCAATTTCGCGTTCTGCATCGCCCACCGCTTCAAGCCGATCTACGTGGCCCTGCTGGGCACCGGCCTGCCGGTGATTGGCGTGCACCATGCCTTTGGCGACTACGAGCGCAAAGGCCGCCGGCTGTTCGCCAACCTGTTCAGCAAGCGCCTGAGCCTGCTGGGCGTGTCGGACGCCGTGCGTGACGATATGCGCCGCTGCCTGCCGCAGTGGCCGGCCGAACGCATCCAGACCCTGTACAACCGCATCGATATCGACGCCCTGCAAGCGGCACTGGTGCCGCGCGCCGAAGCACGCCAGGCCCTGGGCCTGGATGCACAGGCATGGACCGTCGGCAATGTCGGGCGCCTGCACCCGGACAAGGACCAGGCGACCCTGTTGCGTGGTTTTGCTCAGGCGTTGCCAGGGCTGCCGGCGGGCGCCCGTCTGGCGATTCTCGGCAAGGGCCGGCTGGAGGCCAAGCTCAAGGCGCTGGCCGCCGAGCTGGGCATTGCCGGGCAGGTGGACTTCCTGGGCCAGATACCGGATGCACGGCGCTATTTCCAGGCGTTCGACGTGTTTGCCCTGAGCTCTGACCATGAGCCGTTCGGTATGGTCCTGCTCGAAGCCATGGTCGCCGGTGTGCCGGTGCTCGCCACGGCGTGCGGCGGGGCTCGCGAAGTGGTCGAGGGTGTGGGTGTGCTGTTCCCGCTGGGCGATGCTGCACAGTTGGCGCAGGGGCTGAAGCATCTGGCTGTGCTGGACGGCGAGCAGCGCCAGGCCTGTGTCGAGCACATGCTGCAGCGTCTGCGTGAACGCTTCTCTGACCACGCGGTGCGTGAGGCCTTCTGGCAACTGCCGCAAGTGCGTGCGCTGGTGGAGCAGGCCTGATGCTCAATCGAATCCAGGCCTTCCGCGAACGTGGTTGGCAAGTTATAGACGCCAAGGCCTATGCCGAGGCATGGGCGCGCTTTGGTGGCAGTGTTGCCACCCATCCGCTGGTGGTCGAACAGCTGGCAGACCTGGCACAGATCCCGGTGCGATACCTGGGCTGGCATCAGGCGGGTGAGCTGAAGGCCGCCATCCCGACCTGGGGGCGTCACCTGGCGCTGTCCAAGGATGTGCTCAAACGTGCCGGCAAGAAAGCCCTGTTCGATCTGGGCAATGCCGAAATCATCCTGCCGGCGGCAGCCGATGCCGCTGCACCGCTGCGCCATGCCGCGCGCTACCTGTCTGATCTGAACCAGGGCCGCTTCAGCGGCCTCAAGGCGCAGAAGGAACAGCTGGCCATGGCCCGCGCGCCTGAAGACCTGTCGAAAAAATTCCGCTACAACCAGCGCCGCGAACTGCGCCTGCTGGAAGAAGCAGGTGGCGTCGTGCGCCCGATCAGCGACTTCAGTGCCCAGGAAATCGCCAGCATGTACTGCGACCTGTTCCAGCGCCGCTGGGGCTTCCCGGCCACCGGTGCCGAGCACATGGCCCAGGTGCTGGAGCGCCTGCAAGCGCTGCTGATCGGCTCGGTACTGCTGCTGGATGGCAAGCCGATTGCCATTCAGCTGGTGTACCGCGTCGAAGCGCCGGAATGGATCAGCGTCGAGTACATCAATGGCGGCGTAGACCCTGAAACCAAGGCTTTCAGCCCGGGCAGCGTGCTGAGCTTCCTCAATACCCAGGCCGCCTGGGAAGACGCCCGTGCGCGCAACAAGCCACTGCGGTTCTCGTTCGGCCGTGCCGACCGCGAGTACAAGGACCGCTGGTGCAACCCTGTGCCGGTGTATCAGGCGTGAGCCGCAAGCAGCAGTTGCTCAAGCGCCACCGGCGCAACAAGCGCCTGGGCTTGCTGGCGGGCCTGGTTGCGTTGGTCGCCTTGGGTGTTTTCAGCTGGTGGTGGCTGCCATTGCTGCTGCTGCCGCTGGTCTGGGCGGCTCACGAAGCCTGGTTTGCCGACCATCTGTTCTATGCCCCGGGCGAGGACTACGCCTACGACTTCGGTGAACAGGCGCGGGAAGTGCCTGCCAGCCTGCGCGATGGCCAGCTCCAGGCCGATTGCGTGCTGCAAGGTGACGAAACCCTCATGCTTGAGCTGCAGGTAAAAAGCTCCTGGCTGGGGCGGTTTCTCGACCCTCGGGTAGAGCTGGGCGCTGCTGAGCAGGCTGACCGGCAAACGTTCGAGCGTGGTGTCGATGGCGTACGTTTTCTCAACCTGACCGGCCTGGCCGTGCCCTTGCAAGCGGGTACCTTGCGCCTGCGCGGTCGCCATTGCCGGCTGCAAGGCCAGCCGCGCCTGTGGATAACCCCCGCTGTCGAGTTGCAACGGCGCCGGGTGATGGTGATTGCGCCGCACGCCGATGACGCCGAGCTGGCTGCATATGGCCTCTACAGCCAGGCCGACGAAACCTGGGTGGTCACTCTGACAGCTGGCGAAATCGAAGCCGAACACTACCAGCAGATGGGCCTGGAAAAAGCCGAGGCCGCCCGCCTGAAGGGCCGCTTGCGTGCCTGGGACAGCATCGCCGTGCCGCGCTGGGCGGGTGTGCCGGAGTCACGTTGTGTGCAGCTGGGTTACTTCTGCCTGCAACTGCCTGCCATGCAGGCCGCGCCCGATCAGCCGGCTGCTTCCCGTGAAGCCGATCTGGCCGATATCCGTGTGTTCCGCCAGTTCAACCCGTTCCCGCTGCCGGCCGACCGCGATGGCGCACCAACCTGGCACAACCTGCTGGCCGACCTGCGGGCCTTGCTGGAAATGGCCAAGCCGGAAGTGTTGGTGATGCCGCACCCGCAACTCGACCCGCACCCCGACCACATCTGCGCGCAGGCGGCCGTGCTGGAGGCCCTGCAAGGCTTGGCCTGGCAGCCGCAAACCTTGTTGTGCTACGCCAATCACCTGCACGACAACGACCGTTGGCCGATGGGCGACAGTGGCGACGGCGTGGCCTTGCCGCCGCAGTTGAGCGCAGCCCAGGCTTGGGCACCCTGCAGCCTGGTGCTGGACCTGGCCACGCAGCGCGACAAGGCCATGGCCCTGGGCATGATGCACGACTTGCAGCCGCCGGCCCCCTTCAAGCGCCGCTTGCGCCGCCTGCTGCAACGCTGGCTGGCCGGGCGGCAGCCCTCGCCTTACGGGGAGAACGAGTTCTTCCGCAAGGCCGTGCGCAGGCACGAACTGTTCTGGCGGCGTGAACTGTAAGCACGCCCCATGGTTGACCGCGATGGCGCAGAGCGCCCAAGGAACGTTATGAAAGTCCTATTTCTGGTACAGAAGGAACAGCGGGCTATTCTCGACCGCCTGTACGACGGCGTCGCGGCCAACTGCGAGTGCGACCTGCGCTGGCTGACCAGCGATGACCAGCGCAACCTGCGCCGCTATTTCAAGCGTGAAGTGCAGGTCGAGCGCTATGACCGCATCGTGTTCTTCCTGCGCTTCAAGCAGGAGATTCGCCAGGTGGCCTTCATCCGCACCGTGCCGAACCTGGTCATCCTCGAGCACGACGCCTACCAGAACTACATCCCGTGCAAGTACACCGGCAAGTTCAGCGCCCATTACCGGCAGCTGCCATGGGCGCGGGTTATCAGCTCGGGTTACATGGTCAGCGAACGCCTGCGCCAGGAAGGCTTCGATGCGGTATTCGTGCCCAAGGGCTATGACGAGCAGTTGCTGGCCGATCAAGGGCGTGAGCGCGACATCGAACTGGCCTTTGTCGGCAGTGTCAACAGCGTGGCCTACAGCGGCCGCAAGGCGCTGCTGGACGAATTGGGGCAGGTCGAGAACTTGCTGGTAACCCGTACCAAATCGGGCGAAGACTACTGCAACACGCTCAACCGTATCCGTTTCTTCGTCAGTGCCGACGTCGGCATGGGCGAATACATGATCAAGAATTTCGAAGCCATGGCCTGTGGCTGTGTATTGCTGGCATACGACCAGGGCGAGGAAGAGAACCGCGCGCTGGGCCTGCAGGACATGCACAACGTGGTGTTCTATGACAACATCCCGACCCTTCAGGAAAAGCTCCGCCGTTTGCGGGCAGACCCTGAACTGGCCCGGCAGATTGCAGAAAATGGCCGCCATCTGGCGGTTTCCCGTTTCAGTTTCGCCGCAGTTGGACGTAGCATCGTCGACCACATGCGCCCGGCGCTCAGGCCCCACCCGCCATTGTCTGCATGGCAGCGGCTGCGCCTGAAGCTGGGCATCTAAATAAGAGCTTTCACGCCCAGGAGCGGGTTGTTGAAGGCCGTTTGTCGCAATGCGGAGGGAGTCCGGTGCGCTTTTCAAATGAGAGTGACGTCACGCTCGTCGTGACCAGTTGTGGGCGGTTCGATCTGCTCAAAGATACCCTTGAGAGTTTCGACCGCTACAACACCGCGCCCATTCGCGAGGTATTCATCACCGAAGATTCCGGTGACGATGCTGTGCATGCCGCTGTGCCAGAGCACTGGAAACCGCACTGCAAGGTGTTCGTCAACCGGCCCAAGCTTGGCCAGTTGCCGTCTATCGACCTGGCCTACAGCCACGTCAAGACGCCGTACATCTTCCACTGCGAGGACGACTGGCATTTCTATCGCCAAGGCTTTGTCGAAGACTCGCGGGCCATTCTGGATGTGAGCCCCAACCTGTTGCAGGTGTGGCTGCGCAGCCATGCTCACGACCTGGCCATCCACAGCCCTTACATCCACTTGGGCGATCGGCAGGTGATCGCGGGTGTGCCTTGCTACCCGCTGCTGTCCGACAAGGCTGAATGGCAGGCGTTTTCGCTCAACCCCGGTCTGCGGCGTTTGAGTGATTACCAGCGCTGTGCGCCATTTGCCGCCTATGCTGGAGAGAAGGCGCTTTCCCGGCGCTACGCTGAGTTAAATCTGACAGCGGTCACCTTGGAGGGTGATGCAGTATTGCACACTGGATTCGGTAATCACGTGACCTTGCCCATCGAAGTGGAGCGCAAGGCCAAACGCCGTCAACGTGATCGGATCAAACTGGCATTGACGCTGGTGACGGGTGCCTTGATCGGCATGGGTATCACCATTTTTGTTCAATGAAGTCGCTGTCCCACCTGACATGAGCGGGAGAGGGCCCATGAACATCGTCAATATGATGTGGGCGGGTGGAACGCCGTACATGTCCATCCACAAGGTGCATCGCCAAGTGCTGTCGCACGCAGGTACCGATGCCCGGATCAGTAACTGGTTGCTGCTGGGAAGCGGGTTGTGTTGCGGGCTTGGCTCGACCCGGGAGTGGCACATGCCACTGCGTGCGCTGAAAGGGCGGCACCTGTGGCGCCTGTTGCGGCCCTGGTTGCGCTTGCGTTTGCGCAAGGCGCTTGCCGAGGCCAAGGCCGAGGTCGTGCTGCTCGACGGTATTGGTGTCGCGCGGCTGGTGCTACCGCTGTTGCAGAACATTCCTCAGGTGCGGGCAAAGGTGCTGTTCCATGGCAAGACGCGCCTGAACAGTAGCGATGTACGCTTGTTGCGTATGTTCCCTGCCGAGCGCCTGAGCATCGCAGCGGTGTCGCATACACTGGCCGAATCGCTGGAGCACGACTTGGGCAGGCCGGTGCAGACCCTGCGCATGGCGCTTGACCCGTTAGCGTTCGTCGAGCCGTTGTTGAGCCGTGACAGGGCCAGGCAGGCGCTGCAGTTGCCTGCTGCGACCGGGGTGATGCTGGGCGCGGTAGGGCGGTTGGTGGAAAGCAAAGGCTTCGAGATGCTGATCGAGGCGTTTGCCCGGGCCAGCACTCATCAGCCGGACCTGCAGCTGGCCATTATTGGCGAAGGCCCTCTGCACGCCGTGTTGCAAGAGCGTATCGATGCACTGGGCCTGGCCGCGCGCGTTCACCTGTGCGGTCACCGTGAAGACCTGCAGCAGTTGTATCGGGCGTTCGATTGGCTACTGGTGCCTTCTCGCTCAGAAGGCCTGGGGCTGGTGGTGCAGGAGGCAGTCATGGCCGACGTGCCGGTGGTGTGCAGCGACCTGCAAGTGTTTCGCGAGCAGTTGCAGGATACCGGCGGTTACCTGCCGGTAGCCGATGAGGGGGCATGGGCCGAGGCAATCGAACGATGCACGTCCCTCAGCGCCCGGACGGTAGCCGCCCGGCAGCGTCAGGCGCTGGCGCCGGAGCAAGCCTGGCAAGCCTTCTGCAATGGCTCGCAAAGCTTGCTGCGCAACTGACGTTCAGCGTGCCAGCAGGGCCGCCTCGAACGCAGCGAGGGGGAACCGGTCACCCAGGTTCTCCCGCTCGATATAGCGCACCATGTGCTGAACATTGCGACGAATCATGCGTGCCGACAACGGCGGGCGCAGGAAGCGCATGTCGGCCACGTCGATCAGGCCCAGGCGCTGGTCGGGGGTAACCACCACGTTGCCCAGGTGCAGCGAGCGGAAGTACACGCCGCTGTGGTGCAGCTGGCGAACCAGCTGAATCAGCTGCGGCAGGTAGGTATCCCAGCTGAAACCCTCATCGCGCGACATTTGCAGCAGGGTACGCCCGGGCAGCGGGCGATACAGCACGGCGGTACGGCCTGGCAGGTCGAGCTTGTGCTGGCTGATCACCTCGAGCGTAGGGATGCCCAGTTGTGCCAGGCGCGCGGCGTTATCGACGAAGCGCTGCGAGTAGGGGCGCAACAGTGCAGATGAAATCAGCCGCTTCCTACGAAAAACCTTGAGGAAATTTCCATCCTTGAGCAGGTAGACTTTGGCGCCATGGCTGTCTGCCTCAAGCACCTGTGCGCCTTGTGTCAGCTGATCGAAGTCGACCTGGGTGAGCCGGGAGCATTGCATGAATAGAGCCTTGTCGTCTGGCGAGCAAAATGACCGGCAATAATGCCGAAAATAATGCTGTTGCACCATGGATGGTGTCTTTGATTCATCGGGGGAAAGGATGTTGTATCAAAAAAACTGGGCGCGGGCCTGGTTAGGTTTGGGTCTGGTCTGGTTCCTGGCAGCAATTGCCCTGGCACCGAGCAACAAGGTTTACCAGCAGGGGCTGGTGTTGTTTTTGTGGCTGCCAACGCTGGTACTGGCGTGGTCTGCCCGTGAAGTGCTGGTGCAAGCCTGGAGGCGCCAGCCAGCGCTGTGGGTGAGTGTGCTGCTGTTGCTGGCGTGGTGCGGGCTGAGCCTGGCCTGGTCGCCCGCAGAAGACCCAGGGCGTGAGATCAAGCGCCTTGTCTACATTCTGGTATTCCTGCTGGCATTCCCGCTGCTGGCGCAGCAAGGCAGGGCCCGCATTCGTCAGCTGTTGCTGCTTGGCAGCGGCCTGCTGGCACTCGCCGCGCTGGTCTCGATCATCAATTTCTACGGTTTGCAGGGCAAATCGTTGCTGGCCCGTCTGGCAGGCATTGGCGAGATCTCGCACCCGATTCTGGGGGCCTATGTCATCGGCTCGGCCGTGCTCTTCTTGCTGTACGAGCCGCCGCGCCAGCGTGGCATGCAGCTGTTATGGCTGGTGGCGCTGGTCTGTCTGGGCGCGTTTGCCATGCTCAGCCAGAGCCGCGGGGCGATTCTGGCCCTGGTGATCACCGTGGTGATCGCGCCGCTGTGGTTCCGCGATCGCCACAGCCAGGTGTTTTCCATCCTGGCGCTGGTTGCCACCGGCCTGGCGTTCTTCGTCGTATACGACCTGATCGCCAAGCGCGGCTCGTCCTATCGGCCGGAAATCTTCAATGCCGTCATCGATATGATTGCCGCACACCCCTGGACCGGTCTGGGGCTGGGGGCTGCCTACGACGTAAGTGCCGTGGGTAAACACTTTGACCACACCCACAACATGTTCACCCATGTTGCCGTGGAAATGGGGATCCCTGGCATGCTGCTCTGGGTCATCGTGTGGTTGTTCACCCTGGGCGAAATCGTCCGTGCGCGCGGCACGCTGTTTGGCAAGATCCTTCTGGGGTTCTGGGTGTACTCGACCCTGGCCATGCAGTTCGATGCCGCCAGCCTCACCGGCACGCCGCGCGCCGAGTGGTTTATCAGCTGGCTGCCTGTCGGCCTTGCCATGATGCTGCCATGGGGGCGTGCCGAAAATGGCGCCTGTGGTAAAATTTCCGGTTCAACCTGAACAGCGAGCTCGATAATGGCCGAAACACCGCGACCGGCGGAGCACACCTCCAGCCTGAAGATCTACTTCCGGCTGCTGAGCTATGTGAAACCCTATGTCGGCATTTTCCTGCTGAGCATTGTCGGTTTCGTGATCTTTGCCTCGACCCAGCCAATGCTGGCGGGCATCCTCAAATACTTCGTCGATGGGCTGAGCAACCCCGAAGCGGTGTTGTTCCCCAACGTGCCCTACCTGCGCGACCTGCAATTGCTGCAGGCGGTGCCGCTGCTGATCATCCTGATTGCCGCGTGGCAGGGCTTGGGTTCGTTCCTCGGCAACTACTTCCTGGCCAAGGTTTCCCTGTGCCTGGTGCATGACTTGCGGGTGGAGTTGTTCAACAAGCTGCTGGTGTTGCCCAACCGCTATTTCGACAACCATAACTCCGGGCACCTGATTTCGCGCATTACCTTCAACGTGACCATGGTCACCGGCGCGGCGACTGATGCCATCAAGGTGGTGATCCGCGAAGGCCTGACCGTGGTGTTCCTGTTCGCCTACCTGCTGTGGATGAACTGGCACCTGACCTTGGTGATGGTCGCCATCCTGCCGGTAATTGCGGTGATGGTCAGCGTTGCCAGCAAGAAATTCCGCAAACAGAGCAAGAAGATCCAGGTGGCCATGGGTGATGTCACCCACGTTGCCTCGGAAACCATCCAGGGCTACCGCGTGGTGCGCAGCTTCGGTGGCGAGGCCTATGAGGAACAGCGTTTCGGCAAGGCCAGCCAGAGCAACACCGACAAGCAATTGCGCATGACCAAGACCGGCTCGCTCTACACGCCGATGCTGCAGCTGGTGATCTACAGCGCCATGGCCGCGCTCATGTTCCTGGTGCTGTTCCTGCGCGGTGAGTCCACGGCGGGCGACCTGGTTGCCTATATCACCGCCGCCGGCCTGCTGCCCAAGCCGATTCGCCAGCTTTCGGAAGTCAGCTCGACCATCCAGAAGGGCCTTGCCGGTGCAGAAAGCATCTTCGAGCAACTGGACGAAGAGCCTGAGCTGGACACCGGTACTGTCGAGAAGGAGCGTGTGGAAGGGCGTCTGGAAGTGCGCAACCTGAGCTTCACCTACCCGGGTACCGAGCGCGAAGTGCTAAGCGACATCAGCTTTGTCGCCGAGCCAGGGCAAATGATCGCCCTGGTGGGCCGTTCCGGCAGCGGCAAGTCGACTCTGGCCGCGCTGATCCCGCGCTTCTACCACCATGACCAAGGGCAGATTCTGCTCGATGGCGTGGAAATCGAGAACTATCGCCTGCGCAACCTGCGCCGCCATGTTTCGCAGGTGACTCAGCACGTCACCCTGTTCAACGACACCGTGGCCAATAACATTGCTTACGGCGACTTGGCTGGCGCCCCGCGCGCAGATATCGAAGCCGCTGCAGCCGATGCCTACGCCAAGGAGTTCGTCGACCGGTTGCCGAAGGGCTTCGATACCGAGGTGGGTGAGAACGGCGTGCTGCTTTCCGGCGGCCAACGCCAGCGCCTGGCGATTGCCCGGGCGCTGCTGAAAAACGCACCGCTGCTGATCCTCGACGAAGCCACTTCGGCACTGGATACCGAGTCCGAGCGGCACATCCAGGCCGCCCTGGACCATGTGATGCAAGGCCGCACCACGCTGGTGATCGCCCACCGCCTGTCGACCATCGAGAAGGCCGATCAGATTCTGGTCATGGACCAGGGTCGCCTGGTGGAGCGTGGCACCCATGCCGAGCTGCTTGCGGCTAATGGCCATTATGCCCGCCTGCACGCCATGGGCCTGGATGAGCCGGTCAAGGCCGATATCACCTGAGTCCTCCCTGATCGGGGCCTTAACGGCCCCGATTGTCACGGGAATTTTCCGGGGACGATCTGGCCATAAAGCCGTCGTCTACCCTGTGCTAATATCCTGCCCCTGTTCATTATTTCCATATGGGTTGCCCATGAAGTTGTCCATGCCGCGTTTCGATCAAGCCCCGGTACTGGTGGTCGGCGATGTCATGCTCGACCGCTACTGGCATGGCGGTACTTCGCGTATCTCGCCTGAGGCGCCAGTCCCGGTGGTCAAGGTCGATCAGATCGAAGATCGCCCAGGCGGTGCGGCCAACGTTGCCTTGAACATCGCTGCGCTGGGCGCGCCGGCTTCGCTGATCGGCGTCACCGGCCAGGATGAAGCTGCCGACAGCCTGGCCAACAGCCTGCAGGCTGCCGGTGTGCGTTCGGTGTTCCAGCGCATTGCGCATCAGCCGACCATCGTCAAGCTGCGGGTCATGAGCCGTCACCAGCAGTTGCTGCGTATCGATTTCGAAGAGCCGTTCGCCACCGACCCGCTGTCGCTGGGCGCGGAAGTCGACAGCTTGCTCGAAGGCGTCAAGGTGCTGGTCCTTTCCGACTACGGCAAGGGCGCACTGAAAAACCACCAGAGCCTGATCCAGGCGGCGCGAGCCAAGGGTATTCCGGTGCTGGCCGACCCCAAGGGCAAGGACTTTTCCATCTACCGCGGTGCCAGCCTGATCACCCCGAACCTCAGCGAGTTCGAGACCATCGTTGGCCGTTGTGCCGATGAGGCCGAGCTGGTTGCCAAAGGCGTGCAACTGCTGCAGGACCTGGACCTGGGCGCCTTGTTGGTCACCCGCGGTGAGCACGGCATGACCCTGCTACGCATGGGGCAGCCAGCGCTGCACCTGCCGGCGCGGGCGCGCGAAGTGTTCGATGTGACCGGTGCCGGTGATACTGTCATCTCCACCCTTGCGGCGGCCATTGCGGCTGGCGAGGACCTGCCCCACGCAGTGGCGCTGGCCAACCTGGCGGCAGGCATCGTGGTTGGCAAGCTGGGTACGGCTGCGATCAGCGCCCCCGAACTGCGCCGGGCCATCCAGCGCGAAGAAGGCTCCGAGCGCGGTGTGTTGGGCCTTGAGCAGCTGCTCCTGGCCATCGATGATGCGCGGGCGCACAAAGAGAAGATCGTCTTCACCAATGGCTGCTTCGACATTCTGCATGCCGGGCATGTCACCTACCTTGAGCAGGCGCGGGCCCAGGGCGATCGCCTGATCGTCGCGGTCAACGACGATGCCTCGGTCAGCCGCCTGAAAGGGCCTGGCCGGCCGATCAACAGCGTCGATCGGCGCATGGCCGTTCTGGCCGGCCTGGGGGCGGTGGACTGGGTGATCAGTTTCCCTGAGGGCACGCCGGAAAACCTGCTGAGCCAGGTCAAGCCGGATGTGCTGGTCAAGGGTGGCGACTATGGCATCGACCAGGTGGTGGGCGCCGATATCGTCAAGGCCTATGGCGGCACTGTGAAGGTGCTGGGACTGGTCGAGAACAGCTCGACCACGGCGATTGTCGAGAAGATTCGCAAGAACTGATATCGCCGGGGCCGCTTTGCGGCCCATCGCCGGCAAGCCAGCTCCCACAGGTACAGCGCAGGTCTTGAGAACTGTGCAGGTCCTGTGGGAGCTGGCTTGCCGGCGATGGGCTGCAAAGCAGCCCCAGGTTTCACTTGTGAAGTGAGGTACGCGCCCGCTCCAGCAACGCCCGTGCCTTGTCACCAAACCGCTGCAAGTGCGACGCCCGCACCGGCTTGGCCTCCACCAACCCCTGTTGCTTCACCCAGTCCTTCCAGCGCACTCGCTCGTCCTTCACCACCCAACCTTCCTGCCGGGCAAAACTCTCTGCCAGGTACAGCCCACGCGTACTCGCCGGCACCAGTTCATCCTTTTTCAGCGTATACAGCTCCGCCAGCGGTTGGCCGTCCTTCAACGGCATCAGGTACAGGTCTGGCCGTTTGCGGTTGAGTCGCGCCACCAGCTGGCCGCTCTCCAGTCGCTCGTCGACGTGGAACAGGCTGAGCTTCTTGGCTTCACGTGGCACCTGCAGACGCATGTCGTAGATCAGTTGCAGCGAGGCGGTGGGCAAGTGCACATAGGCCCTTGGCCGCTCCAGCAGCATCAGGTTGCCGCAGTGCACGGGGCGGGCGGCGCCGGACTGCGGGGTCAGCAGGAAGTGCGGTGTTTCGCGATAGTGCAGGGCGGCGGCGTACGGCACGGGCAGCCAGGTATCATTGAAGCGCCCGCCCAGCCAGCCTTCCGGGGTTTCCAGCAGGCATTCCTCAGCCACTTCCTGCACCGCCGTGTGCAACGGCAGGTTCAGCTCCTGTGCCGGTACATAGCCGGAAATCAGTTTCAGCACCACATCGCCCCGGTCTTGCCGGCGCTGGCGCACCAGCACCCAGTAATCACGGTTTTGCCAATGCAGGGTAAGGCGCACCGACACACCCAGGTTGGCCAGTTCGGCCACGAAGTGCTGCGTGTCGGGTAGCTGGATGGCCTTGCGCCGCTGCTGGGTCTGGGCAAAGTTGAGCGGCATGCCGATACTTTGATAAATCAGCCCTTCGGGCGTGGCCTCGACATGCAGCGGCAGTGTCTTGAAGTTGCTCGGGTTCTTGCGGATCAGCGTTCGCGCCACGAGGCTCCTCCTTGCGTCGGGTCAGTCGCCAGGCCCTCGGGCCTGGGGTAACTCAATGCTGGCCCAGGATACGGGCGACGGTCGCCACATTGTGGGCCAGGTGCAGCGGGTTGATGGTGCCGACGATAGCACTGCTGACGCCCGGGTGGGCGAACAGCAGTTCGAAGCTGGCCTGCACCGGGTCAACGCCCGGGGCCAGACAGACATGTCCACTGGCCAGGGCCTTCTTTACCAGGATGGCCTTGCCGTGTTCGGCAGCGTAGTCCAGCACCGGGCGTTCTGCCTGCTCGTTGAGGTTGTAGGTGACCATGGCGCAGTCGCCCTGTTCCAGTGCTTTCAGGCCGCCGGCCACGGTCTTGCCGGACAGGCCGAAGCCGAGGATCTTGCCCTCCTGCTTCAGTTCAGCCAGGGTCTGGTAGACCTCCTGCTGTTCGAGGATCGCCAGGTCATTGCCGTCGGAATGCACCAGCACCAGTTCGATGCGGTCGGTCTCCAGGCGGCGCAGGCTGCGCTCCACCGAGCGGCGGGTGTGGGCGGCACTGAAGTCGAAGTGCGACTGGCCGTTGTCGAATTCTTCACCGACCTTGCTCACGATCACCCACTCGTCGCGCTGGTCGCGCAGCAGGGGGCCCAGGCGTTCTTCGCTGCGGCCATAGGCCGGGGCGGTGTCGATCAGGTTGATGCCCAGCTCGCGGGCCTGGGCCAGCAGCAGGCGGGCTTCGTCGTCACCGGGGATGGTGAAGCCGGTGGGGTACTTCACGCCTTGGTCGCGGCCCAGTTTGACTGTGCCCAGGCCCAGCGGTGAAACCTTGAAACCGGTGCTGCCCAGCGGGCGGTGGAAGTCGTGCAGGGTGGGCAGTGTCATGGCAGCAGTTGCTCCCAGGCAGGAACACCCAGCGGTGGGCGTGGCAGGCCGGCCAGGTCGGCTTGTGCCTGTGGGCGGATGCCGTCGCGCTCCAGGTGGCTGATGACCCGGTCGCTGAAGTCTGGCGCCAGTGCCAGCTTGGTCGGCCAGCCCACCAACAGGCGTTGCTGGTCGGCGAGGAAGGCGTTGTCCGGGCGCACCAGGCCGGACTGCGCAGGTTCAGCGCGGTCGACGCGCAAGGTGGCCCAACGGACCTGGCTTTGGTCTACCCATGGCAACAGGTTGGCTATTTCCTTCTGCGCCGCCGCAATCTGTGCTGCCGGCTCACGTGCCACGCCATCGGCTTCGGCCAGATCGCCGCCCAGGTACCAGACCCATTGGCCATCAGCAGCCGGGTGAGTCGTCACTGTTACCCGTGGCTTGGGGCCGCCGCCCAGGCAGTGTGCATACAGCGGCTTGAGGTCAGGGCCCTTGGCCATGACCATGTGCAGCGGGCGGGTTTGCATCGCCGGCTGCTTCAGGCCCAAGGCATGCAGCAGGTCCTCGGTGCCGGCACCGGCGCTGAGCACGATACGCTGGGCGCGGATGTTGCGGCCATCGACGCGCAGGCCGACCAGTTCGTCGCTTTCGCGCAGCGGCTCGATGCGTTCCCCGGCCAACAGGCTGTCGCCCGCCAGGTCGGCCAGGTTGGCCAGCAGGCTTGGTACGTCGATGACCAGTTCGGCCAGGCGATAGACCTTGCCCTTGAAGGCACGGTCTTGCAGGGCAGGCGGCAGTTGTTCGCCTTTTACCTGGTCGACCCGGCCGCGCACGGCCTTGCTCGCGAAGAAGCTGGTGAGGTTGCCGGCCAGGGTGCCTGGCGACCACAGGTAGTGGGCCTCGGACAGCAGACGGGTGTTGCTCAGGTTCAGCTCGCCGCTACCGCTCAAGGCTTCGCGCCAGCGGCGCGGCATGTCGGCAATGGCTTCCGAAGCACCGGTGAGGGCACCTTGCAGGGCGTACTTGGTACCGCCGTGAATGATGCCTTGAGACTTGATGGTCTGCTCGCCGCCAAGGCTGGCGCGTTCCACCAGCACTGTCGAATACCCCAGGCGGCGCAGGCGGGCATTGAGCCAGAGGCCTGCGACCCCGGCGCCGACGATCAGCACGTCAGTGGAAATGGCAGATGGCATGGCGGTACCTCGAAGACTGGGACAGCTGGCAAGTATACAGGGTATCCCTGTGGGGGCCCTATCGCCGGCAAGCCAGCTCCCACAGGTACTGCATAAGGCTTGATGGCAGTGGAGAACCTGTGGGAGCTGGCTTGCCGGCGATGAGGCCCCTACAGGTTGTCTCAATGCCCGGCTGTCTTGGAGAACAGCTGAATCACTACCACCCCACCCACGATCATGGCCATCCCCAGCATTGCCGGCACATCCAGCTTCTGCCCGTAGATCACCAGCGCCGCCACACTGATCAGCACAATCCCCAGCCCCGACCAGATGGCATAGGCAATGCCCACCGGAATGCTGCGCACCACCAGGGTCAGCATCCAGAACGCAATGCCATAGCCAACCACCATCAGCAGCAACGGCAATGGCGTGCTCAGGCCCTTCACTGCTTTCATCGAAGCGGTGGCAATGACTTCGGCGCAGATGGCGATGGCGAGGTAGGTGTAGGCATTCATGGCAGGATCCTCCGGTAACTGGTCGGGCATTCTAGACGCTACCTGGATGGGGTAAAGTCATTACCTATCAACCCTGGAGATAGGTAGATGGCCGAGCAGTGGAACCTTGATCAACTGCGTACCTTTCTGCGCGTCGCTGAACTACGCTCGTTTTCCGCCGTGGCGCGCGAACAGCGCAAGGCGCAGTCGGCCATCAGCAGCGCGATTGCCCTGCTTGAAACCGACCTGGGGGTCACCCTGTTCGAGCGCAGCAGTGGCCGGCAGCCGAAGCTGACCGAGAACGGCAGTGCGTTACTGGAAGATGCCCGCGAACTGCTGCGACAGTGCGAACGCCTGGATGGCCGCGCCCTTGCGTTGATGCGCGGGCAGGAGGCTTTGCTGCGGGTGGCACAGGACGAAGCCATGCCTTATCAGCCGGTGATCGACAGCCTCGACGAACTGGCCAGCCGCTTTCCGTTTCTGGAGGTGCAACTGGCCAGTGGTGCGCAAGGTGATGTGGCGCGCAAGCTGGTGGAACGCCGCGCCGACCTGGGCCTGTTCTTTCACCACGAAAGCATGCCGGCATCACTGGAGCGGCGCGCCCTGGGCAGTGTGGAGATGGTCACCGTGTGCGCCGTCGGCCATCCGCTTGCAGGTGAGGGCCGGGTCACCCGCCAGCAACTGGCCCGCCACCGGCAACTCCTAATCACACCACAGCAAAGCGGTTACCCCGGCGGCGAGGCAGTCAGCCCGCAGGTGTGGCGTGCCGACAGCTTCTACGCCATGGCCGAATTGCTGATGCGCGGCCTGGGCTGGGCCTGGCTGCCGCGGCATGTGGTGCAGTACCCGACTTATCAGGCGCATATGGTCGAGCTGGACAGCGAGTGGCGCCCGCCGGCACTGGTGGCAGAGCTTGCCTGGCGCCGTGATGAGCCACTGGGGCCTGCGGCGCAGTGGCTGGCCGAGCGCTTTGCAGTGCACTTGCGTGCGATCGGGTAAACTCCGCCGCCATGAACAGAACACTCTATACCTTGCTGTTTCACCTGGGCCTGCCATTGGTTGCGCTGCGCCTGTACCTGCGCGCGCGCAAGGCGCCGGCCTATGGCCAGCGCATCGGCGAGCGCTTTGCCTTCAAGCTGCCGGCCATGCGCAGGGGAGGCATCTGGGTGCATGCGGTGTCGGTGGGCGAAAGCATCGCCGCCGCGCCAATGGTGCGGGCCTTGCTCAAGGCCTACCCGGAACTACCGATCACGCTTACCTGCATGACGCCGACCGGTTCCGAGCGCATTCGCGCCATGTTCGCCGACGAACCGCGCGTGCAGCATTGCTACCTGCCCTACGACCTGCCCTGGGCGGCCGGGCGTTTTCTCGACCATGTGCAGCCGAAGCTGGGCATCATCATGGAAACCGAGTTGTGGCCCAACCACATTCACCAGTGCGCCAAACGCGGCATCCCGGTGGCGCTGGCCAATGCGCGGTTGTCCGAGCGCTCGGCCCGTGGCTATGGGCGCTTTGCCAAGCTGACACGGCCAATGCTGGCGGAGATGAGTCTGATTGCCGTACAGACCGAAACCGAGGCCCAGCGCTTCCGTGATTTGGGCGCGCGCGCTGAGTGCGTGCAGGTCACCGGTTCGATCAAGTTCGACCTGAAGATTGATGAGCAACTGCTTCCGCGTGCCAAGGCACTGCGCGTGCAATGGGGGGCTGAGCAGCGCCCGGTGTGGATTGCGGCCAGTACCCATGAAGGCGAGGATGCGCTGATTTTGCAGGCGCACCGGCAGTTGTTACAGGTGCATGGCGATGCGTTGCTGATCCTGGTGCCACGCCATCCCGAGCGATTCAATACGGTACATGTGCTGTGCAGCGAGCAATTCGCTACCGTACGGCGCTCTGCTGGCACGCCCGTCGATGCGCAAACCCAGGTATTGCTTGGCGATACGATGGGTGAGCTGTTGTTCCTGTATGCGCTGGCCGACATTGCCTTTGTCGGCGGTAGCCTGGTGGCAACCGGTGGGCACAACCCGCTGGAGCCGGCAGCGCTGGCGTTGCCGGTGCTGATGGGGCCGCATGTGTTCAACTTCCTTGAGATCAGCGCGATGCTGCGTGAGGCGGGGGCGTTGCAGCAGGTGGACGATGCCGACGGGCTGGCCGGGGCAGTGCGGCGGCTGGTCGAGTTGCCGCAGGATGCACAGCGCATGGGCGAGGCGGGCAGGGCGGTGATGCGGGCCAATCAGGGGGCATTGCAGCGTTTGCTCGATGGGCTGGGTGCACTCATTCGCTAAACGTGAATTTTCGCGGTCCTTGTGGGAGCGGCCTTGTGTCGCGAAAGGGCTGCAAAGCAGCCCCAGCAATTTGTGCATTTTCGCTGAAACCGTGGGGCCGCTTTGCGGCCCTTTCGCGACACAAGGCCGCTCCCACAGAGGGCAGTGCCAGTCTCAGGGGCGGCGCTCGAAGTTCTTGGCAGCAGCCGCAGCCAGGTCCGGCGGCAGGAAGTCCTTGTCCGGGTTGTAGTCAGGCTTCAGGTAGCGCTTGAGGTCCGCCAGGTCCTGTGGGCTCAAGGTGCCGGCCGCCTGCTTCAGGCTCAGGTTGTCCAGAATGTAGTCATAGCGGCTGTTGTTGTAATCCCGCACCGAGGTGTACAGCTGGCGCTGGGCATCGAGCACGTCGACGATGTTGCGGGTACCCACCTGGTAGCCGATTTCAGTGGCTTCCAGCGCGCTCTGGTTGGAGATGATCGACTGCTTGCGCGCCTGCACCTGTTCTACGTCGGTGTTCACCGCACGGTGCAGGTTACGGGTGTTTTCCACCACTTGGCGGCGCAGGCTCTCGCGCTGCTGCTCGCTCTGGCTCAGGCGCTGGTAGGCCTCGCGTACCTGCGAGCTGGTCAGGCCGCCGCTGTAGATCGGAATGTTCAGTTGCAGGCCCACGCTGGTCTGTTCCACGTCGCCGCTGTAACGCACGCCCAGTTGCGAAGGGTTGGTGAAGCCCAGGCTGTCGTTGTCACCCTTCTGGTACTTGGCCACTGCATCCAGGGTCGGCGCATGGCCGGCCTTGCGCTGGCGCAGGGTTTCTTCAGCGGCGGACACTGCGTAGTTGGTGGCCAGCAGGTTGAGGTTCTGGCGCCCGGCAGTTTCGACCCAGGCCTTGGCGTCGTTGGGCGTTGGCACCTGCACCGGCAGGCTATGCACCACACCCTGAATCGAGGTGTATTCACGGTTGGTCAGGGTGACCAGTGCTTCAAAGGCATCCTGCACCTGGCGCTCGGCAATGATCCGGTTGGCCCGCGCAGTGTCGTAGCTGGCCTGGGATTGCAGCACGTCGGTCTTGTCCGACAGGCCCACATCGAAACGCTCGTTGGACTGGTCGAGCTGGCGCTTGAACGCGGCTTCTTCGGCCTTGGTGGCGGCCAGGTTGTCCTGGGCACGCAGCACGGCGAAGTAATTCTGCGCAGTTTGCAGGATCAGGTTCTGTTCAGTGGCCGACAGCTCCAGCGCCGCCTGTTCGTTGACAGCCTCGGCTGCCTGCAACTGGAACCAGCGGTCGGCGCGGAAGATGGGCTGGGCCAGCGTCGCGCTCCATGAGTTACCGCTGCGGTTGGAGGTGATGGAAGGCTCGTCCAGCTTGGTGCGGGTGTTCATCATCTCGGCGCCAGCCGACAGGTTGGGCAGCAACCCGGCGCGGGCCTGTGGCACCACTTCGCGGCGGGCGCCGTAATCGGCGCGGGCGGCGGCCAGGTCGGCGTTGTTGTCCACCGCTTCCTGGTAGACGCTGACCAGGTCGGTCTTCACTGTCGGGGGCACGTCCGCTGCCCAGACCACTCCGTTGGACGCACAAGACACGGCTATCGCCAGTGAGAGTTTGCGCAGCATAGAGGCAATCCTTGTACGAAATTGAATTACTGAACTGTTGAGTATCGGATGACGGGCCAGTGTAGTGCCATGCGCCCCCGGCAACAATCGCCTGGTGTGCCTTTCATCAACCGCGCATTTACCCGCTTGGCTTTGCCGACCACTCCAGTCTAGACTGCGCATGTTCTTGTCGGGGTGCCTTGAAGCAAAGGCTGAGATCGCAGAGGTGCGGATCCCGTTGAACCTGATCAGGTTAGCGCCTGCGTAGGGAACAAGATTGCTCGCCTTCCCGGGGAGCCTCTTGTGCCAGGTCCGGGAATGTCGCAGCTGCATGCAGCTTCAGGCACCCCCATATCCGGCACTGCACCCATCATGGGTGCGTCCGCGCCTTTCAGGTTCACCCCGACATTCCACTGCTAGGAAGCCGTCTGGAGAGCCTGTGATGACCAAACAAGAAAAAGCGATCAACCTCAGCGAATCGGCACAAGTCGATCAGCAGTCCGTGCAACCGTTCCCGCGTTCGCGCAAGGTGTATGTCGAAGGCTCGCGCCCGGACATCCGCGTGCCCATGCGTGAAATCAGCCTGGACGACACCCCGACCGATTTCGGTGGCGAAACCAATGCCCCGGTGCTGGTCTACGACACCTCTGGCCCGTACACCGACCCCAACGTGATCATCGACGTGCGCAAGGGCCTGGCCGACGTGCGTTCGGCGTGGATCGACGCCCGTGGTGACACCGAGCGCCTGGACGGCCTGAGCTCCGATTTCGGCCAGCAGCGCCTGAACGATGCCGAACTGGCCAAGCTGCGCTTTGCCCACGTGCGCAACCCGCGCCGCGCCAAGGCCGGCGCCAACGTCTCGCAGATGCACTATGCCCGCCAGGGCATCATCACCGCCGAGATGGAATACGTGGCCATCCGCGAAAACATGAAGCTGCAAGAGGCCCGCGCCGCCGGCCTGCTGAAAGAGCAGCACGCCGGCCACAGCTTCGGCGCCAACATCCCGAAAGAAATCACCCCCGAATTCGTCCGCCAGGAAATCGCCCGCGGCCGCGCGATCATCCCGGCCAACATCAACCACCCGGAAGTGGAGCCGATGATCATCGGCCGCAACTTCCTGGTGAAGATCAACGGCAACATCGGCAACAGCGCCCTGGGTTCCTCGATCGAGGAAGAAGTGGCCAAGCTGACCTGGGGCATCCGTTGGGGTTCGGACACGGTCATGGACCTGTCCACCGGCAAGCACATCCACGAAACCCGCGAGTGGATCATCCGCAACTCGCCGGTGCCGATCGGTACCGTGCCAATCTACCAGGCGCTGGAAAAGGTCAACGGCGTGGCCGAAGACCTGACCTGGGAGCTGTTCCGCGACACCCTGATCGAGCAGGCAGAACAGGGCGTGGACTACTTCACCATCCACGCCGGCGTGCTGCTGCGCTATGTGCCGCTAACCGCCAAGCGTGTTACCGGCATCGTCAGCCGTGGTGGCTCGATCATGGCCAAGTGGTGCCTGGCGCACCACAAGGAAAACTTCCTGTACACCCACTTCGACGAAATCTGCGAAATCATGAAGGCCTACGACGTCAGCTTCTCGCTGGGCGACGGCCTGCGCCCTGGCTCGATTGCCGACGCCAACGACGCCGCGCAGTTCGGTGAGCTGGAAACCCTCGGCGAGCTGACCAAGATCGCCTGGAAGCACGACGTGCAGTGCATGATCGAAGGCCCGGGCCACGTGCCGATGCAGTTGATCAAGGAGAACATGGACAAGCAGCTGGAGTGCTGCGACGAGGCGCCGTTCTACACCCTCGGCCCGCTGACCACCGACATTGCACCGGGTTACGACCACATCACTTCGGGCATTGGTGCGGCGATGATCGGCTGGTTTGGTTGCGCCATGCTGTGCTACGTCACGCCCAAGGAGCACCTGGGCCTGCCGAACAAGGATGACGTGAAAACCGGCATCATCACCTACAAGATCGCCGCGCACGCCGCCGACCTTGCCAAGGGCCACCCGGGCGCGCAGATTCGTGACAACGCCTTGTCCAAGGCGCGTTTCGAGTTCCGTTGGGAAGACCAGTTCAACCTGGGCCTGGACCCGGACACTGCCCGTGCCTTCCACGACGAGACCCTGCCGAAGGAGTCGGCCAAGGTCGCACACTTCTGCTCGATGTGCGGGCCGAAGTTCTGCTCGATGAAGATCACCCAGGAAGTGCGTGAATACGCCGCCAGGATCGAGACCGTGGACGTGTCGGTCGAAGAAGGCATGCGCGAGCAGGCCGAGCGGTTCCGCCAGGAAGGCAGCCAGCTGTACCACAAAGTCTAAGTCGCAGCGCCTTACCCTGTGGGAGCGGGCGTGCCCGCGAACAAGGGCGAAGCCCTTGCCAGGCGCCGCGGTGCTTGCTTCGCGGGCACGCCCGCTCCCACAGGGTGCTGTGTGCAACCCCTAATTCTTTTGGCGAACATAACAATGACCACCCCCAGCCAGTTTTCCCCCGACCACCCGGTCCCCACCCACCAGCGCATCTTCGGTGCCCGCGACCTGTTCTCGCTTTGGTTCTCCCTCGGCATCGGCCTGATGGTGCTGCAGGTCGGCGCCATGCTGGCCCCCGGTCTGGGCCTGGCGGGCGCAGTGCTGGCCATCGCACTGGGCACCGGCGTGGGCGTACTGTTGCTGGGGGCTGCCGGTGTGATCGGCAGCGACACCGGCCTGTCGGCCATGGGTACCCTGAAACTCAGCCTGGGCAGCCACGGCGCGCGCCTGCCGGCGCTGCTCAACCTGCTGCAACTGGTCGGCTGGGGCGCGTTCGAGATCATTGTCATGCGCGATGCCGCCAGCCTGCTGGGTGCGCGCGCCTTCGGCGAAGACAGTGTCTGGAACAGCCCGATGCTGTGGACCCTGTGCTTCGGTGCCCTGGCCACCTTGCTGGCAGTGAGCGGGCCACTGGCCTTCGTGCGCAAGGTACTGCGCGCCTGGGGTATCTGGTTGCTGCTGGGTGCTTGCGTCTGGCTGACCTGGAACCTTTTCGCCAAAGCTGACCTGGCCGATCTGTGGAGCCGCGCCGGGGACGGCTCGATGTCGCTGGCGGTAGGCTTCGACATCGTTATTGCCATGCCCCTGTCGTGGCTGCCGCTGATCGCCGACTACTCACGCTTCGCCCGCAACGGCAAGCATGTATTTGGCGGCACGGTAGTGGGCTACTTTATCGGCAACACCTGGCTGATGAGCCTGGGCGTGGCTTACACCCTGGCCTTCGCTGCCAATGGCGAGGTCAATGCCCTGCTGCTGGCCCTGGCGGCCGCCGGCATGGGTATTCCGCTGTTGCTGATTCTGCTGGACGAGTCGGAAAAGGCCTTTGCCGACATCCATTCGGCGGCCGTGTCCACGGGTGTGCTGGTGCCTGTGAAGGTCGAACACCTGGCCTTGGCCATTGGCGTGCTGTGCACCCTGATCGCTTTGCTGGCGCCGCTGGCCCAGTATGAGAACTTCCTGCTACTGATCGGCTCGGTGTTCGCGCCGCTGTTCGGCGTGGTGCTGATGGACCACTACGTGGTGCGTCGCCGCCGCCTGCCGGCCCAGGTGGGTGGTTTGCACTGGCAGGCGCTGCTGGCCTGGGTGGTGGGTGTGGCGGCTTACCATGTCATCGCTACACAAGCGCCGGACTTCGGGGCGACCCTGCCGGCACTGGTGCTGGCAGGGCTACTGCACGGGCTGTTGAGCCTCAGCCGCGGCCGGGAAACAGTTCAGGCTTGAGCACGCCATTCAGGCGCGGGTAAGGGATCTTCAGCTCTACGTGGCCCATGGAATAGGGCGCGATGGCGTAGACCTCATACTTGACCACGACTGCGCCGTACGTCAGGGCGATGTGCGGCGATTTCTTGAACGGCCAGGTTTTGACGAACTCGGCGTCCTTGTCCATGCCCACGCTCATCAGCCAGGCCCGGTGCGACTCTTCGACAGTTTTCCAGAAGGTGTCTTCCTGGCCGGGTACCAGCATGTCCTGCAGGGTCAGCACCTTGTCCAGCTTGCGCGAATAGTTGATGAAACCGCGCCCCGGCATGCCGTGGGCACCACCGCTGTCCAGGTAGCTGGACAATTCGATGATCACCAGCCCGTCATGCTGCTCGCGTACCTTGGCTTGCAGGTAGCTGCTGTTACGTTTGTCGGCACTGGCCAGGTATTGCTGCTCGTAGGCCTGCAGGGTGCTCGGCGCGGTGCCATGCTGATTGTCTTCGGTCAGTTGCAGCAGGCGTTTTTCGACGATGGCGTCCAGCTTTGGCAAGGCCGGGAAGTGGACCATGTCGATGTTCACCAGCGGGCAGTCGCTTTCGCTGCAGCCGGGCTTCACGTGCTCCCAGGCGTCGCGCTTGACCTCGAGCGGGGCCCGGTAGTTGGGCGTGAACAGGCTCTGGCAGGCGCCCAGAGCGAGTGCCAGCACGGCCACGGAAGTCAGTTTGACAAGTGTCATGATGATCCTTGCAGAACAGGGAAAAGTCGGCCTTTGACCGTCTGCGCGGCCTTCAGTTCGCCACTAAGCTAACAGAGTGAAGACCTGCTGTCCCGAGTGCGCCAGCGGTTGGCGGAAAGGGATGAAACCGGCAGGCGTGCAGAGTAGGATGGCGCGATGCAGTAACCAGGCGGTTGATGTAGCAACGAGGATTTCCATGTCAGACACATTGAATTCGGTGCCCAAGGCGGTCGAGATCGTCAAGCGGGCCAACTGTTTCCAGGGCTTCTACAAGCTCGACAAGGTGCACCTGCGCCACGAGCTGTTTGCCGGAGGCATGGGCCGCGAGATCAGCCGCGAACTGTTCGTGCGCCACGATGCAGTGTGTGTACTGCCTTACGACCCGTTGCGTGATGAAGTGGTGCTGATCGAGCAGTTTCGCGTTGGCGCCATGGGCAAGATCGATAACCCCTGGCTGATCGAGATGGTCGCCGGGCTGATCGACAAGGACGAACAACCCGAGGAAGTTGCCCACCGCGAAGCCGAAGAAGAAGCAGGCCTGACGTTCACTGCGCTGTGGCCGATGACCCGCTACTTTCCGTCGCCTGGTGGCAGTGACGAATACGTTCATCTGTTCCTTGGCCGGTGCAGCAGCGAGGGTGCGGGCGGCCTTCATGGCCTGGAAGAAGAGGGCGAAGACATTCGCGTGCGCGTGTGGTCGTTCGAGGACGCCTTGCAGGCTGTGCGCGACGGGCGTATCTGCAACGCGGCGACCATCATCGGCCTGCAATGGCTGGCGCTGAACCGCGACGAAGTACGAGGTATGTGGAAGTGAACCTGCTGCGCGAGCGCTATCGAGTCGATCTGGTCGGGCTGCAGGCAGCCTGCGAGGCCAACTACGCCCGGCTGATGCGCCTGTTGCCCGACATGCGCACCACCCAGAGCTCGCGCCGTATCGGCATGACCCAGGGTGACCAGATGCTCGGTGTGCTGGTGCTCGACGTGGTGCTGGCCTGCCCGTACACCACCACCCTGCATGTACGCCAGGAACACAGCCTGCCGTGGCTGCCTGTGCCGCACCTGGAAGTGCAGGTGTACCACGATGCGCGCATGGCCGAAGTGGTCAGCGCCGAACACACGCGGCGCCTGCGCAGCATCTATCCGTACCCTAACGAGGCCATGCATCAGCCGGACGAAAAGGCCCAGCTCAACCTGTTCCTCGGTGAATGGCTGAGCCATTGCCTGGCTTGCGGTCACGAACTGGCAAGTGTTCGCTGACATGCGGCCAGACCTGACGCACCCTGTGCATGTGGTGCAACTGACCGACGCTCACCTTTTCGCCGATCCGGCCGGCAGCATGCTGGGCCTCAAAACCCGTGACAGCTTGCGCCATGTGGTGGCCCAGGTGCGGCGAGAGCAACCGCTTGTCGACTTGCTGCTGTGCACGGGTGACCTGTCCCAGGATGCCAGTGTTGCCTCTTATGAAGCGTTTCGTGAGCTGACCGCGCCATTTGCCGTGCCCACCCGCTGGTTGCCGGGCAACCATGATGAAGCCCGGGTCATGGCCGAAGTGGCACCGGAGCTGGTGCAGGCGGTGACCGATATTGGCGCGTGGCGCGTGGTCATGCTCAACACCGCCGTGCACGGTGCAACCCACGGGTTTCTGGAAGATGGCCAGCTGGCGGTGCTGAAAGCCGCCTTGGAAGGCGCAGGTGAGCGGTATTGCCTGGTGTGCTTCCACCATCAGCCGGTGGACATCGGCTGCGCCTGGATCGCGCCGATCGGCTTGCGCAACGCCCAGGCACTGTTCGATATCGTCAAGGCTTATCCACAGGTGCGGGCGTTGCTGTGGGGGCATGTGCATCAGGAATGGGATGAAGTACGCGATGGCCGGCGCCTGCTGGCCACGCCGTCGACCTGCATTCAGTTCGCGGCGCGCAGTGAGGATTTCCAGGTGAGCGAGGAACACCCAGGTTACCGCTGGTTGCGCCTGCATGCCGATGGGCGGCTGGAGACCGGGGTAGAGCGGGCGCTGGATTTCGATGTAAAGCTCGACTTCGATAGCCCAGGGTATTGAAGAATTTGTTGCTAAAACCCCGGAGCGGCGTCAAAACCCGGCGAACGCGCTACACTGCGCGTCCCTGCGCCCGCATCATCAGGCGCAACGCCACAGTTTCCGGGGGCAGCATGTCGGGTTCCATCCTCTATATCCATGGCTTCAACAGCTCGCCGCTTTCCACCAAGGCGCGCCAGCTCGAAGCCGTGATGCAGCAACTGGGGCTGTCGGCCCAGCTACGCGTGCCTGCCTTGCACCACCACCCGCGCCAGGCCATCGCCCAGCTCGAAGCGGCTATCGCAGAACTCGGTGCGCCATTACTGGTGGGCAGCTCGCTCGGCGGCTACTATGCCACCCATCTGGCCGAGCGCTATGGCCTGAAAGCGCTGCTGGTCAACCCGGCGGTAACCCCGCACAAGCATTTCGACGGTTACCTGGGCACCCAGCGCAATCATTACAGTGGTGAAACCTGGGAGCTGACCCACGATCACGTGAAGGCCCTGGCCGAGCTGGAAGTACCGGCCCCGGTCGATGCCAGCCGCTATCAAGTGTGGCTGCAGACCGCCGATGAAACCCTGGACTATCGCCACGCCGAGCACTATTACCGTGCATGTGCCCTGCGCATCCAGGCAGGTGGCGACCACAGCTTCCAGGGCTTCGCCCAGCACCTGCCGGCACTGCTGGCCTTCGCCGGCATTGCCCGCGGGCAGTATGCGGCGCTCGACTTTTCTGTATTTTGACTTTTTTGCACTCACCAGACTGACGAAGAGACCCTATGGCCAATCCCAGCGCTAGCGCCTATAACGCAGACGCCATCGAAGTCCTCTCGGGCCTTGACCCGGTCCGCAAGCGGCCGGGCATGTACACCGATACCAGCCGCCCCAACCACCTGGCCCAGGAAGTCATCGACAACAGCGTCGACGAAGCCCTGGCTGGCCACGCCCGTTCGGTGCAGGTCATCCTGCATGCGGACCACTCGCTTGAAGTCAGCGACGATGGCCGCGGCATGCCCGTGGACATCCACCCGGAAGAGGGTGTGTCCGGGGTCGAGCTGATCCTCACCAAGCTGCACGCCGGCGGCAAGTTCTCCAACAAGAACTACCAGTTCTCCGGTGGTTTGCACGGTGTGGGTATTTCGGTGGTCAACGCCCTGTCGACCCAGGTGCGTGTGCGCGTCAAGCGCGACGGCAACGAATACCAGATGACCTTTGCCGATGGCTTCAAGGCCAGCGAGCTGGAAGTGGTTGGTTCGGTCGGCAAGCGCAACACCGGCACCAGCGTCTACTTCAGCCCTGACCCGAAGTACTTCGACTCGCCCAAATTCTCCATCAGCCGCCTCAAGCATGTGCTCAAGGCCAAGGCCGTGCTGTGCCCGGGCCTGCTGGTCAGCTTCGAGGACAAGGCCAGCGGCGAAAAGGTCGAGTGGCACTATGAGGACGGTTTGCGCTCTTACCTGGTCGATTCGGTCAACGAGTTCCAGCGCCTGCCCGACGAGCCGTTCTGCGGCAGCCTGGCCGGTAACAAGGAAGCCGTTGACTGGGCACTGCTGTGGCTGCCAGAGGGCGGCGACAGCATCCAGGAAAGCTATGTCAACCTGATTCCGACCGCCCAGGGCGGTACCCACGTCAACGGCCTGCGCCAGGGGCTGCTGGATGCCATGCGCGAGTTCTGCGAGTTCCGCAACCTGCTGCCGCGGGGGGTGAAGCTGGCACCGGAAGACGTCTGGGAACGCATCACCTTCGTGCTGTCGATGAAGATGCAGGACCCGCAGTTCTCCGGGCAGACCAAAGAGCGCCTGTCTTCGCGTGAAGCGGCAGCGTTCGTTTCCGGCGTGGTCAAGGACGCCTTCAGCCTGTGGCTCAACGCCCACCCCGAGCTGGGCATGCAGCTGGCCGAGCTGGCCATCAGCAATGCCGGACGCCGCCTCAAGGCCAGCAAGAAGGTCGAGCGCAAGCGCATCACCCAGGGCCCGGCACTGCCCGGCAAACTGGCTGATTGTGCCGGCCAGGACCCGATGCGTGCAGAGCTGTTCCTGGTCGAGGGTGACTCGGCCGGTGGCTCGGCCAAGCAGGCGCGGGACAAGGAGTTCCAGGCGATCCTGCCGCTGCGTGGCAAGATCCTCAACACCTGGGAAGTGGACGGTGGCGAAGTCCTGGCCAGCCAGGAAGTGCATAACATTGCCGTGGCCATTGGTGTTGACCCCGGTGCCACCGACCTTGCGCAACTGCGCTACGGCAAAATCTGCATCCTCGCCGACGCCGACTCTGACGGCCTGCACATTGCCACGCTGCTGTGCGCGCTGTTCGTTCAGCACTTCCGGGCGTTGGTCGAGGCCGGGCACGTGTATGTGGCCATGCCGCCGCTGTACCGCATCGACCTGGGCAAGGAAATCTACTACGCCCTCGACGAAGCCGAGCGTGACGGCATCCTCGATCGCCTGGTGGCCGAGAAGAAGCGCGGCAAGCCGCAGGTCACCCGCTTCAAGGGCCTGGGCGAGATGAACCCGCCACAGCTGCGCGAAACCACCATGGACCCGAACACCCGGCGCCTGGTGCAGTTGACCCTGGATGACGTGCAGGCCACCTGCGAGCTGATGGACAAGCTGCTGGCCAAGAAGCGCGCCGGCGACCGCAAGAGCTGGCTGGAAACCAAAGGCAATCTGGCCGAGGTCATGGTTTGATTCGGCAGTTTCTTGCCGTTTGCCTTGCGCTGGTTGCCCTGCCGAGCCTTGCGGGCAACTGGCCCGAGCTGAAGCTCAGTGCCGAACACCCGATCGACGGCATGCGCGGTGGCAACCTTTCGGGCCTGGTGGAGTGCCGGGGCGGGCTGTGGGGCGTGTCCGATCGCGACGACGACCGAATCTACCGCTTCGACCAGCAAAACCCGACCTGGCGCGCGCAACCGCTGACCTTCACCCCCCCATCGCCGCCGGAAAGCGGCCTGCCGTGGGGCCTGAAGTCGCGCAACTGGGCGGCGTCGTACATTCGCGGAGGCGAGCTGGACTTCGAGGGCATCACCTGTGATCAGGCGGGTAACCTCTACCTGGCCAGTGAAGCCCATGCCGCCGTCTTGCAGTTGCCCGTGGACGGCGAACCGGACTGGTTGAAAATCGACCCGGCCATGGTCCGCCAGGCCCGCGCCAGCGGCATGCTGCTGAACTTCAATGCACTGTTCGAAGGCCTGGCGATCAACCCGGCGGGCGACCGCCTGTGGCTGGCCGCCGAGCGCGAACGGCGTGGCCTGGTAGCCATCGAGCGCCAGCAATCGGTGTGGACTTGCGGGCGCAGCTGTGTGCTGCTGAGCGAGGCCGGGGTCGAGATGCAGCCGGCGCAAATGCCCGATGCCCGAGCGCTTTCGCGCGATTTTTCCGACCTGGCCTGGTTCGAGGGCAAGCTGTTCACGCTCGAACGCAACGCCTACCGGGTGTGTCGGCGTGATGTCGACAGCGGCAAGGTCGAGCGTTGCTGGTCGTTTGCAGCAGATGCCCTGGTGGAGTCGCGCCGCTACGCGCAACCGTTCGGCCTGGCCGAAGCGCTGGTCATCGATCCCAAGGGCGCCTGGATTGGCCTGGACAACAACAACGGCGCCCGTGCCGATGGCGAAACCCGCCCGATCGTCTGGCGCTTCGATGCGCCGGAAGGTGGCTGGAGCGCCAAACCATGAGCCAGACGCCGGGCAAGCGCGCGGGCAGGGTGCTGATGGTCGTCGCCTGGGCGGCTGCACTCTTTCTTGCCACGCGTTTTTTCGGCCAGTGGGAAGACATCCAGCGTAACCCCAACACCCAGGTGCAGTCCGAGCATGGCGAAGGCTTTATCGAGGTGCGGCTGCTGAGCAATGGCCAGGGCCATTTCGTGGTGGATGGTGCCATCAATGGCCAGGTGGTGCATTTCATGCTCGATACCGGGGCCACCGATGTGGCGATTCCCGAGGCGTTGGCCCGTGAGCTGAACCTTGAGCGTGGCAGCGCGGTGCTGCTGAGCACCGCCAACGGCCGCACCGAAGGCTATCGCACGCGCCTGGCCAACCTGCAGCTGGGCGATATCCGCCTGCAGGATGTGCGCGCCACCGTGGTGCCTGGGCTGGAAGGGCAAACCGTATTGCTGGGCATGAGTGCCCTGAAACAACTTGAATTTACCCAGCGCGGCGGCACCATGCTGCTGCGCCAGAACCTGAAATGACGAGGCCCGCATGAGCGACTCACTGGAACTCAGCCTGGACGGCGTAGAACGCCGCTCGCTGGCTGACTTCACCGAACAGGCCTACCTCAACTATTCCATGTACGTGATCATGGACCGCGCCTTGCCGCATATCGGCGACGGCTTGAAGCCGGTGCAGCGACGCATCGTCTACGCCATGAGCGAGTTGGGGCTCGATGCCGATGCCAAGCACAAGAAGTCGGCGCGTACCGTCGGTGACGTGCTCGGTAAGTTCCACCCCCACGGCGACTCGGCCTGCTACGAGGCCATGGTGCTGATGGCGCAGCCGTTCAGCTACCGCTACACCCTGGTCGACGGCCAGGGCAACTGGGGTGCGCCGGACGATCCGAAGTCGTTCGCCGCCATGCGTTACACCGAGGCGCGCTTGTCGCGCTACGCCGAAGTGCTGCTGAGCGAAGTCGGCCAGGGCACCGTCGACTGGGTGCCGAACTTTGACGGCACCCTGCAGGAGCCGGCCGTGCTGCCCGCGCGCCTGCCCAACATCCTGCTCAACGGCACCACCGGTATCGCCGTGGGCATGGCCACCGACGTACCGCCGCACAACCTGCGTGAAGTGGCCAGCGCCTGTGTGCGCCTGCTCGACGAGCCAAAGGCCACCATCGAGCAGCTGTGCGAGCACATCCAGGGGCCGGACTACCCGACAGAGGCCGAGATTGTCACGCCTCGGGCGGAAATCCTCAAAATGTACGAGAGCGGCCGTGGCTCGATCCGCATGCGTGCCGTGTACCGCGTCGAAGATGGCGATATCGTCGTCACTGCGTTGCCGCATCAGGTTTCCGGGGCCAAGGTGCTGGAGCAGATCGCCGCGCAGATGCAGGCCAAGAAGCTGCCGATGGTCGCCGACCTGCGTGACGAGTCGGACCACGAAAACCCGTGCCGCATCGTCATCATCCCGCGTTCCAACCGCGTGGATGCCGACGAACTGATGCAGCACCTGTTCGCCACCACCGACCTGGAAAGCAGCTACCGGGTGAACGTGAACATCATCGGCCTCGACGGTCGGCCGCAGTTGAAGAACCTGCGTGCCATCCTGGTGGAGTGGCTGGAGTTCCGTACCAACACGGTTCGCCGCCGCTTGCAGCACCGCCTGGACAAGGTCGAGAAGCGTCTGCACCTGTTGGACGGTTTGCTCACCGCGTTCCTCAACCTGGATGAAGTGATCCATATCATCCGTACCGAAGAGCACCCCAAGCAGGCGCTGATCGAGCGCTTCGAGCTCACCGAGATTCAGGCTGACTACATCCTCGAGACCCGCCTGCGGCAGCTGGCACGCCTTGAAGAGATGAAGATCCGCGGCGAGCAGGACGAGCTGCTGAAGGAGCAGGCCAAGCTGCAGGCCTTGCTGGGTAGCGAGGCCAAACTGCGCAAGCTGGTGCGTAGCGAACTGATCAAGGATGCCGAAACCTACGGCGACGACCGCCGCTCGCCGATTGTCGAGCGCGCCGAAGCCAAGGCGCTGTCGGAAAACGAACTGATGCCGACCGAGCCGGTTACCGTGGTGCTGTCGGAGAAGGGCTGGGTGCGTTGTGCCAAAGGCCACGATATCGACGCTACCGGCCTTTCCTACAAGGCCGGCGACGGCTTCAAGGCCGCTGCGGCCGGGCGTTCCAACCAGTTTGCCGTGTTGATCGACTCCACTGGCCGCAGCTACTCGCTGGCCGCTCACAGCCTGCCATCGGCGCGCGGCCAGGGCGAGCCGTTGACGGGCCGCCTGACGCCGCCACCGGGGGCGACCTTCGAATGCGTGCTGCTGCCGGATGACGATGCACTTTATGTGGTGGCATCGGATGCCGGTTACGGCTTTGTGGTCAAGGGCGAAGACCTGCAGGCCAAGAACAAGGCCGGCAAGGGCCTGCTCAGTCTGCCCAACGGGGCCAAGGTCATGACCCCGCGCCCGGTGGCCGACCGCGAGCAGGACTGGCTGGCGGCAGTCACCACCGAGGGCCGCTTGTTGGTATTCAAGGTCAGCGACTTGCCACAGCTGGGTAAAGGCAAGGGCAACAAGATCATTGGCGTGCCGGGCGACCGGGTGGCCAGCCGTGAAGAATTTGTCACTGATCTGGCCGTGATTCCCGAAGGTGCAACCCTTGTATTGCAAGCCGGCAAGCGTACCCTATCTCTGAAAGCGGACGACCTGGAGCATTACAAGGGCGAGCGCGGACGGCGGGGCAGCAAGCTGCCGCGCGGCTTCCAGCGCGTCGATGGGTTGCAGGTGGAAGTACCGGCTTAACCGGTAGAAATGTCTGGAACGGCAATTTCAGCGCCGTTCCGGGCAGAAATGCTGGAGTCGGACGGTTATTTCGCGGATGATATGGCCCTTGCGGTGCCGACGTAGTCGTGTGCCCGTTTGAATCTATATGTATCACTGCGGTGTGCCTGTAGGCGACCGCCTGGATGGGATGATGAAATTTCTGCGCCTTCCATTTGCGCTGTTGATGACTGGCCTGCTGGGCCTTGGCGGGTGCACCATGCATCAGCCGGTTGCCCTGTACCAGCTCGACAGTGGTGATCCTGGCCAGCCTTCGCAAAGTGCAGGCATGGCCGTGGTACTCGGCCCGGTATCGGTGGCCGATTACCTGCAGCGCGAGACGTTCCTGCAACGTCAGGCCGATGGCAGCCTGAGCGCGGCGACCGACGGTCGCTGGGCGGGCAGCCTTTCGTCGGATATCGACCAGCTGCTGGTGCGTCAGCTTGCCTGGCGCCTGGACAGCCAGCGCGTGGTGCTGGCCCCGGCAACCGCTGGTTTCAGCCCGGATGTACAAGTGCTGTTGTCGATCACCCGCCTGGACTCGGGCAAAAACCAGCCGGCCATTCTCGACGCCCAATGGCGTCTGCTGGACCGCCGTGGCCATGTGCGTGACAACCGCATCGTTCACCTTGAACAGCCGCACGAGGGCAGCGAATCGTCGCAGGTGCAGGCCCAGGGCCAACTGCTGCAGAAGCTGGCTGAACAGCTGAGCACTGCGGTGAAGCCACTGGCCAACCAGCCGGCAATTGCCGAAGAGTCGCCTAAAAAGCCCGCAGCGCCGGTGCAAGTGAAGAAGGCGCCGGAGAAATCCAAGATCCCGATGGCGTCGCCGATTCGTACCGATATGGAAGTTTATCGGTTCTGATCAAGCCGCCAGCCACAAAAAAGCCCGCATGTTTGCGGGCTTTTTCGTATCTGTAGGGTTGACGAGGACTTTGTGGGAGCGGCCTTGTGTCGCGATAGGGCTGCGTAGCAGCCCCAGCGATCTGTGTCATATCCTAAGCCCTGGGGCCGCGCTGCGGCCCTATCGCGACGCAAGGCCGCTCCCACAGGTGTCGTGCAGGCCTCAGGCCCTGCGCTCGTGCATCCGCGCCAACTGCCGCTCCAGCATCGACGGATAAGGCTCCATCAAGCGCTCCACGCAGCAGGCACCCTCAGGGCTGGCAATCGGGCGAATACGCGCACGCTGGCGAATCAGCGCGTCATCGCTGATCTGCCGTTCCACCAGCAACAGGTTGCGGCTGTGTTGCGACAGTGCCAGGGCATCCTGGGCCTTTTCGGCCATCAGCAGGTCCACCATCTCCAGCCCTTGCAGGTCGTTGCCCAAGGCCAGGCCCAGTTGTAGCTGCAGGGTGATGCCGCTGTCGGCCACTTCAATCTGCAGGGCGTGGCCCAGGGCGCGCAGCAGCTCGCCGCAGCAGATGGCATTGGTCAGGTAGTCTTCGCCGCACTCACGGCTGTGGAACAGCACCAGGGTGCTGCCATCGTTCAGCGTGTGGGTTTCACCGTCGTAGAGCG
The DNA here is from genome assembly GCF_003208145.1 of Pseudomonas sp. RV120224-01b. Classification (NCBI taxonomy): domain Bacteria; kingdom Pseudomonadati; phylum Pseudomonadota; class Gammaproteobacteria; order Pseudomonadales; family Pseudomonadaceae; genus Pseudomonas; species Pseudomonas sp. RV120224-01b. Next base: position 161,619 of record NZ_QKMQ01000004.1, on the reverse strand, counting down.
AAGCCGCGTGCTCCAGGCAATCGCGGTAGCGTTCGGTCAGCTCGGTGAGGCGTGTGCGTGGCAAACGGCGCAACTGCTCCTGCGAGCCCAGTTGCACGGCAAGGACGGCGCTGTACTGCGGTTCGTCAGACTCGACCACTGCAGCGGCCTTGGGCGCACTGTCGTCGTCCAGCAGGCCGGCGAAGGCATCGTCGTCATCCTCGTCTTCCACCGCGGCAACCCTGGCGCGTGGCGCGGCCTTGGGGGCCGGTGAAGGCTCGTGCAGGTCGTCGTATTGCGCGTCGTCCTCTTCCTCCAGCTCGGGCTCTGGCGGTGGCGGCGGGGCCAGGCGCGCATGCAGCTGGCGGGCGATATCGCCGATCTCGTCCTGACGGTCGGTGGCCGGGGTGTAGGGTTGCGGGTCGCGCAGCCATACCCGCAACTGCAGCAGCGGCAGGGTAATGAAGCGGCCCTGGCGGAGGCTCAGGGTCAACGCGAGTACCAGCAGGATGGCGGCCAGGATACCCATGCTCTGCAGGCTGATCAGCATCGGTTGCTGGAACTGGCTCATGTCCAGGCTTATGCGCAGTTGCCCGGCAGTGACGTCCTGGAAGGTGATCTTGGTCTGGTACAAGCCCTCGGCCTCACCCAGCAGGCTGTTGCGCGGGCGCTGGCCGGCTTCGGCGAGGATGCGGTTGTCCACACTGTAGATTGCCGCATGGGCCACCAGCGGGTTTTTCACCAGGTTACCCAGCAGCACGTTGAGGCTGAGGATGTCGTTTGACACCAGCAGCTCGGTTGCCGACGTGGCCGTCTGGGTGGTCAGGCTCTGGCCCAGGGCATCGGCCTGCTCATGCATGGCCTGCTTGAACTGCAGGCCCATGACGCAGGCGTAGATCACCAGCGCCAGCGCCACCAGGAAGATGTTGGTGCAGGCGATGCGCAGTGCCAGCGGCACGCGACGTTGACTCAGGGCACGATAGATCATCAGGAAGAAGTTGTCTGGTTTGACGGGCGTGGGCCGGTTCACTGAGCTCGGCTCTTAATGGCATGAAAGTGGGGGGAGTATAGCGAGCCGGGTTTTGTCGGCAAAGTATCGTTGGCGCCCGATGGTCATGGAAAATCGGTAGAATGCGCATTTTTCATCGAAGTCGGAGCCAGGTTGTGCGCGAAATCGTCCTGATCAACATCACCGGTGAGGACCGTCCCGGTCTCACTGCGGCTATCACCGGCGTCCTGCTGCAGGGCGGTGTGAGCATCCTCGACATCGGCCTGGCGGTCATGCACGGCACCTTGTCGTTCGGCATTCTGGTCGATATCCCGGACAACGAAGTGGCTACCGCGCTGCTGCAAAGCGTGCAGGCCAAGGCTCACGAGCTGAACTTGCAGGCCCGTTACACGCCGATTTCCGAGGCAGACTACCAGCAATGGGCCGACGGCCAGGGTGAAGCGCGCCACATCGTGACCCTGCTCAGCCGCAAGATCACCCCCGAGCAATTGCAGCGTGTGAGTGCGGTGATCAGCCAGTACGGCCTGACCATCGAACGCATCGAACGCCTGTCGGCCCGGGTAGCGCTGGACGCCGAAACCGAAAAGGGCAAGGCGGCCATCGAAATTTCCGTGCGCGGCGTGCCGAGCGACGCCCAGGCCCTGCGGGCTGACTTCTTTGCCCTGGCTGAAGCGCTGAGCGTCGACATCGCCTTCCAGAAGGACGACCTGTTCCGTCGCAACCGCCGTCTGGCGGTGTTCGACATGGACTCCACGCTGATCGAAGCCGAAGTCATCGATGAGTTGGCCAAGGCGGCCGGCGTGGGTGAGCAGGTGGCGGCCATCACCGAGCGTGCCATGCGCGGCGAGCTGGACTTCCGCGCCAGCTTCAAGGAGCGCATGGCGCTGCTCAAGGGCCTGGATGTGGGCGTGCTGGACGAAATCGGGGCTTCGCTGCGCCTGACCGAGGGCGCCGAAAACCTGTTCGCCGAACTCAAGCGCCTGGGTTACAAGACTGCGATCCTGTCGGGTGGCTTTACCTACTTTGCCCGCCAGGTGCAGGCGCGTCTGGGTATCGACTACGTATTTGCGAACGAACTGGAAGTGGTCGACGGCAAGGTGACCGGCGTGGCGGTCGAGCCGATCGTCGATGCCCAGCGCAAGGCCGAGCTGTTGCAGAAGCTGGCCAGTGAAGAAGGTTTGCAGCTGGAGCAGACCATTGCCGTGGGTGACGGTGCCAACGACCTGCCGATGCTGTCGCTGGCCGGGTTGGGCGTGGCGTTCCGCGCCAAGCCGCTGGTGCGCCAGTCGGCCAAGCAAGCCATTTCCACCCTGGGTCTGGATGGTGTGCTGTACCTGCTGGGCCTGCGCGACCGCGACGCCCGCGGCTGATCCGAAAATCCGGGGCCGCTTTGCGGCCCTTTCGCGACACAAGGCCGCTCCCACAGGTGCCGCGCAGGCTTCAAATGCGGCGCTGTACCTGTGGGAGCGGCCTTGTGTCGCGAAAGGGCTGCAAAGCAGCCCCGGGGATCATTCAGGTAATCAAGCCTGTGCAGGCTCTGCCAACAGCTGCCCCATGCGCACTGCGGAACCAGCGCCCAGATTTTCAGCCCATTTCACCTGCTCTGGCCCGAACAGCACGATGGCGGTCGAGCCCAGCTTGAAGCGGCCCAGTTCAGCACCTTTCTCCAGGTGGATCGGCGCACGGCTGGCTTCGTCGTAACGGAAAGTCTTCAGCTCACGCTTGGGCGGCGTCACCAGCCCGGCCCACACGGTCTCGATCGAGGCCACGATCATTGCACCCACCAACACCACGGCCATCGGTCCGCGTTCGGTGTCGAACAGGCAGACCACGCGCTCGTTGCGGGCGAACAGCTCGGGAACGTTCTCTGCGGTGGTCTGGTTGACCGAGAACAGGCGGCCCGGCACGTAGACCATTTCGCGCAGGGTACCGGCCAGCGGCATGTGCACGCGGTGGTAATCCTTGGGCGACAGGTAGATGGTGGCGAACTCGCCGCCCATGAATGGTGCGGCCATGGCCGGATCGCCGCCCAGCAGCTCTTGTGCGCTGAAACCGTGGCCCTTGGCCTGGAAGATGCGACCGTGCTCGATCGGGCCGAGCTGGCTGACAGCGCCGTCGGCGGGGCACAGGATTGCGCCCGGGGTTTCGTCCAGTGGGCGGGCACCTGGCTTCAGGGCGCGGGTGAAGAACGCATTGAAGTGCTCGTAGGCGCTCAAGTCCTCGACCAGGGCCTCGGACATGTTCACCTGGTAGCGCTTGGCGAACCAGGCGGTGAAGGCGTTCTTGAACCAGCGCGCGCGGCACTCGGCAACGCAGCCGGCCAACCGCGACAGCAGGTGGTGCGGCAGCAGGTACTGGCTGATGATGAACAGACGGGATTTCATGCAGGTTCCTTAAACTTCTACAGGCGTGTCCGGGTGGTTGCCCCATTCGCTCCACGAGCCGGCATAGGCCTTGACGCGTGGGTAGCCGAGGGCCTTGGCCACCAGATAAGTGAAACCGGAGCGGCGATGGGTCTGGCAGTGGGTGATCACTTCCTTGTCAGGGGTGATGCCCAGTTGCTCGAGGACTTCTTTGATGTCCTTGCGAATGCGCAGGTGGTCGTTCAGATCCATACCTGCGGTCCACTCGAAGTTGATCGCGCCGGGGATATGGCCACCCTTGGCTGCCAGCACTTTCTCGCCGTTGAATTCCTGCGGGCAGCGTGCGTCCCAGATGACCAGGTCATCGGCGCCCAGGCGGCTTTGCAGGTACTCGCGGGTGGCGGTGGGCGCGTTGTCGATACGCAAGTGCAGCGGATTGTTGCCGCTGGCGGGCACTTCGGTGGTCAGCTTGTCTGCTGGCCAGGCCTGGATGCCGCCATTGAGGTAGTGGTAATGCTTATGGCCGATCACGTCGAGCAGCCAGATGAAACGCCCGGCCCAGCCGCCGCCTTCATCGTCATACACCACATACACGGCGTCGTTGCGGTGGCCGAGTTCGCTGAACAGTTTTTCCAGGTCACCCAGCGCAGGCAGCAGGCCGGGCGCAGGAGGCTGGCCAAGCTGGGTACGCTTGCCTTCGACAAAGCGTGCGCCGGGGATATGCCCGCTGACATAGCGGTTGGCGCTGCTCAGGTCGACCAGGATCAGCTGGGGCGAATCCAGGCGTGGCAGCAGGTCCGCGGCTTCGATCACCAGGGGCAGGCCGGAAAAGTCAGTCATCCACGGTCTCCAGTGTGGAAAGAGGGGCGATTGTAGCGCAAGGCTCAGCCCTTGCGGTTGGCAAACACCGACAGCGCCCGCTCGGTACATTGCGCAGTCTTGCCGAAGGCCTGCACGCTGATGTCGGCCAAAGGCCGGCAGCCTTGGTCGGCCACCATCAGCATCAGCACCTGGTCGTTCACCGCCAGCGAGCGTAGCAGCACATGCTCGCTGCGGAACAGTGCACGCAGGGGTGCGGGTAGCAGTGCCGAGAACTGGGTGTGGTTTTCCGGGGTGATGCGCAATTGACCTGCCTGGGCCAGCAGCTTTTGCAGCAGTTTGTTCTGCGACACTTGAAGGGCCAGGGCGCCAGCCTCCTTGGGCAGGCCGGCAAGTTGCTGCACGCGCAGGTAGTCGCTGGCTTTGTCCAGGCTCAGCAGCAGGATGCGTTGCATGCCGCAGGCCTGCAGGGCTTCGAGGGCCTGGGTGGCCAGGTGCACGGTGTTGGTGAACGGGCTAGGCTGGGCCAGCAGGTGCTGGCACAGCTTGCGCCAGCGTGCCAGGTCGTCGCTGCTGGGCGGTGGCGGGGCGAGCATGTCCGGGTGCGGGCGGCGCTGGTGCCAGGGCCAGATCAACGCCTCCGCCGGGTGGAACAACGCGTGCCGGGCGTGGCGGCGGGCACTGGCGGCGGCCTGTTGGTGCACTTGCTGCTGCACATCTTCCAGCGAGGTTTGCAGGTACAGCGCGGTCAGCAGCTGCCAGCGCAGCAGGTGCGGGTTGTCCCAGCCAACTTGCGCTGCCAGGGCCAGGTTGTTGGCCAGCAGCACGGTGTTGGCCGGTTGGTTGAACCAGCGGCGCAGGCCGGGCTCTGCGTCCAGGCGGTGTTGCTGGCTGAGCAGGTCTTCGTCGCGGGCGATACTCAGTACCTGAGCCAGTTGCTCGCGCTCTTCCAGCAGCAGGCGGTAGCCCTGAGTCACCCACTGCGGCAGGCGCCAGTACTCCGCCATGGTCTGGCACAGCGCCATGATCCGCACGCCAAACAGCTCTTCCTCCACATGGGCGGCGTCTTCGCCCTTGTGGATAACCCTTAGCTCCCAGGTGTCTAGCAGTTTGGGGTAGGCCAACGCCAGCGGCCAGAGTGGCGACAGGAACAGCAGGCTGCCCCAGTGAATCTCCTGCCACAGCCGTGCCAGGCGGCTGGCGAACAGGCCGCTGGCCTGTTGCGAGGCGTGCTGGCTGATCAGCTGGAACTGGCTGAGCACGGGCGGGATTTCTTCAACAGGCACCGAGGGCAGGCGCTTGAGCAGTTGTTCACTGCGCTCCAGGCCCAGGCGATTAAGGGCGACTTCCAGGCTTTCGGCAGGCGCTGCCTGGCTGGCATTGGTGGGGTGATTGGCTTCGCGCATCACCGACAGCACCAGTGCCGGGCTATCCTGCATCAGTTCGGCGATATCACGCAGTGAGCGGCGGCTATCGTGGATGGCAGCCATGACCCGGTCGTAGCTGTGCTTCGGCACGGGGATGCGAACACTCTCTAGCAGCTTTACCCAGGCCTCTAGCGTACGTGGGGCCTGAGCGGGCACCTTGGTTTCAATTGGCATTTTGACATCAGTCCGAACTGGCTTTTCGCATTGAGTGGCTATAGTCTGGCGCAGTTCTGCCGATAAGTAGAAGAAGAGTTTTAAAGCTCCCGTCTCTTCCCCTGACCACGACAGCAAGTGCTTTGAACCTATGGCTAAAATTATCGGCATCATCGTCGTATTCGCGAGCGTGCTCGGCGGGTACGTGCTCTCCCACGGCAAGATCGCGGCGCTGATCCAGCCGTTCGAAGTACTGATCATCGGCGGTGCGGCCTTTGGTGCATTCCTGCAGGCCAACCCTGGCCACATGACCATGCACGTCATCAAGAAGTCGATGAAGATGTTCGGCTCGCGCTTCACCCACGCCTACTACCTGGAGGTGCTGGGCCTGGTGTACGAGATCCTCAACAAGAGCCGTCGCGAAGGCATGATGGCCATCGAGGCCGACATCGAGGACGCAGCAGCCAGCCCGATCTTCGCCAAGTACCCGACGGTGCTGGCCGACGAGCGCATGACCGCGTTCGTCTGCGACTACCTGCGCATCATGTCCACCGGCAACATGGCCCCGCACGAGCTTGAAGGCCTGTTCGACATGGAACTGCTGAGCATGAAGGAAGAACTGGAGCACCCGTCCCATGCGGTGACCGGTATCGCCGACGGCATGCCAGGCTTCGGTATCGTCGCGGCAGTACTGGGTATCGTGGTGACCATGGCCTCGCTGGGCGAGGGTGACCAGGCAGCCATCGGCATGCACGTAGGTGCGGCACTGGTCGGTACCTTCTTCGGTATTCTGGCGGCGTACGGCTTCTTTGGCCCGTTGGCCAAGTGCCTGGAGCACGATGCCAAGGAAGAGCTGAACCTTTACGAGTCGATCAAGGCTTCGCTGGTTGCGTCGGCCTCGGGCATGCCACCTTCGCTGGCGGTCGAGTTCGGGCGCAAGGTGCTGTACCCCAAGCACCGCCCAAGCTTCTCCGAGCTGGAACAAGCGGTTCGCGGTCGCTGAGTCATGGAGAACAATCAGCCCATCATCGTCAAGCGCGTCAAGCGCTTTGGCGGCGGCCACCACGGTGGCGCCTGGAAAATCGCCTTTGCCGACTTTGCTACGGCAATGATGGCGTTCTTCCTTGTGCTGTGGTTGATGTCCACGGCCACGCCGGAGCAGAAGATCGCCATCGCCGGCTATTTCAAGGACCCGATCGGCTTTTCGGAAAGCGGCACGCCTTATGTCATCGACCTGGGTGGTTCGCCTGAGCTGGCACCGGAAAAAACCATCAACCCGGAAGCCAAATCCGAGCCGATGCCCGAGACCACGACCCAGCTGAACAAAGACCAGGTCGAGACCATGGCCGAGCAGGTCGAGCGTGAGCGTCTGGAGTTGCTGCTGCAAGAGCTGCAGAACAAGGTGGAAGAGAACCCGCAACTGCAGAAGTTCAAGGACCAGATCCTGTTCGAGATCACCCAGGATGGCCTGCGCATCCAGATCATGGATGCCGAGAACCGGCCGATGTTCGACATCGGCAGCGCGCGCTTGCAGCCGTACTTCGAAGATATCCTGCTGGCCATGGCCGACACCATCAAGGCGGTGCCGAACAAGATCAGCATCAGCGGCCACACCGATGCCAAGCCGTATGCCGGCACTGGCGAATTCGGCAACTGGGAGCTGTCGGCCAACCGCGCCAACGCCGCACGCCGTGCGCTGGTGGCCGGTGGTTACCCGGACGGGCAGGTGGCGCGGGTGGTGGGCTACGCTTCGTCGTCGCTGTTCGACCGCAAGGACCCGTTCAATCCGGTCAACCGCCGCATCGACATCATCGTGCTGACCAAGAAGGCACAGCGCAATATCGAGGGTGAGCAGGGTGCGCCGGAAGCGCCGGCTGCCGAGCCTGCGCCACCGGCCAGCGGTGCTGCGCCAGGGGCTGCGGCGCCGGCCGCACCGGGGGATACCGAACAAGCGCCGATGCAGCCGCGTGAGCTGCGCCAGAAGCTGAACATCTTTGAAGATGGCACGCTGAAGATGGATGACGCCAAGGAGCAGTAAGCCTGCTCGGCCCTAGTGGGCGCGGCGCAAGGCCGCGCCTGCAACTCAATAGCTGTCTTGTGACAGGCTGGCGATGATCGAGCGGTAGCTGTTCATGCGCTGCGGCTTGATGCGCCCTTCGTCCAGCGCCTTGAGCAGCGCACAGCCCGGTTCGCGGTCATGCTTGCAGTCGCGGAAGCGGCAGGTGCCGAACAGGTCGCGAAACTCGATGAAGCCATCCTCCACATCGTCGCGGCTGACATGGCCAAGGCCGAATTCGCGGATGCCCGGCGAGTCGATCAGGTCGCCGCCGTTAGGGAAGTGGTACAGCCGCGCCGTGGTAGTGGTGTGGGTGCCCTGGCCAGACCATTCCGACAGGTCGCCGACACGGGTGCCGGCGTCTGGGAGCAGGCTGTTGACCAGCGACGACTTGCCCACGCCCGACTGGCCGACGAATACGCTGATGTGGCCGTCGAGCTGCTGTTGCAGGCGCTGCATGCCATCACCGTGGTGTGCCGATACCTCCAGCAGCGGGTAGCCCAGTTCGCGGTAAACCTCCAGCAACGCATGCAGGCCAGGGCCGTTCTCGTCGTTGATCAGGTCGGCCTTGTTCAGCAGCAGCAGCGGGCGCAGCCCCGCGTGCTCGGCAGCGACCAGGTAGCGGTCGATCAGGTTCGGGTGGGGCTCCGGGGCCGGGGCGAACACGATCACGATCAGGTCGACGTTGGCTGCCACAGGCTTCAGCTGCCCGTGATTGTTCGGCCGGCACAGCTCGGTGCTGCGCGGCATCTGCGCCACGATCACGCCAATGCCCTGGTTGCCCGCACGCCATACCACGCGGTCGCCGGTGACCAGTGCTGGCAGGTTGGCGCGCAGGTGGCAGCGGAACACCTGGCCTGCGGTTTCGCCGTCCTGGGCTTCCACCTCTACCTGCACACCGAAGTGCGCGATCACCAGGCCCAGTTGCTCAGGCCCCAAATCGCCGCCTTCCAGTTCTTGCAGCACGTGCTGCTCGCGTTTGGCGGCGCGAGCGGCGCGCTCGCCCTGGATTTTTTCGATCCGCCAGTTCTGGCGGCGATTGAGCTGGCGTTTGGCCATGAAGGTACCGTGAGAGAGGCCCGGCGAGGGGCATTGAAAACGGCAGGCAGTTTAGCACGCCAGGCGTTGGACTTTTCCGCTTACCTTTGTGCAGTGAATGGGCGTGCCTTGGCCACTAGGCTACTATGACGGCCTATACGAGGAGCCCCTGCATGCAAAACCCACAGAACCTGATCTGGATCGACCTGGAAATGACCGGCCTGGATCCGGACAGCGACGTCATCATCGAGATGGCCACCATCGTCACCGACAGTGAGCTGAACACCCTGGCCGAAGGGCCGGTGATCGCTATCCATCACAGTGACGAAGTGCTGGCGCGCATGGACGAATGGAACACCCGCACCCACGGTGCTTCGGGCCTGACCCAGCGCGTGCGCGAGAGCAAGGTCAGCATGGCTGAAGCCGAGGCGCAGACCATCGCCTTCCTCGAACAGTGGGTGCCAAAGGGCAAGTCGCCCATCTGCGGCAATAGCATCTGCCAGGACCGCCGCTTCCTCTATCGCCACATGCGCAACCTGGAAAACTACTTCCACTACCGCAACCTTGATGTCTCCACCCTGAAGGAGCTGGCCGCGCGCTGGGCACCGAATGTGCGTGACAGCTTCAAGAAGGGCAATACCCACCTGGCGCTCGACGACATTCGCGAATCGATCGCCGAGCTGCGCCACTACCGCGAGCACTTCATCAAGGTGTGAGCTGAAACGGCGCAGATATTGTATCTGCGCCCCCTTTTGGTGCTTCGAGCAACTGGTTAGACTGCGCGCCTTTCTCGCACGGACCCGCACCATGTTGTTGATGCTCTACCTCATCGCCATCACTGCCGAAGCCATGACTGGCGCGCTGTCTGCCGGGCGCCGCGGCATGGACTGGTTCGGCGTGGTGCTGATCGCCTGCGTCACTGCCCTGGGTGGCGGCTCGGTGCGCGACGTGCTGCTCGGGCATTACCCGCTGACCTGGGTGAAACACCCGGAATACCTGGTGCTGACCAGCTTCGCGGCGCTGCTGACCATCTTCATTGCGCCGATGATGCGCCGCCTGCGCTCGCTGTTTCTGGTGCTCGATGCGCTGGGGCTGGTGGCTTTTACCCTGATTGGCTGCATGACCGCGCTGGAGATGGGGCAGGGCATGCTGGTGGCGTCGATCAGCGGGGTTATTACTGGGGTGTTTGGCGGGATCTTGCGGGATATCTTCTGTAACGACATTCCGCTGGTGTTCCGGCGCGAGCTCTATGCCAGCGTGTCGTTCGCGGCTGCGTGGTTCTACCTGGGGTGTGTGTATTTCAAGGTGCCGGCAGAGCAAGCGATGCTGCTGACCTTGTTTGGTGGGTTCCTGCTGCGGTTGCTGGCAATCCGTTTTCACTGGGAAATGCCCAAGTTCCACTACAACGACCAGCAATAAGGGAGTTGTCGGCGCGGCGCGGACCCTGTGGGAGCGGGCGTGCCCGCGAACACCGGCGCAGCCGGTGCCATCCACCGAGTTGCCTGATTCGCGGGCGCGCCCGCTCCCACAAGGATCGCGCTAGCTGCTATTGAGCGTTGTGTTGGGCCAGCGCCCACTCCACATGTTCGCGCACCAGCTCCGACGCATCCTCGCGCCGAGCCTTCAGCGCCTCGATCACTGGGATTGTCGACGGCGCATTGCCCAACCCCACCGCCAGGTTGCGCAAGAACCGCTCATACCCCGCCCGCCGCAACGGCCCGCCCTCGGTCTTGCGCAGGAAGGTGCGCTCATCCCACAGGAACATTTCCGCCAGCTCGGCATTTTCCAGCCCATGCCGTGGTTGGAAGTCCTGCTCCTGGCTGTGTTTGGCAAAGCGGTTCCATGGGCAGACGATCTGGCAGTCGTCGCAACCGAACACCCGGTTGCCCATCTTCGCGCGCAGTTCGACAGGGATCGCGCCCCTCAGCTCGATGGTCAGGTATGAAATGCAGCGCCGCGCATCCAGCACATAGGGCCCGACGAAGGCCTGGGTCGGGCAGATGTCCAGGCAGGCCTGGCAGCGGCCGCAGTGTTCGCTGGTGGTGGCTTCGTCCACCGGTATTGGCAGGTCGACAAACAGCTCGGCGAGGAAGAAGTAGCTGCCCGCCTTGCGGTTGAGCAGCAGGGTATTCTTGCCGATCCAGCCCAGGCCGGCCTGTTCGGCCAGGGCCTTTTCCAGCACCGGGGCGCTGTCGACGAAGGCGCGGTAACCGAACGGGCCGATGGCCTCCTGGATGCGGTCGGCCAGGAACTGCACGCGCTTGCGCACCAGTTTGTGATAGTCCCGGCCCAGCGCGTAGCGCGAGATGTAGGCTTTTTCAGGCTGTGCCAGGCGCTGTGCCATCTGCGTGTCGCCGGACAGGTAGTCCATGCGCAGCGACACCACGCGCACGGTACCGGGGATCAGCTGATCGGGGTGCGAGCGCTTGCTGCCATGCGCGCCCAGGTACTCCATCTCACCCTGGTAGCCGGCATCCAGCCAGCGTTGCAGGTGATGTTCGTGTTCGCCAAGGTCGACCCCGGCGATGCCAACGTGGGCAAAACCGAGTTCTTGACCCCAAATCTTGATCGATTGGGCCAGTTGGGCGAGGTCAGGCGTACAGACGGACATGGATGGGCAAGGCAATACGGGTTCAGGTGCGTATAATTCTGCCAGACATTGGAGCCTTTGACCCCATGCCGCAGACCAAACACCCCAGCCATGCCCCTCAACTGCTCAGCAGCGTGACCGTCGCGCACCTGCCGGCCCGGCATGCGCATGCCCATAAAGGCGACTTTGGCCATGTGCTGGTGGTCGGCGGTGACCTTGGCACCGGCGGCGCCGTGCTGCTCAGCGCCGAAGCCGCGCTGCGTTGCGGTGCCGGGCTGGTCAGCGTGGCAACCCGGCCCGAACATGTCCCGGCCAGCCTGGCGCGCTTGCCCGAGGTAATGTGCCTGGGCGTCAGTTCGGCCAATCAGTTGATGGGTGTGCTGGAGCGAGCCTCGGTGCTGGTGGTCGGCCCGGGGCTGGGGCAGGCGGCGTGGGGCCGCAGCCTGTTGTCGGCAGTAGCCAATGCCGAGCGGCCGCAGGTGTGGGACGCCGATGCCCTGAATTTGCTGGCACGTACCCCGCTGGCCCTGCCCAGTGGCAGCATCCTCACCCCGCACCCGGGCGAGGCGGCGCGGTTGCTGGGCATTTCCACCGAGGCGGTGCAGGCCGACCGCCCAGGTGCTGCGCGCAAGCTGGCGCGCCGGTATAACAGCGTCTGCGTGCTTAAAGGGGCCGGTACCCTGGTGGCCGACCCCGCCGGGCAGCTGATGCTGTGCGAGCGTGGCCACCCGGCCATGGCCGGTGCCGGCTTTGGCGATGTGCTGACCGGTGTGCTGGCGGCGTTGCTGGCCCAGGGGCTGGAGGCCTGGCAGGCCGCCGGGCTGGGGGTGTGGCTGCACGCCAGTGCGGGCGAGCGGCTGGGCGTAAAAGGTAGAGGCCTGGCGGCCAGTGATCTGGCGCCGGTCATTCGAGCGTTGTTGGAGGAGCATTCTGCGTGTCTGGCATAACCCTGTTTCTGGCCGATGAAGCGGCTACGGTCGACTTCGGTGAAAAAATGGCCGAGGTGACCGGTGGTCGCGGCGTGATCTTTCTTGAAGGCGACCTGGGCGCTGGCAAGACTACGCTTTCCCGAGGGCTGATCCGTGGCCTGGGCCATACGGGTGCAGTGAAAAGCCCGACCTTCACCGTGGTCGAACCCTACGAGATCGGTGAGGTCCGAGCATTCCACTTCGACCTGTATCGCCTGGTCGATCCGGAGGAGCTGGAGTTCATGGGGATTCGTGACTATTTCGAGGGCGACCCGCTGTGCCTGTTCGAGTGGCCACAAAAGGGTGCGGGCGTTTTGCCAAAGCCTGACCTGACCATTACCATAAGCCCCCAAGCGGGCGGACGCTCGCTGATCCTTTCGCCGCAGGGGGCTCGCGGCGAGGCCTGGTGCGTGGCACTGGCCAAACACTATAAACAGTAAGTGGGGTAGGTATGCGCATACGCGCACTGGTCGCCATCGTTGGTCTGCTGCTGACAACGGTGACCGTTGACGCTCTGGCCGTCACTCAAGTCAAGAGCGTGCGCCTGTGGCGCGCGCCAGACAACACGCGGCTGGTCTTCGACCTGTCTGGCCCCGTCCAGCACAGCGTCTTCACCCTGAGCGCGCCGGACCGCCTGGTTATCGACATCAATGGTGCGACCCTGGCCGCGCCGTTGAACGTGGCCACCTCCAACACGCCGATCAGCAGCGTGCGTTCGGCCCAGCGTACCCCGACCGACCTGCGCGTGGTGGTCGACCTGAAAAAGTCGGTCACCCCGAAAAGCTTCACCCTGGCGCCGAATGCCCAGTACGGCAACCGCCTGGTGGTCGACCTGTACGACCAGGAAGCCGACGCCATTGCGGCCAGCGCGCCGCCTCCGGCCCCAGCGCCGGTGCAGACACCTGCAACCACGCCTGCCGTGCCGGTAAGCCCGGCCCAGCCCGCCATCAAGCTGCCACCGGTACCGAGCGGCAAGCGTGACATCGTGGTGGCCATCGACGCCGGCCACGGCGGCGAAGACCCGGGGGCCTCCGGCTCGCGCGGCCAGCACGAAAAAGACATCGTGCTGCAGATCGCCAAAGAGCTGCAGCGCCAGATCAACAGCGAAAAAGGCTTCCGTGCCGAGCTGACCCGTACTGGCGACTACTTCATTCCGCTGCGCAAGCGCACGGAAATCGCCCGCAAGAAGGGCGCCGACCTGTTCATCTCGATCCATGCCGACGCGGCACCGTCACGCGCCGCCTTTGGTGCCTCGGTGTTCGCCCTGTCTGACCGTGGCGCTACCTCCGAGACCGCGCGCTGGCTGGCCGACACGGAAAACCGTTCCGACCTGATCGGTGGTGCCGGCAACGTCAGCCTGGATGACAAGGACCGCATGCTCGCTGGCGTGCTGCTGGACCTGTCGATGACCGCCACCCTCAGTTCCAGCCTCAACGTGGGGCAGAAGGTGCTGGGTAACATGGGCCGCGTCACCTCGCTGCACAAACAGCGCGTGGAACAGGCCGGCTTCATGGTGCTGAAATCGCCGGACATTCCATCGATTCTCGTTGAAACCGGGTTTATCTCGAACAACAACGAAGCCGCCAAGCTGGCCACCGCCAGCCACCAGCAGGCGTTGGCCCGTTCGATCCACACCGGTGTGCGCCAGTACTTCCAGCAAAACCCGCCGCCTGGCACTTATATCGCCTGGCTGCGTGACACCGGCAAGATTGCCGCCGGCCCGCGTGAGCACACGGTACGCCCTGGCGAAACCCTGGCGATGCTCGCCGTGCGCTACCAGGTCAGCGTGGCCAGCCTGCGCAGCACCAACAGCCTCAAGACTGATGAGCTGAAGGTTGGCCAGCGCCTTGACATCCCCGCCACCACATTGGCCTCGCAATGAGTGGCGGTTCGCGCATCCAGCTGCTCAGCCCGCGGCTGGCCAACCAGATTGCCGCTGGCGAGGTTGTCGAGCGGCCGGCCTCGGTCGCCAAGGAACTGCTGGAAAACAGCCTGGACTCCGGTGCCCGACGCATTGATGTGGAAGTGGAGCAAGGCGGCGTCAAGCTGCTGAAGGTGCGCGACGATGGCAGCGGCATTTCTGCCGACGACCTGCCGCTGGCCCTGGCCCGTCATGCCACCAGCAAGATTCGCGAGCTGGAAGACCTGGAAGGGGTGTTGAGCCTGGGCTTCCGTGGCGAAGCGCTGGCTTCGATCAGCTCCGTGGCGCGGCTGACCCTGACGTCGCGTACCGCCAGCGCTACCGAGGCCTGGCAGGTGGAAACCGAAGGCCGTGACATGCTCCCGCGCGTACAGCCGGCGGCGCATCCGGTGGGAACTTCGGTGGAAGTGCGCGACCTGTTCTTCAATACCCCGGCACGGCGCAAGTTCCTCAAGGCCGAGAAAACCGAATTCGATCACTTGCAGGAAGTGATCCGCCGGCTGGCGCTGGCACGTTTCGATGTCGGCTTCCACCTGCGGCATAACGGCAAGAGCATCCTCAGCCTGCACGAGGCCCACGACGAAACAGCGCGTGCCCGGCGGGTAGGGGCCATCTGCGGCCCGGGCTTCATGGAGCAGGCGCTGCCGATCGACGTCGAGCGCAACGGCCTGCGCCTGTGGGGCTGGGTCGGCCTGCCGACCTTCTCGCGCAGCCAGGCAGACTTGCAGTACTTCTTCGTCAATGGCCGCGCAGTGCGCGACAAGCTGGTCGCCCACGCCGTGCGCCAGGCCTACCGCGACGTGCTGTTCAATGGCCGGCACCCGACCTTCGTGCTGTTCCTGGAGCTGGAGCCCAACGGCGTGGACGTCAACGTGCACCCGACCAAGCACGAAGTGCGCTTCCGCGAAGGGCGTTCGGTGCACGATTTCCTGTACGGCACCCTGCACCGTGCCCTGGCCGATGTGCGCCCGGAAGACCAGCTGGCCGCGCCTGCCGCCG
This sequence comes from Pseudomonas sp. RV120224-01b, assembly GCF_003208145.1. Taxonomy (NCBI): domain Bacteria; kingdom Pseudomonadati; phylum Pseudomonadota; class Gammaproteobacteria; order Pseudomonadales; family Pseudomonadaceae; genus Pseudomonas; species Pseudomonas sp. RV120224-01b. Next base: position 146,297 of record NZ_QKMQ01000004.1, on the reverse strand, counting down.
TGCCGGAGGTGGTCCGCCCGACTGGCCAACAGGCCGGTGAGTTCGGCCCGCAGGGCGAAATGCGCCTGGCTTCGCCGGTGCTTGAGCAGCCTCGTGCCCCGCAGCAGTCGTTCTCCAATGGCGGCAGTGGTGCGGGCTACCAGTATCAGTACACCCCACGCCCGTCACAGCCGGTGCCGGCTGCCGAAGCGCAGGCGGTGTATCGCGAGTTTTACAAGCCGTTGGAAAACGGTGCGGCGCCGGCAGCGGCCCTTCCCGAAAGCCAGGGTGACATTCCCCCGCTGGGCTACGCGCTGGCGCAGCTCAAGGGCATCTACATCCTCGCTGAGAACGCCGTTGGCCTGGTGCTGGTGGACATGCACGCCGCCCACGAGCGCATCATGTACGAGCGCCTGAAGGTGGCCATGGCCAGCGAAGGCCTTAGCGGCCAGCCGCTGCTGGTGCCTGAAACCCTGGCCCTGAGCCAGCGCGAAGCGGACTGCGCCGAAGAACACGCGCAGTGGTTCCAGCGCCTGGGCTTCGAGCTTCAGCGCCTGGGCCCGGAGACCTTGGCGATCCGCCAGATCCCGGCCTTGCTCAAGCAGGCGGAAGCCAACCGGCTGGTGCAGGATGTGCTCGCCGACCTGATGGAATACGGCACCAGCGACCGTATCCAGGCGCACCTCAACGAACTGCTCGGCACCATGGCCTGCCACGGCGCCGTGCGCGCCAACCGGCGCCTGGCCATTCCCGAGATGAATGCCCTGCTGCGTGACATGGAAAACACCGAGCGCAGCGGCCAGTGCAACCATGGCCGTCCCACATGGACCCAGATGGGCCTGGACGATCTGGACAAACTCTTCCTGCGCGGTCGATGAAATGAGCGGCAAGCCCCCTGCAATATTCCTGATGGGCCCGACGGCGGCCGGCAAGACCGACCTGGCTATCGAGTTGACCAAAGTGCTGCCTTGCGAGCTGATCAGCGTCGATTCGGCGCTGGTCTATCGTGGCATGGACATCGGCTCGGCCAAGCCGTCGAAAGAAATCCTCGCTGCCCACCCGCACCGGCTGATCGACATTCGCGACCCGGCCGAGAGCTATTCGGCCGCGCAGTTCCGTGCTGACGCCCTGGAGGCCATGGCCGAGATCACTGCACGCGGCAAGATACCGCTGCTGGTGGGCGGCACCATGCTCTACTACAAGGCGTTGATCGATGGCCTGGCAGACATGCCGGCGGCAGACGCTGCCGTGCGCGCCGAGCTGGAGGCTCAGGCCGAAGCATTGGGCCTGGCCGAGCTGCACCGCCAGCTGGCCGAGGTTGACCCGGTGTCAGCGGCGCGCATCCACCCCAACGATCCGCAGCGGCTGATCCGGGCGCTGGAAGTGTACCGGGTGAGCGGCGAGAGCATGACGGCTCATCGCCAACGTCAATTCGCGGAAAGTCGCGGCGCAGACGCAGGCGCTGACGGACATTTGCCCTATACTGTCGCCAGTTTGGCGATTGCTCCTACAGATCGTCACATTTTGCATCAGCGAATTGCGTTACGATTTTCGCAGATGCTGGAACAGGGCTTCGTTGACGAGGTCCGATCGCTGCGAGCCAGAAGTGACTTGCACGCCGGGCTACCGTCTATACGGGCAGTGGGGTATCGGCAGGTCTGGGATTACCTGGATGGCAAGCTGACTGAGAATGAGATGCGTGAACGCGGTATCATTGCAACCAGGCAGCTGGCCAAGCGGCAGTTCACCTGGTTGCGTGGCTGGCCTGACGTACACTGGCTTGACAGCCTGGCCTGCGACAATCTGTCCCGCACCTTGAAATACCTTGGGGCCATCTCCATATTGAGCTGAGTCCCTGCTGATTGCCGTCTATTCTTGCGAAGGGGCGGCCTAATTTATCGATTTTATTGATTTTCTATTATTTATCCTTACAGGAGTGCGGCATATGTCAAAAGGGCATTCGCTACAAGACCCTTACTTGAACACCTTGAGAAAAGAAAAGGTCCCGGTATCCATCTACCTGGTCAACGGTATCAAGCTGCAGGGCTCGATCGAATCCTTCGACCAGTTCGTGGTACTGCTGAAGAACACCGTCAGCCAGATGGTCTACAAGCACGCCATTTCGACTGTCGTGCCTGCCCGTCCGGTTCGTCTGCCAAGCCCGTCCGATTCCGAACACGGCGACAGCGAGCCAGGCAACGCCTGATAGGAGCCTGCATTGTTCTTTGAGCGCCACGGTGGTGGTGAGCGGGCGTTGCTCGTTCACTTGGAAGGTCAGAACCCTGAGGCGCGCGAAGACCCGCAGGAGTTTCAGGAGCTGGCATTGTCGGCCGGTGCCGACATCGTCTCGTTGGTCACGGTGTCAAGGCATCAGCCTTCCGCCAAATACCTGATTGGCAGTGGCAAGGTCGAGGAATTGCACGACCTGGTCCATGCCGAGCAGGTAGACCTGGTGATTTTCAATCACACCCTCACGCCCAGTCAGGAGCGCAACCTCGAACGTGTGTTCGAGTGTCGTGTGCTCGACCGTACCGGGCTGATCCTCGATATCTTCGCCCAACGGGCGCGTACCCATGAAGGCAAGCTGCAGGTCGAACTGGCCCAGCTGGAGCACATGAGCACGCGGCTGGTGCGCGGCTGGACCCACCTTGAGCGACAAAAGGGTGGTATCGGCCTGCGCGGCCCGGGTGAAACCCAGCTGGAAACCGACCGCCGCCTGTTGCGGGTGCGCATACGCCAGATCAAGTCACGCCTGGAAAAGGTACGCAGCCAGCGCGAGCAGGCGCGTCGTGGGCGCAAGCGCGCAGACATCCCGTCGGTGTCGTTGGTGGGTTACACCAACGCCGGCAAGTCCACGCTGTTCAACGCCCTGACCGAATCCGAGGTGTACGCCGCAGACCAGTTGTTCGCCACGCTCGACCCGACCTTGCGCCGGCTTGAGCTGAACGACCTGGGGCCGATCGTGCTGGCCGACACCGTGGGCTTCATTCGCCACCTGCCGCACAAGCTGGTCGAGGCATTTCGGGCTACGCTCGAAGAGTCGAGCAACTCCGACCTGTTGCTGCATGTGATCGACGCCCATGAGCCAGAGCGCATGGAGCAGATTGAGCAGGTGCTCGCGGTTTTGGGCGAGATTGGCGCTGAAGGGTTGCCGATCCTCGAGGTGTATAACAAACTCGACTTGCTCGAAGATGTCGAGCCGCAGATCCAGCGCAATGCCGATGGCAAGCCGGAACGGGTCTGGGTATCGGCACGCGATGGGCGTGGCCTGGAGCTGGTCGGCCAGGCGATTGCCGAGTTGCTGGGGGATGATCTGTTTGTCGGCACCCTGTGCCTGGAGCAGCGTTTTGCCCGCTTGCGCGCGCAATTCTTTGCCTTGGGTGCCGTGCAGAGTGAAGAGCATGATGAAGAAGGGCGCAGCCTGCTGAGCGTGCGACTGCCCATGGTCGAACTGAATCGCCTGGTCAGCCGCGAAGGCATGGAGCCGCAAGTGTTTGTCGAGCAACACACTTTGCAATAAATGCTCGTCGAGGTCGCCGGGCAGCAGTGACAGGCATTCTGTAGCATTGGACGGCGCGCCGTGGGCGCGTCTTTGCTTTATCAGATGGAGAGCGCTATGGCTTGGAACGAGCCGGGTGGCAACTCGAACAATCAGGATCCCTGGGGCGGCCGCCGTGGTGGCGGTGGCGGTGGTGGTGACAAGAAAGGTCCGCCGGATCTGGACGAGGCCTTCCGCAAATTGCAGGACAGCCTGAATGGCATGTTCGGCAGTGGCAAGAAACGTGGCGGCGGTGACCGCAATGTCGGCAAGGGCGGTGGCCTTGGCCTGCTGGGCATTGGCCTGGCGGTGCTGGCTGCCATCTGGCTGTACAGCGCCGTGTACGTGGTCGACGAGCAGGAGCAGGCCGTTGTGCTGCGCTTCGGCAAGTACTATGAGACGGTCGGTCCCGGCCTGAACATCTACTTCCCGCCGATCGATCGCAAGTACATGGAAAACGTCACGCGTGAGCGTGCCTACACCAAGCAGGGCCAGATGCTGACCGAAGACGAGAACATCGTCGAGGTGCCGCTGACCGTCCAGTACAAGATCAGCAACCTGCAGGACTTCGTGCTCAACGTCGACCAGCCTGAGGTAAGCCTGCAGCACGCGACCGACAGTGCCCTGCGCCACGTGGTGGGTTCCACCTCGATGGACCAGGTGCTCACCGAAGGCCGTGAGCAGATGGCCGTGGATATCCGCGAACGCCTGCAGCGCTTCCTCGACAACTACCGTACCGGTATCACCGTCACCCAGGTCAACGTACAGAGCGCGGCAGCCCCGCGTGAAGTGCAGGAAGCCTTCGACGACGTGATCCGAGCCCGCGAAGACGAGCAGCGTGCCCGCAACCAGGCCGAGTCCTACGCCAATGGCGTGGTGCCGGAAGCCCGTGGTCAGGCCCAGCGCATCATCGAGGACGCCAACGGTTACCGCGACGAAGTCATCGCCCGGGCAAAGGGTGAGGCCGATCGCTTCACCAAGCTGGTCGCCGAGTACCGCAAGGCACCTGACGTGACCCGTCAGCGTCTGTACCTGGAGACCATGCAAGAGGTCTACAGCAACACCAGCAAGGTCATGGTGGCCACCAAGGACGGGCAGAACAACCTGCTCTACCTGCCACTGGACAAGATGGTCGAAGGCAGCCGCAACCCGTCCGCGCCAACCAGCAGTGTGTCGCCATCGGTCAACGATGCGGCCGCACGTGCGGCGCAGGACCTGCAACAGCAACAGCAGCCGCTGCGCACTAGGGAGAGCCGCTGATGAGCAACAGATCGCTGATCGCCCTGATCGCCGCCGTGGTGCTGGCCATCGTGGCCTGGAACAGCTTCTACATCGTGTCCCAGACCGAGCGTGCGGTACTGCTGCGCTTCGGTAAGGTAGTCCAGGCGGATGTTCAGCCAGGCCTGCACGTGAAGATTCCGTACGTGAACCAGGTGCGCAAGTTCGACGCCCGCCTGATGACCCTCGACGCCCCGACCCAGCGGTTCCTGACCCTGGAGAAGAAGGCGGTGATGGTCGACGCCTACGCCAAGTGGCGCGTCAAGGATGCCGAGCGCTTCTACACCGCCACCTCCGGCATGAAGCAGATCGCCGACGAGCGTCTGTCACGTCGCCTGGAAAGCGGCCTGCGTGACCAGTTCGGTAAACGTACCCTGCACGAGGTGGTTTCCGGTGAACGTGACGCGCTGATGGCTGACATCACCGCATCGCTGAACCGCATGGCCAACAAGGAGCTGGGTATCGAGGTGGTTGACGTGCGCGTCAAGGCCATCGACCTGCCGAAGGAAGTCAACCGCAGCGTGTTCGACCGCATGAGCACCGAGCGTGAGCGTGAGGCGCGTGAGCACCGCGCCAAAGGTAACGAGCTGGCTGAAGGTATCCGTGCCGATGCCGACCGTCAGCGCCGTGTACTGCTGGCCGAGGCTTATCGCGAAGCAGAAGAAACCCGCGGTGACGGCGACGCCCAGTCGGCCGCCATCTATGCCAAGGCCTACACCCAGGACGCCGATTTCTACGCGTTCTACCGTAGCCTGCAGGCGTACCGCGAGAGCTTCTCGAGCAAGAGCGACGTGCTGGTCCTGGACCCGAAGAACGAGTTCTTCCGCTTCCTGGACAAGAGCAAGCCGTGATGCTCAGGCCCTGATCTTCATGCAGCGGCGCCCCGCCTGGCAGCTAAAACACCAGGCGGGGTGCATCCTGAATGAAAAGGGGTGTATGATGAGGCAGCCGGGAAATTTCCCGGCTTTTTTGCGTCTGCAAGGTTGATTGGCAACGCGCCAGTTGACGGTTTGGTCAGGTCGCAAGGCAATTTGAGGGTATCGGGTACGGTGGCTGCGCTGGGATCAGTGCTGCCCGCTGCTGTGCGCGATACCGGCTTTACTGACGGCTCGCCTGCTGGCAAGCCGCCCGGACCAGAGGGGAAATGGCGTAATGGCAACGGTAGACCGCTGGCTGCTGCCAGATGGCATCGAGGAAGTACTGCCACCTGAGGCTGCGCGCATCGAGATCGCGCGCCGCCAGGTGTTGGACCTGTTCCAGAGTTGGGGCTACGAGCTGGTCGTCACCCCGCATATCGAGTACCTGGAGTCGCTGCTCACCGGCGCCGGCCAGGACCTGGATCAGCGCACCTTCAAGGTGGTGGACCCGCAGTCCGGCCGCCTGATGGGCTTCCGCGCCGACTTCACGCCGCAGGTGGCGCGCATCGACGCCCACACCCTGCGCCGTGAAGGCCCGAGCCGCCTGTGCTATGCCGGTAGCGTGCTGCACGCCCAGCCGCGTGCACTGTCGACCTCGCGCAGCCCGATCCAGCTGGGTGCCGAGCTGTATGGCGATGCCAGCCCTACCAGTGATGTCGAAGTCATCAGCCTGATGCTCGCCACGCTGCAGCTGGCCGATGTGCCGGATGTGCACATGGACCTGGGCCACGTTGGTATCTACCGTGGCCTGGCCCGTGCCGCCGGCCTGTCCGGTGCGGTGGAGCAGCAGTTGTTCGACGCCATGCAACGCAAGGCTGTCGATGAAGTGCAGGCGCTGACCGCCGACCTGCCGAAAGACCTGGGCAACATGCTGCGTGCCCTGGTCGAGCTGTGCGGTGGCCGTGAAGTACTGGCCGAAGCCCGCGTGCGCCTGGGCCGTGCCCCGGCCAGCGTGCTGGCAGCGCTGGACGACCTGCTGGCGATCGCTGACCGCCTGGCGTCGCGCTACCCGGACCTGCCGCTGTACTTCGACCTCGGCGAATTGCGCGGTTACCACTATCACACGGGCGTGGTGTTCGCCGTGTTCGTACCGGGCGAAGGTCAGTCGATCGCCCAGGGCGGGCGTTACGACGACATCGGCGCCGACTTTGGCCGGGCGCGCCCGGCCACCGGTTTCTCCACGGATTTGAAGACCCTGGTCACACTGGGGCGAGCGGAGGTCGTATTGCCAACGGGCGGCATCTGGATGCCGGACAGTGGTGATGCGGCCCTCTGGCAGCAAGTCTGCCAGTTGCGCAACGAGGGCCAGCGTGTGGTCCAGGCCCTGCCTGGCCAGCCGTTGAGTGCTGCTCTCGAGGCGGATTGTGATCGGCAATTGATTCAGCAAGACGGGCGCTGGCAGGTTCTGCCGCTGGCCCAGTGAGTTTCTGCGTCGGCAACAGGCCGGCAACCAAGTTTGCGTGAATGAGGACCAATGTAATGGGTAAGAATGTCGTCGTCCTGGGCACCCAGTGGGGTGATGAGGGCAAAGGCAAGATCGTCGATCTGCTGACCGAACATGCTGCCGCCGTAGTGCGCTACCAGGGTGGCCACAACGCGGGTCACACCCTGGTGATCAACGGTGAAAAGACCGTTCTGCACCTGATTCCGTCCGGCATCCTGCGTGAAGGCGTACAGTGCCTGATCGGCAACGGCGTGGTCGTTGCCCCGGATGCCCTGATGCGTGAAATCACCAAGCTGGAAGAGAAGGGCGTACCGGTGCGCGAGCGCCTGCGCATCTCCCCGGCTGCGCCGCTGATCCTGTCGTACCACGTGGCCCTGGACCAGGCCCGCGAAAAAGCCCGTGGCGAAGCCAAGATCGGCACCACCGGCCGTGGTATCGGCCCAGCCTACGAAGACAAGGTTGCGCGCCGCGGCCTGCGCGTAGGCGACCTGTTCCACCGCGAGCGTTTCGCGGCCAAGCTGGGTGAGCTGCTGGACTATCACAACTTCCAGCTGGTGAACTACTACAAAGAGCCGGCCATCGACTTCCAGCAAACCCTGGACGAGTGCATGGCCTACGCTGAACAGCTCAAGCCGATGATGCTGGACGTCACCGCCGAGCTGCACAACCTGCGCCGCGCTGGCAAGGACATCATGTTCGAAGGTGCCCAGGGCTCGCTGCTGGACATCGACCACGGTACCTACCCGTACGTCACCAGCTCCAACACCACTGCTGGCGGTATCTCCACCGGCTCCGGCGTTGGCCCGATGTACCTGGACTACATCCTGGGTATCACCAAGGCCTACACCACTCGCGTAGGTTCCGGTCCGTTCCCGACTGAACTGTTCGACGAAACCGGCGCTACCCTGGCCAAGCGTGGCCACGAGTTCGGTTCCACCACTGGCCGTGCCCGTCGTTGCGGCTGGTTCGACGCCGTGATCCTGCGTCGCGCCATTGACGTCAACAGCATCTCGGGTATCTGCCTGACCAAGCTGGACGTACTGGACGGCCTGGAAACCATCAACATCTGCGTTGGCTACAAGAACGAGAACGGTGCTGTCATCGACGCGCCTTCCGATGCCGACAGCTACATCGGCCTGGAGCCGGTGTACGAAGAGATGCCAGGCTGGAGCGAGTCGACCGTGGGCGTTAAAACCCTGGAAGAGCTGCCGGCCAACGCTCGCGCCTACATCAAGCGCATCGAAGACCTGATCGGCGCGCCGATCGACATCATTTCGACCGGCCCGGACCGCAACGAGACCATCGTACTGCGTCATCCGTTCGCCTGATCTGCCCTCCAGGTTGATCTGACGCCGTGGCCCTGAAAGGGGCTGCGGCGTTTTCATTTCTGCGTCGAGCAAGAGCAGCCAACCACCTGGCTGAACCTTGGCGTTTATGCCTGCTGTCTCCGGCACAACCCTTGCTGTAAGAAGTTTCTGTAGATGCCATCAAAATAGTGGCGCCAGAAAACACGAGGGTTACACCGTGTCTGCCATCCTCTCACTGTTACGAAGCCGCCTTTTGCGGCCTGTGTTTGTTGCCCTTGGTATCGCTCTTTTGGTGCAGGTGCTGGTTGCCGTTGCGCTTACCCGAAGCACGGTCACTGCCCTGGAGGCCGACCTTGGCGAGCGCCTGGGCAATGACAGCCGTCAGTTGGCCGGCGAACTGGAGCAAGCCGGGCAGGATGTGCGCTCGGGCCTGGACGGTTTGTCCAGCAGCACCCGTCAGCGCCTGAGCGCAGGGTTGTCGGCACGCCTGCAAAGCGAACAGCAGCAACTGCGCAGCACCCTGGAAAAGAACCTGAAGGACTCCGCCAACGATATGGCAGAGCTGTTGGCCTCGGTTGCCCCGCGTGCCATCTGGGACAACGATGTGCCGGTGCTCTCAGACTTTGCGCGGCGTGCCCAGCGTAATCCCAACGTGCTGTTCGTGGTGTACGACGACGCCCAGGGCCAGCACCTGACCCGCTATCTGAACCGGCAAAACCCGATCAACCAGGCGTTGATGGAAAAAGGCCAGGGCGAGCGAGCGCTGGACAAAGTGATCGATGCAGCCCGGCGCGATCCTGCCGTTTACTTCGTCGAGGCTTCGATCAGCCCCAATGGCGCAGAAATCGGCAAGGTAGTGATGGGGGTTTCCACAGCGGGTATCGAGCAGGAACTGAAGGCCCTCGATCAGCGTTTCGCGGCCCTGATCGCCAGTGGCGAGCAACTGGTAGGCGACAGCCTGGTCGGCGCTGCTGCTGACAGCGGCAAAACCCTGCGTGAGCGGCTGGAAAAAGCACAGGGCAGTGCTGCTGCCATGCAGGCCAACACCGCGCAAACCGTTCGCGATGCTGCCGGCGAGCTGCGCTGGCGCATTGGTCTGGGCCTGGTGCTGGTTGGCCTGGGTGTGTTACTGGTGGTGGCCGTGGTGCTTGGTCGTCGTGTGCTGAGCAAGCTGCGCCTGCTGATTGCTGCCCTTGACGACCTGGCGGCAGGCGAGGGTGACCTGACCAAGCGTGTGCCACTCGACAGCCGAGACGAGATCGGTGACATGGCTTCGGCCGTGAACCGCTTTGTCGACAAGTTGCAACCGATTGTGCGCGAGGCGGGCGAGGTGGCCCAGCGTACCGGTGTGGAAATTGGCGCGATGACGCAGCGCAATGCCGGTGCCGATGCTGCTGCTGCGCTACAGCGCGATGAAGTGGCGGCCAGCCTGCGCGACCTTTCGAGCATGGCCGATGAAGCCCAGGCCGAAAGCCATGCGATGCAGGCGGCATTGAAACAGGTAGTGGATATACGCCAGGCCACCGACGAAAACAGCCGCACCTCGACCCAGCTCGCAGGGCTGATCGAAAACCTGGCTGGCCAGGTAGAGACGGGCTCGCAGGTGATCGAGCGCCTGGCCAAGCAGAGTGAGCAGATCGAAGTGGTGCTGACGGTGATCCATGGCATCGCCGAGCAGACCAACCTGCTGGCGTTGAATGCGGCCATCGAAGCGGCCCGGGCCGGTGAGACCGGGCGCGGCTTTGCCGTGGTGGCTGATGAGGTGCGGGCGTTGGCGAGCAAGACGCAAAGCTCCACGGGGGATATCCAGGCGCATATCGCTGCGCTGCAGAAGGGCGCCAAGGAGGCTGTGGCGACGATCAGCCAGGCCGGGCTGAAGGCCAGCGAAGGGCTGCTGGTGCTGCGTGACAACGAGCGCCGTCAGCAGTCTGTACAGGCGGCGGTGGAGCAGGTGCATGCAGCTATCGGCCTGGCTACCCGCGCGGCCGAGCAGCAGGCGAGCGGGGCGCAGGCGGTGCGTGGGCGGGTGGAGACCATTCATGCGCAGGCCGAGCGCTCGGCCGAGGTGGTGATGCAGACCACGGCCAGTAGCAAGGTGCTGGACGATCTGGCTGCACAGCTACGGGCGAGCCTGGGGCAGTTCAGGGCCTGACGCGAATCGTTGTGGGGGCGGTGCTATGATGGCGGAGAAACATGACAAAGGGAGTTGTTCATGTCCGCCCGACTGGTCGCCGCTCCGGCTGAACTGGACTTTCTTCATCGCGATGGCATTTCCGTCACTGCGCCCATGACCGCCCTCCAGGCCTATTGCGCCATGACTTCGGACGTTCCGGGCTGGCTGGCCATGGCCTTTCGCCTACGCGACTTCATCTCTCGCTGGTTCAACGTTGCCACTATTCACGGTTTCTCATCGCGTAACCCTGAGCGGGTTCCGGCAGTGGGTGAGCGTCTGGATTTCTTTACTGTCGAGGCTATCAGCGACCAGCAACTGGTCCTGACTTCGCGTGACACGCACCTTGCGGTCATGGTGAGCATGGATCTGGATGAAGAGGGGCAGGGCCGGCAGCACTTGAGCGTCACCACGTCGGTGCAGTGTTTCAACCGTTTTGGCCGGCTCTACATGCTGCCAGTTGGTAAGGCACATGGGCCAATCGTGCGGCGTATGCTGCGCAACATCGCGTGATGTCTGTGATGGCCTCATCGCCGGCAAGCCAGCTCCCACAGGTACTGCGCAGGCCTTGAAGGCGACGCGGTACCTGTGGGAGCTGGCTTGCCGGCGATGAGGGCTACGCGGTTTATGCCTTGTTCAGGTACATCCGCGTAGTCAGCAGATAAACCGGCAGCCCCGACACCACGATCAGCAATGCCGCGTAAGGCGCCGCTGCGGCGAACTCGACGTTGGCCGTATGCGCCCACACCTCGGTAGCCAGGGTGGTCATCCCGGTCGGGCTGAGCAGCAGGGTAGCTGTCAGCTCTTTCATGGCATCCAGGAACACCAGCGCAAACGCTGCCGCCATGGCCGGGAAGATGATCGGCAGGGTCACCCGGCAGAATGCCGTGAAGCTGCTGGCACCCAAGGTTCGCGCAGCCTCTTCCAGCGTTGGCGAGGCCTTGTTCAGCGCGGTGCGCACCGGTGACTGCGCCAATGGCAGGAACAGCAGCGCATACGCCAAAAGCAGCAATGCCGTGGTCTGGTACAGCGCCGGTACGTAGTGCAGGGCGAAGAACACCAGGGTCAGTGCAATCACCAGGCCGGGCAGGGCGTGCAGCAGGTACGGCAAGCGCTCGGCCCAGATCGCCAGGCGGCCTTTGTAGCGCACCACCAGGAAGCTGATCGGTAGCGCCAGCAGCACACAGAAACCGGCACCGCCAAGCGACACCGACAGCGAGGTGAACAGTGCCTTGGAGATGGCCCCCACCGGGAATGCTGCCGACGAACCCACGCTCAGCCAGTAGCCGAGCATGGCCAGCGGGATACCGCTGCCCAGCACTGCCAGGGCCACGCAGAGTAACTGCGCCGGTACGGCCCAGCCACGCAGCCGCACGGGTTGCGCGCGGCGTGCCACGCCTTGGCCAATGCGCACATGGCGGGCTTTGCCGCGTACACGCAATTCCAGCCACAGCATCACCAGGCACATCGCCAACAGCACGGCAGACAGCATGGCCGCGTTGGCATTGCTGAATTCAAGTTCGAACTGCTGGTAGATTGCCGTGGTGAAGGTCTGCAGGCCGAGGATCGACAGCGCACCGAACTCCACCAGCATGTGCAGGGCGATCAGCAGCGCTCCGCCGAGCATCGAGGGCCACAGCAGCGGCAGGGTCACCTTGATGAATACGCCCCAGCGGCTGCAACCCAGGGTGCGCGCCGACTCCTCCAGCGAGGTGTCGAGGTTGCGCAGGGTGGCGGCCACCGGCAGGAAAACCAATGGGTACTTGGACAGGGCCATGACCAGGATGGCCCCGCCCAGCCCTTCGAAGTCCGAGCTCAGCGACACCCAGGTGAAACTGCTGACGAACGACGGCACGGCGAAGGGCAGGCAAAGCACCACGCCCCACAGCCGGCGGCCAGCCAGGTTGCTGCGCTCCAGCAGCCAAGCCAGGGCCAGGCCGACCACCATGCAAGCCAGCGTCACCCCGACCATCAGCATCAGGGTATTGCGCATCAGCCCCCAGACAAAGGGGCGCCACAGCAGGTGCAAGGCTTCACGCCAGCCGGCTTCCCAGGCTTTGATGGCGACATACAGCAGCGGCAGCAAGCTCATCGCCACCAGGAACAGCACAGGCAGCACCACCCAGATGGAGGGGCGCTTGCGGCGCGGTACGAAGCGTACCGGCGCCGGCTCGGACAGGGCGGCGGTCATCAGAGCAGGCCGACCTCGCGTTCAAGCTCGATGGCTTCCTCGGCATTGCCCAGGTCGGCCGGCGAGATTTTCGGCGGGCGCAGGTCTTCGAACGGCTTCAGGCCCCGGTCGGAAACCATGCCCTTGTGCAGCGGGTACTCGGCGGTGGTCTGGGTGATCACCCGCTGGCCTTCTTCGCTGGCCATCCAGTTGAGCAGGGCCTGGGCTTCTTTCGGGTGCTTGCTGGCCTTGACCACAGCAGCGCCAGAGATGGTCACCAGGTTGCCGGCATCGCCATCGGCCAGGTAGTAGAGCTTGGTGTCGAGCTTGCCACGTTCGCGTTCAAGTGCGTACCAGTAGTAGTTGTTCACCAGTACCGCAGCCACTTCACCTTTTTCCACGGCTTTGAGGGCGACCATGTTGTTGGTGTAGGTTTTGCCGAAGGCTTTCAGGCCGGTCAGCCATTCTTCGGTGGCTTCACGACCGTGCATCTTCAGGATGGCCACGGCCTGCTCCTGGAATGCACCGCTGGTGGGTACGTAGCCGACACGGCCTTCCCACTCAGGGTTGGCGAAGTCCATCACCGTGGTCGGCAGGTCTTTTTCATCGACCTTCTTCGGGTTGTACACCACGATGCGCGTGCGCGCGGTGATGCCCATCCAGGTGCCGTTGGCGCCTACGTACTCCTTGGGCATCATGTTCGCGGTGGCGTCGTCGATCTTCGCCAGCAGGCCCAGTTCGCCCAGGTTGTTCAGGGGCGGGGACTCTTCGGTGTAGATGATGTCGGCTGGCGAACGGTCGCCTTCTTCGATGATCTGGCTGGCCAGCTGGTTGCTGCTGCCCTTGCGGATATCGATGTGGACACCGGTCTTGGCCTCGTAGGCCTTGGCGATGGCTTCGCCGATTTCCTTGTGCTGACCGTTGTACATGGTCAGGGTGACCGGTGCGTCTGCCATGGCGGCCGGAGCGCCGATGACCAGGCTCAGCACGGCGGCGGCCAAGGTACGCATCAGCGGTTGCGGGCGGATCGTCATGCGGGTACTTCCTCGCTTACGGCTACATATTTGGAAACAATGGTAAACGAAATCGTTTCTCAAGTGGCCGGGTGACGAGAAATTCATGGGGCAGACCATGGTTTAACCTTCGAGGGCTGTACTGGATTCTTCGCGGGCATGCCCGCTCCCACAGGAGGTGCGCAGTCTCCAAGACGGTGGTGTACCTGTGGGAGCGGGCGAGCCCGCGAAGAGGCCGGTACAGGGTTACACCTTACTGGCAATCACCGCAGTGATCGGAGCAACCGGGTATCTCAGGCCATCTTGTTGCTGTACTTCGACAAACCCGATGCCGCGCAACCGCTCAGCTAGCTCCCCGGCCGGCAACACATGCCGCCCCTGCATGCGCATATGCAGATAATAAGGCAGCACCCGCGCGGCACTCTGCTGGTCATCCGGCACCTCGGCATGGCAGCACACCAGTACGCCACCTGGGTTCAGCGCGGCATGCAGTCGCCGCAGCAACCCATCAAGGTCATGGGCGAAGTGGAATACCGATGAGCACCAGATCAGGTCATAGCCACTGCCAACATCATCCCGGTCCAGATCACCGCCGATAATGCCGAGGCGCTTCTCCAGCCCGGCCCGGGCAATGTTCTCCTGTGCCACCGCTGCGGTTTCGGCGAAATCGAACACTGTCCCGTGTAAATCGGGTAGCTGCCTGGCCAGGGCAATGGCGACCAGGCCAGGCCCGCCGCCCAAGTCGAGCATGCGTTGCAATCGCGGTGCCTGCGGTAGGTGTTCGATCAAAGCGCACGCCACGTCCACAGTAACCGCCAATTGCTCCTGGGCAATCTGCACCCGTGCCGCCTCGGCCCAGCGTTGGGCCATTTCCGGGCCGGGGGCTGCTGCGGGTGGTAGGCCATTGCGCAGTGCCTGTTCCAATGGTTGGCCAGCCAGGCGCAGGACTTGATGACGAAAGAGCAGGGCATCGCCGCAATAGTCGTCGGCGCTCCGGCGCAAATAGCGTTTGGCTGTTTCGCCATTGCGGTAACGGCTGCCCTGCTCGTCGCGCTCCAGCAGGCCCTGGGCCCAGAGCATTTCCAGCAGGTAGCCAGTATTGAAAGGTTCAAGGTCCAGCACATTCGCCAGCTGAGCGGGTGCGGTGAATTGCTCCAGGTGCTCGAACAGGTCGATTGTCAGTGCCACGCGCAAGGCATCGGCAGCGAGGCCTGCCAGTTGCAGGTCCCAGCACGCCTGTAGCGGGTGAGGGGTGGTCAGGTCCGTGCTCATCGTTCGCTCGCTCCTTGAGAGAAAGCTCAATCCTAGATAGGAATCATTCTGGATTGCAACGAAAGAGAGGGTGGGGAGAGAGGGAATGCAAAAAACGCAGGCAAGAAAAAACCCACTAGCAAGCTAGTGGGTTTTTGTATGGTGCCCAGGAGAAGACTCGAACTTCCACGACCGTTAAGTCACTGATACCTGAAACCAGCGCGTCTACCAATTCCGCCACCTGGGCAAAGCTTTACATCATCTGCAGAAGGCGACTATTGTCAGCTTCACACAGTAGTAACAGATCCTTGGTCATCTATTACTTGAAAATATTTGGTGCCCAGGAGAAGACTCGAACTTCCACGGCCGTTAAGCCACTGATACCTGAAACCAGCGCGTCTACCAATTCCGCCACCTGGGCACACATTCGAGGTTACTTGATGCTTTACAGCGTCGTTCATCTCTACTACAACTTCGGGGTTGTCCGTCGTTGTGGTGCGCACTATACGGACGGTCCGGGGGGCTGTAAACCCCCCAAGCAAAAAAAAATTCAAAAAATTCAACTTGTTGATTCCGCAGGCCTATTCCTGCTCGCCGGAAGCGCCGGTGGGGCTGTCCAAGGCTGACATTTCCGGTTTCAATACGCCTATGCCAGAATTCCTATCTATATACCCCAAGGTGAACCCCTTCTGATGGCCGATTGGCAATCCCTCGATCCCGAGGCCGCTCGCGAAGCGGAAAAATACGACAACCCTATCCCCAGCCGTGAGCTGATCCTGCAGCGCCTCGCCGACCGTGGCGAACCGGCCGCGCGTGAGGAGCTGGCGGCCGAGTTCGGTCTGTACGAAGAAGACCAGATCGAAGCCCTGCGCCGCCGCCTGCGTGCCATGGAGCGTGACGGCCAGCTTATCTATACCCGGCGCGGCACTTATGCCCCGGTAGACAAGCTGGACCTGATCTGTGGTCGCGTCTCCGGCCACCGCGATGGTTTCGGCTTCCTTATTCCCGATGACGGCAGCGAAGACCTGTTCCTCAGCCCGTCGCAGATGCGCCTGGTGTTCGACGGTGACCGCGGCCTGGCCCGTGTCTCTGGCGTCGACCGCCGTGGCCGCCGCGAAGGTGTGCTGGTCGAGGTCATCTCCCGTGCCCACGAAAGCGTGGTCGGCCGTTACTTCGAAGAAGGCGGCATTGGCTACGTAACCCCGGACAACCCGAAGATCCAGCAGGAAGTGCTGGTGACCGCCGGGCGTAACGGCGGCGCGAAGATCGGCCAGTTCGTCGAGATCAAGATCACCCACTGGCCAACCCCGCGCTTCCAGCCGCAAGGCGACGTGGTCGAGGTCATCGGCAACTACATGGCACCGGGCATGGAGATCGACGTTGCCTTGCGCAGCTACGATATCCCGCACGTCTGGCCCAAGGACGTGATCAAGGAAGCGCGCAAGTTCCGCTCCGAAGTTGAAGAGAAGGACAAAGAGAAGCGCGTCGACCTGCGCCATCTGCCGTTCGTCACCATCGACGGCGAAGATGCGCGCGACTTCGACGATGCTGTCTATTGCGAACCGCTGGGCAAGCTGCGCCTGTTCTCCGGTGGCTGGCGCCTGTACGTGGCCATTGCCGATGTGTCCAGCTACGTACGCCTGGGCTCGGCCCTGGACGTCGAAGCCCAGCAGCGCGGCAACTCGGTGTACTTCCCCGAGCGTGTAGTGCCGATGCTGCCTGAAGAGCTGTCCAACGGCCTGTGCTCGCTGAACCCGCACGTCGACCGCCTGGCCATGGTCTGCGAAATGACCATGAACAAAGCCGGCCAGATGGTCGACTACCAGTTCTACGAAGGCGTTATCCACTCCCACGCCCGCCTGACCTACAACAAGGTCAGCAGCATGCTCGAGCACGCCCGCACCCGCGAAGGCAAGGCGCTGCGCGAGGAATACAAGGAAGTCGTGCCAGACCTGAAGAACCTGTACAACCTGTACAAGGTGCTGGTGGATGCCCGTCACACCCGGGGCGCCATCGACTTCGAGACCCAGGAAACCCGCATCATCTTCGGCGACCAGCGCAAGATCGCGGAAATCCGCCCGACCGTGCGCAACGATGCCCACAAGCTGATCGAGGAATGCATGCTGGCGGCCAACGTGGCCACCGCCGAGTTCCTGCAAAAGCACGGCGTGCCAGCCCTGTACCGCGTGCACGACGGCCCGCCGCCGGAGCGCCTGGAAAAGCTGCGCGCCTTCCTCGGTGAACTGGGCCTGAGCCTGCACAAAGGCAAGGACCCTTCACCGAAGGATTACCAGGCCCTGCTGGCGAGCATCGCCGGGCGCCCGGACTTCCACCTGATCCAGACCGTGATGCTGCGCTCGCTGAGCCAGGCCGTGTACAGCACCGAGAACAATGGCCACTTCGGCCTGAACTACGAGGCGTACACCCACTTCACCTCGCCGATCCGCCGTTACCCGGACCTGCTGGTGCACCGCGCCATCCGCAGTATCATCCGTTCCAAGGTCGATACCCCGCACGTCAAGCGTGCCGGCGCCATGAGCATTCCCAAGGCGCGTATCTACCCGTACGACGAGAACACCCTGGAGCAACTCGGCGAGCAGTGCTCGATGACCGAGCGCCGGGCCGACGAAGCCACCCGTGACGTGGTGAACTGGCTCAAGTGCGAGTTCATGAAGGATCGCGTGGGCGAGACCTTCCCGGGTGTCATCACTGCCGTGACCGGTTTCGGCCTGTTCGTCGAACTGACCGACATCTATGTAGAAGGCCTGGTGCACGTCAGTGCGCTGCCGGGCGACTACTACCACTTCGACCCTGTACACCACCGTCTGTCGGGCGAGCGCACCGGGCGCAGCTTCCGCTTGGGCGACACCATCGAAGTGAAGGTCATGCGTGTTGACCTGGACGAGCGCAAGATCGACTTCGAAGTGTCGGAAAAGACCCTCGCCGCACCGATCGGCCGCAAGCAGCGCGGCGCCGCGCCAGCAGCCGACAAGGTTGAGCAGCAGCCGGTAACCGAAGCGAAAGCCACGCCTAAACCGCGTAGCCGCAAGAGCGAAACCGCCGAGGCTTACTTCCCGAAAGACGCCGTGCAGCGTAACGCCGAAGTGCGCAAGAGCCGCGAAATGAAAAAGGCGCTGATGAGCGAGGCACGCAGTGGCGGCCATGCCAGCAGCAAGTCGGACAAAGGTGGCAAGCCCTCCGGTTCCGGCAAGCCAACCAAGCACCGTAAAGGCCCGCCGAAGTCCGGTGCGCCACGCAAGAGCAAGAGCAAGTCATGAGTCAGCTGGAAAAGATCTACGGCGTGCACGCCGTGCAGGCATTGCTGCAGCACCATCCGAAGCGGGTCAAGCAGATCTGGCTGTCGGAAGGGCGCAGCGAGCCACGCCTGGAAACCTTGCTGGCGCTGGCGGCGGAAAACCGCGTGCCGGTCGGCCAGGCCGAGCGCCGTGAGCTGGATGCCTGGGTAGAGGGCGTGCACCAGGGGGTTGTCGCCGAGGTCAGCCCAAGCCAGGTGTGGGGCGAGTTGATGCTCGAAGAGTTGCTTGAGCGCACCGAAACCCCGCCGCTGATCCTGGTGCTGGACGGTGTGACCGACCCGCACAACCTGGGCGCCTGCCTGCGTACGGCCGATGCGGCCGGTGCCACGGCCGTGATCGTGCCCAAGGATAAATCGGCCACGCTGACGCCGGTTGTGCGCAAGGTGGCCTGCGGTGCGGCAGAGGTGATCCCGCTGGTGGCCGTGACCAACCTGGCGCGTACGCTGGAGAAGCTTCAGCAGCGTGGCCTGTGGGTGGTGGGCACTGCCGGCGAGGCCGAGCAGGAGATCTACCAGCAGGACCTGACCGGGCCACTGGTGATGATCATGGGCGCGGAAGGCAAGGGCATGCGTCGGCTGACCCGCGAACATTGCGACTTCCTGGTGAAGTTGCCGATGGGCGGCAGCGTCAGCAGCCTGAACGTTTCGGTGGCGACCGGCGTTTGCCTGTTCGAGGCCGTGCGCCAGCGTCAGGCCAAGCGCTGACTTATAGCCTGCCCCGGCCCTATCGCCGGCAAGCCAGCTCCCACAGGTACCGTACAAGGTTCAGCACCTGTGGCGATCCTGTGGGAGCTGGCTTGCCGGCGATAGGGCCGGGGCAGGCATAAAGTGTTTCAGGCTGTTCAAATATTCACCAACCTCCTTGCTTGTCCGCCCCGCCTTCTCTACAATTGCGCCCCTTGCCGAGCTGGCAGGCGCTCATGTGCCTCCCCTCCGTGCAAGACATACAGTGTCATTCACTCCTTGTCTGACCAGATTCACTGGCAGACTACTAACCCGTAAGGAGCATTCATGCGTCATTACGAAATCATCTTCCTGGTTCACCCGGACCAGAGCGAACAAGTCGGCGGCATGGTTGAGCGTTACACCAAGCTGATCGAAGAAGATGGTGGCAAAATCCACCGCCTGGAAGACTGGGGCCGTCGTCAACTGGCCTACGCAATCAACAATGTTCACAAGGCTCACTACGTGATGCTGAACGTTGAGTGCACCGGCAAGGCCCTGGCCGAGCTGGAAGACAACTTCCGCTACAACGATGCCGTTATCCGTAACCTGGTCATCCGTCGCGACGAAGCCGTTACCGGCCAGTCCGAGATGCTGAAGGCTGAAGAGAACCGCAGCGAGCGCCGTGAGCGTCGCGAGCGTCCTGAGCATGCTGACTCCGCCGAAGGCGACGACAGCAATGACAGCGACTCCAGCGATAACGCTGACGAGTAATCCACGGACCTTTAGAGGAGCCTATTAAATGGCACGTTTCTTCCGTCGTCGTAAATTCTGCCGCTTCACTGCTGAAGACGTGAAAGAGATCGACTTCAAAGATCTCAACACCCTGAAAGCTTACGTATCCGAAACCGGCAAGATCGTTCCAAGCCGTATCACCGGTACCAAAGCTCGTTATCAGCGTCAGCTGGCTACCGCTATCAAGCGCGCCCGCTTCCTGGCCCTGCTGCCCTACACCGACAGCCACGGCCGCTGAGACCGGGTCGTCGACAAGCAGTAAGGGATTAGCATGCGAGCGTTAGCAAGTTTCATCATGCGCGGTCGTGTGCAGGCCACCCTGGTGGTGGTCATCAGCGCGGTACTGCCGCTGCTGTTCTGGTTGAGTGCCGCTGCCGGCAGCCTTGTGCTGCTGCGGCGTGGGTTCAAGGATGCTACAACGGTCATCGCCGGCGGCCTGCTGGCCGGGCTGGCCGTGTGGGTCATGGGCGATCCCATCACCTTTCTGGTGATTGCGGGTGCCCTGGCCCTGGCCGCCATGCTGCGTGCCGAGCATCCCTGGAGCCGGGTGTTGCTGGCCAGTGCCGTGTTCGCCGTGGCGTTTAGCCTCGTGCTTGATCTGGCGCTGGCACAAACCTTCGATGTGCTGGCCAAGGCGTTTGCCGAAGCCATGCCGAAAATCGAAGGGCAACCGGTGCTCTCCGGTGAGCTGATCCGCCCTGTGCTGGTCGCTTCCACAGCAGTGACGGTGCAATTGTTCAGTGTGTTGGCGTTAATGCTGGCGCGCTACTGGCAGGCAGCGTTGTACAACCCTGGAGGCTTCGGTCGCGAGTTTCGCGAACTGAAGTTGCCAAAACAGACCATGGCGGTCTTGGTGGCAGTGATGGTGGTGGCGCCGTTTATCGGCCCGCAGTTCATCATCCTGGCATCGGCTTCGAGCCTGGTTCTGGTACTGGCCGGCATCGCCTTGATGCATGGGCTGGTGGCACAGGGCCGACTGGCCGGTTTCTGGCTGGTGGGCATGTACGTGACGCTGCCGCTGATCATGCAGCTGATTTATCCGTTGCTGGTGGTTTTGGCCATTGTCGACAGCCTGATTGATTTTCGCGGTCGCAAGTCCCCCAAGGGGAATGACTCCGCGAACGGTGAAGGTTAAAAGTTAAGAGGTTTTACCAAATGGAACTGATCCTGCTGGAAAAAGTCGCTAACCTGGGCAACCTGGGCGACAAAGTAAAAGTTAAGGCTGGTTACGGCCGTAACTTCCTGCTGCCATTCGGCAAGGCCACCGTTGCCAACGCCGCCAACCTGGCTGCGTTCGAAGAGCGTCGCGCCGAGCTGGAAAAAGCAGCCGCTGACAAGAAAGCTTCGGCTGAAAGCCGCGCTGCCCAACTGGCCGAGCTGGAAGTGACCATCACTGCCACCGCTGGCGACGAAGGCAAGCTGTTCGGTTCGATCGGCACCCACGACATCGCTGACGCCCTGACCGCCTCCGGCGTTGAAGTGGCCAAAGCTGAAGTTCGTCTGCCGAACGGCACCATCCGTCAGGTTGGCGAATACGACGTAGCCGTGCACCTGCACAGCGACGTTGAAGCCACCGTACGCGTGGTTGTCGTAGCTGCCTAAGCTGCGCTGACTGGCTGGCTCCTTGCGAGCCAGGCGGTTAACATCGGGCACGGTCCTGTTTTCGACAGGCCGTGCCCTTTGTCTTTTTCATCCTCCAGAATTCTTTCGTGGCCATGAACGAGATCACCAACTCCGAACAGCTAGACCTGCAAACCGCAGCCCTGAAGGTGCCGCCGCATTCCATCGAGGCCGAACAGGCCGTGCTCGGTGGCCTGATGCTGGACAACAACGCCTGGGAGCGAGTGCTGGATCAGGTGTCGGATGGCGACTTTTACCGGCATGACCACCGCCTGATCTTCCGTGCCGTGCACAAGTTGGCCGACGCCAACCAGCCATTCGACGTGGTGACCCTGCACGAGCAGCTGGATAAAGAAGGCCTCTCTTCGCAAATCGGCGGCCTGGCGTACCTGGCCGAGCTGGCCAAGAACACCCCGTCGGTGGCCAACATCAAGGCCTATGCCGCGATCATTCGCGAGCGGGCCACGTTGCGCCAACTGATCAGCATCAGTACCGACATCGCCGACAACGCCTTCAACCCGCAAGGGCGTAATGCCGAAGAAATCCTCGACGATGCCGAACGGCAGATCTTCCAGATCGCCGAGGCGCGACCGAAAACCGGTGGCCCGGTAGGCGTCAACGAGCTGTTGACCATGGCCATCGACCGCATCGATACGCTGTTCAACTCCGACAGCGATATCACCGGCGTGTCCACCGGCTTTACCGACCTGGATGAAAAAACCAGTGGCCTGCAGGCGGCCGACCTGATCATCGTCGCGGGCCGTCCGTCGATGGGTAAGACCACCTTCGCCATGAACCTGGTGGAAAACGCCGTGCTGCGTACCGACAAGGCAGTGCTGGTGTTCTCCCTCGAGATGCCAGGCGAATCGCTGATCATGCGTATGCTTTCGTCGCTGGGCAGAATCGACCAGACCAAGGTGCGTTCCGGCCAGCTGGACGACGATGACTGGCCGCGCCTGACCTCGGCGGTGAACCTGCTCAACGACCGCAAGCTGTTCATCGACGATACCGCTGGCATCAGCCCCTCGGAAATGCGCGCCCGTACCCGTCGGCTGGCCCGTGAGCACGGCGAAATCGCCATGATCATGGTCGACTACCTGCAGCTGATGCAGATCCCAGGGTCGGCTGGCGACAACCGGACCAACGAAATTTCCGAGATTTCCCGCTCGCTCAAGGCCCTGGCCAAGGAATTCAACTGCCCGGTCATCGCCCTGTCGCAGCTGAACCGCTCCCTGGAACAGCGCCCGAACAAACGCCCGGTGAACTCCGACTTGCGTGAATCCGGTGCAATCGAGCAGGACGCCGACGTGATCATGTTCGTGTACCGCGACGAGGTGTACCACCCCGAGACCGAGCACAAGGGCGTGGCGGAAATCATCATCGGTAAGCAGCGTAACGGCCCCATCGGCTTCGTACGCCTGGCGTTCATCGGCAAGTACACCCGCTTCGAGAACCTCGCGCCGGGCATGTACAACTTCGACGACGACGAATAAAGGCGAACTCAGCAACCTGTGAGGGCGGGCAAACCCGCTCCCATAGGGTTCGCCATGCTCCCAATGAATCCGACAACCATCGTCGGATTTGGTCAAAATTTGTGCTATATTCCGCGCCCGCGATTTCCCTGCACACCAGAACCGGTCACTGACATGCAAGCAGCCAAACCACTCTACGACTATCCCAAGTACTGGGCCGAATGCTTCGGGCCAGCACCTTTCCTGCCAATGAGCAGGGAGGAGATGGATCTGCTCGGCTGGGATTCCTGCGACATCATCATCGTGACCGGTGATGCCTACGTCGACCACCCGTCGTTCGGCATGGCCATCATCGGCCGCCTGCTGGAAGCCCAGGGCTTCCGCGTGGGCATCATTGCCCAGCCGAACTGGCAGTCGAAAGACGACTTCATGAAGCTCGGCGAGCCGAACCTGTTCTTCGGTGTGGCCGCTGGCAACATGGACTCGATGATCAACCGCTACACCGCAGACAAGAAGATGCGTTCGGACGATGCCTACACCCCTGGTGGCCTGGCCGGCAGCCGTCCGGACCGCGCCAGCCTGGTGTACAGCCAGCGCTGCAAGGAAGCCTACAAGCATGTGCCGATCGTACTCGGCGGTATTGAAGCTTCGCTGCGCCGTATCGCCCACTACGACTACTGGCAGGACAAGGTTCGCCATTCGATCCTGATCGACGCCAGTGCCGACATCCTGCTGTTCGGCAACGCCGAGCGTGCGGTGGTCGAAGTGGCCCAGCGCCTGTCCAACGGCGAGAACATCGAAAGCATCACCGACGTGCGCGGCACGGCCTTCGTGCGCCGTGACACCCCGCAAGGCTGGTACGAGATCGACTCGACCCGCATCGACCGCCCTGGTCGCGTGGACAAGATCATCAACCCGTACGTGAACACCCAGGACACCCAGGCTTGCGCCATCGAGCAGGCCAAGGGCGACCAGGAAGACCCGAACGAAGCCAAAGTGGTGCAGATCCTCGACAGCCCGAGCGTGACCCGTGAAAAATCGGTGATCCGCCTGCCGTCGTTCGAAAAGGTGCGTAACGACCCGGTTCTCTACGCCCACGCCAACCGCGTGCTGCACCTGGAAACCAACCCGGGCAACGCCCGCGCCCTCGTGCAGAAGCATGGTGAAGTGGATGTGTGGTTCAACCCGCCGCCCATCCCCATGAGCACCGAAGAAATGGACTACGTGTTCGGCATGCCGTACGCCCGTGTGCCGCACCCGGCCTATGGCAAGGAGCGCATTCCGGCCTACGAGATGATCCGTTTCTCGGTGAACATCATGCGTGGCTGCTTCGGTGGCTGCACCTTCTGCTCGATCACCGAGCACGAAGGCCGCATCATCCAGAACCGCTCGCACGAGTCGATCCTGAACGAGATCGAAGAGATGCGCGACAAGGTGCCGGGCTTCACCGGCGTGGTCTCCGACCTTGGCGGCCCGACCGCCAACATGTACCGCATCGCCTGCAAGAGCCACGACATCGAGAAGCACTGCCGCAAGCCGTCGTGCGTGTTCCCCGGCATCTGCGAAAACCTCAACACCGACCACAGCTCGTTGATCGAGCTGTACCGCAAGGCCCGTGCCTTGCCGGGTGTGAAGAAGATCCTGATCGCCTCGGGCCTGCGTTACGACCTGGCCGTTGAGTCGCCGGAGTACGTGAAGGAGCTGGTCACCCACCATGTGGGCGGTTACCTGAAGATTGCCCCGGAGCACACCGAGCGTGGCCCGCTGGACAAGATGATGAAGCCGGGCATCGGCACCTACGACCGCTTCAAGCGCATGTTCGAGAAGTTCTCGAAAGAGGCGGGCAAGGAACAGTACCTGATCCCGTACTTCATCGCCGCGCACCCGGGCACCACCGACGAAGACATGATGAACCTGGCCCTGTGGCTTAAGGGCAACGGCTTCCGCGCCGACCAGGTACAGGCGTTCTACCCGTCGCCGATGGCTTCGGCCACGGCCATGTACCACTCGGGCAAGAACCCGCTGCGCAAGGTGACCTACAAGAGCGAAGGGGTGGAGATCGTCAAGAGCGACGAGCAGCGCCGCCTGCACAAGGCGTTCTTGCGCTACCACGACCCGAAAGGCTGGCCGATGCTGCGTGAAGCACTGCAGCGTATGGGCCGTGCCGACCTGATCGGCCCGGGCAAGCACCAGCTGATCCCGCTGCACCAGCCGCAGACCGATACCTACCAGAGCGCACGCCGCAAGAACTCGACGCCGGCGGGCAGCCACAAGGTGGGCAAGGATCAGAAGATCCTGACCCAGCACACCGGCCTGCCACCGCGTGCCAGCGATGGCAGCAAGCCGTGGGACAAACGCGAGAAGGCCAAGGCCGAGGCGTTTGCGCGTAACGAGAAGGCGGCCAAAGAGCGCAAGGAAGCGGCCAAGGGTGGCAAGGGCAACAAGAAGCCGCGCCAGCCCGTTATCCCGCGCTGATTTCGGGGGCCGCTTTGCGGCCCATCGCCGGCAAGCCAGCTCCCAGAGGTACAGCGCAAGTCTTGAGCTTTGTGCGATCAGTGTGGGAGCTGGCTTGCCGGCGATGGGCTGCAAAGCAGCCCCGAAATCTCAAGGTCAATCAGGCTTCTGGTCGACCCACTTCGGCGCCACCGGCGCAATGAAGCTGTCCATGCCATCCAGCAGTTCATCCGGCTGCTGCTCCAACAACAACATCGCCCGATGTTGCGGCCGCACAAAGCCTTCTTCGACGATATGGTCGAGGAACCCGCCCAGCTTGTCATAGAAGCCGTTCACATCGAGCAGCCCCAGCGGCTTGGCGTGATAGCCCAGTTGCCCCCAGGTCCATACCTCGAACAATTCTTCCAGCGTACCCAGCCCACCCGGCAGGGCGATGAAGGCATCGCTCAGCTCGGCCATGCGTGCCTTGCGCGCGTGCATGCCATCGACCACTTCCAGGCGCGTCAGGCCTTTGTGGCCGACTTCAGCGTCCAGCAGGCTTTGCGGGATGATGCCGACCACTTCGCCACCTGCTGCCATGGCCGCGTCGGCCACCACGCCCATCAGGCCCACGGCGCCGCCGCCATACACCAGGGTCAGGCCACGGCGGGCAATGGCCTGGCCGAGCGCGACGGCAGCTTCACGGTAAGCAGGGTTGGCGCCAATGCTGGCACCACAGAACACACAAACGGAACGTACGGGCATTGCTCATCTCCTGTCACTCAGGTGCACAGGGTACGGCGCATGCCCGTTGCTTCCAAGGCCGCGTTCATTCCGGGCGGGAGAATTCGCAGATGGCGCCGGTAGCCCCGTGGGCATAGGCGGCGAGCAGGCTATTGATGAAGGCAGAGATGGGCATTTGGTATTGCTCCTAAATGAGAGGTTGTCCCATCGTCTAATAAAAGGGCATGATGTGCCCTTAGATTGGTTGTATACAATCCATTGAACAATTCTACTGGCTGGCCTCTTGACACCCCCTTGACCCATATCAGCAAGGGGCTGAACGGTTTCAGGCAGTCTCGCAATTGATAAAACCCTGCCAAGGAGATTCATGATGTTTGCGAAAGCTGTAGCGGTATCCCTGCTGACCCTCGCCAGCGCCTCTGTCTTCGCCGCCGAGTGCTCGGTAACTGTCGACTCGACCGACCAGATGTCCTTCAACACCAAGGAAATCACCGTCGACAAGAGCTGCAAGGAATTCACCGTCAAACTGACCCACTCGGGCAACCTGCCGAAGAACGTGATGGGCCACAACCTGGTGATCAGCAAGACTGCCGACATGCAGGGCATTGCTACCGAAGGCATGAGCCAGGGCCTGGACAAGGACTACATCAAGGCTGACAACGCCGCGATCATCGCTCACACCAAGATGATCGGTGCGCCTGAGAAAGAAACCGAAGTGAAGTTCGACGCTACCAAGCTGGAAGCCGGTGGTGACTACAGCTTCTTCTGCACCTTCCCGGGCCACATCTCGATGATGAAGGGCAAGGTTGTCGTCAAGTAATGACAGCTGAGTAGGCCTATCGGGCCTATTCGCGGGCACGCCCGCTCCCACAGGATCACCACACACTCTGAAGGCTGTGTAGTACCTGTGGGAGCGGGCGTGCCCGCGAAGCTTTTCAAGGGGCGAACGGCAGTTCGCGCTTGTGCTGGGTCTTGCGGTAGGTGGCAACGATGATGTCGAACGCCGCCTGATCAACCGGCTGACCATGCAGGAAGGCATCGATCTGCTGGTAGGTCACGCCATGGGACGCTTCGTCCGGCTTGCCCGGCGCCAGGTCCTCAAGGTCTGCAGTCGGCACCTTCTCCACCAGTGACTCCGGCGCACCAAAGCTGCGCGCAATGGCCCGTACCTGGTTCTTCACCAGCCCGCTCAGCGGCGCCAGGTCGCAGGCACCATCACCAAACTTGGTAAAGAAGCCCATTACCGCCTCGGCGGCGTGGTCGGTACCGATCACCAGGCCTGCACGTGCGCCGGCAATGGTGTACTGGGCGACCATGCGCGTACGCGCCTTGACGTTGCCCACCACGAAGTCCACCAGGGTTGGCGAGCCATTCTTCAGTTCTACAACCTCAGCGGCCAGCGCCCTCACTGCCGGGGCAATGTCGACGGTGTGCACTTCATCGGCCTTGATCACGTCCAGGCAAGCCTGGGCGTCATGCTCGTCATGCTGGACCTGGTACGGCAGGCGCACGGCAATGAAGGTGTAGGCCTTGTCGCCGGTCTCGGCGCGCAGTTCGTTGATGGCGCGCTGGGCGAGCAGGGCGGCGGTCAGCGAGTCGACGCCACCGCTGATGCCCAGCACCAGGGTCTTGAGCCGGGCGTTGGCCAGGCAGTCCTTGATGAACGCCACGCGCCGGGCGACTTCGGCCTCAAGCGCGGCAGTGTCGGCGAACGGCGGCTGTACCTTCAGTGCCTGGGCAATCTCTTGCTGAACCGCTTGCATGGGTTACTCCTTGCTGTGGACTTTGAATACGTGGCGCAGGTAGGCGACGAAGTTCTCGTCGCGGCATTGGGTCTTGGCGGCTTCGTCCGAGATCTTGGCCACTGGCGCGCCGTTGCAGTCGGTCATTTTAAGCACGATGCTCATCGGGGCCACACCCGGGATGTCGCAGGTCAGGTTGGTGCCGATGCCAAAACTGACGTTGATGCGACCGCGCAGGGCACGGAAGATTTCCAGCGAACGGGTGAGGTTGAGGCCATCGGAAAACACCAGGGTCTTGGTCATCGGGTCGATACCCAGTTTCTGGTAGTGGGCAATGGCCTTCTCGGCCCAGGCCACCGGTTCACCGGAGTCGTGGCGCAGGCCGTCGAAGAGCTTGGCAAAGTACAGGTCGAAATCGCCAAGGAAGGCATCCATGGTGATGCAGTCGGTCAGGGCGATGCCGAGCAGCCCGCGGTATTCGCGCACCCAGCAGTCCAGCGCGGCGATCTGGCTGTCGATCAGGCGTGGGCCGAGTTGCTGGTGGGCCATGATCCATTCATGGGCCATGGTGCCCAGTGGCTTGATATCCAGTTTCCATGCCAGGTCGACGTTGCTGGTGCCGACGAAGCGGCCCGGGAAGTCGTCGCGCAGTACCCGCACCACGTCTTCCTGCACACGGCTGGAAAAGCGCCGCCGGGTGCCGAAGTCGGCTACCTGCAGCTCGGCCAGTTCATCGTCACTGGCATGCGCGCGCAGCCAGTCGAACTTGCGGTACAGCTGGTCGCGGGCCTCCGCCAGGCGCATGCGTGGGTGCAGGTGGCGGTTGCGCACTTCGCTGATGATGGCCAGCAGCGGTACTTCGAACAGAATCACATGCAGCCACGGGCCTTTCAGGCGCAGGAACAGCTGGTCGTTTTCGATGCCGATGCGCACGTAGCGCAGGTTGAAGCGAAACAGCCGCAGAAAACGCAGGAAGTCGGGCTTGAGGAAGCTGATGCGCTCGAGGAAGGCCGGCTGGCCATCATCCAGGGTGAGGTCGCTGAGCAGTTCGAGCTGGTGGCGGATCTCGCCAAGATACGGGCGCAGGTCCTCGCCGTTGCGGCAGCGGAATTCCCATTCGACGTCGGCGTCCGGGTAGTTGTGCAGCACACCCTGCATCATGGTGAGTTTGTAGAAGTCGGTGTCGAGCAGGTTGTGCACGATGCGCTCGGCGAATGCGCTCTCGCTCATCAATGGGGCTCCGGAAGCGGCGAATGGCGGACATTGTGCCAGCCTTTTGGGGCTTGTTGTGTCCGGGCTTGCCCGCGAAGAGGCCGGAACAGCCAAAACAGAGGTGTTTTTCCGTGCACCGGCTAGCCTTGAAACGGTGCCGCCTGTAGCAGTCGCGCACCAGCGGTGTGCAGTTCGGTGACGTCCGTTGTTACAGGCTGGTTGCACGTTAACACTTGGCGGGGTTGCAATGATGGCACCAGGCGGTTGCTCCTTGTCTGTACGTGTGGTGGCGCCTGCCGCGTGGCAGACGGTTGCACGCTCAATAAAGAAAAGGCCGCCGGTCGCCTGCTGGCGCCCAGCACAGTGTGTTTTCCCGGAAGACAAACCCTATGGCACGGCCCTTGCTCTGAGCACAGGGTTGAGAAGTTGTAGTGCCAACCAAAAAAAACTCTAGGAGCACCACCTCATGTCGCAGACGTTTTACAAGAAAGGTTTCCTGGCTCTGGCCGTGGCTACAGCACTGGGTGTTTCTTCGTATGTTCAGGCCGACGTCAAGATCGGTGTAGCGGGCCCGATGACCGGGGCGAACGCAGCGTTTGGCGAGCAGTACATGAAAGGTGCGCAGGCAGCGGCCGACAAGATCAACGCCGCCGGCGGCGTGAATGGCGAAAAAATCGTCCTGGTAAAAGGCGATGACGCCTGCGAGCCGAAGCAGGCCGTAGCCGTGGCCAACCGCCTGGTCGACCAGGACAAGGTGATCGGCGTGGTCGGCCACTTCTGTTCCTCCAACACCATCCCGGCCTCCGAGGTGTATGACGAAGCCGGCGTTATCGCCATCACCCCGGGCTCCACCAACCCGCAGGTGACCGAACGCGGCCTGAGCGCCATGTTCCGCATGTGCGGCCGTGACGACCAGCAGGGTATCGTCGCTGGCGACTACATCGTCGACGTGCTCAAGGGCAAGAAAGTCGCGGTACTGCACGACAAGGACACCTACGGCCAAGGCCTGGCCGACGCCACCAAGGCGCAGCTGGAAAAACGCGGCGTGAAGCCTGTGCTGTACGAAGGCCTGACCCGTGGCGAGAAAGACTTCAGCGCCGTGGTTACCAAGATCCGCTCCACCGGTGCCGACGTGGTCTACTTCGGCGGCCTGCACCCGGAGGCTGGCCCGCTGGTACGCCAGCTGCGCGAGCAGGGCCTGAAGGACGTCAAGTTCATGTCCGATGACGGCATCGTCACCGACGAACTGGTGGCCACCGCTGGCGGTGCGCAATACGTCGATGGCGTGTACATGACCTTCGGCGCCGACCCGCGCCTGCTGCCAGACAGCAAGGCGGTGGTTGAAGAGTTCCGCAAGAACGGTACCGAACCTGAAGGCTACACCCTGTATGCCTACGCTTCCCTGGAAGCCCTGGCCGCCGGTTTCAATGGCGCCAAGTCGAACAAGGGCGAAGACGCCGCCAAGTGGCTCAAGGCCAACCCGGTCAAGACGGTGATGGGCGAGAAGAAGTGGGACAGCAAGGGCGACCTGACCGTGTCCGACTACGTGGTCTACCAGTGGGACAAAGACGGTAAATACCACCAGCTGGAAAAACAAAAATAATAACGGCCCGCGGCCCGGGTGCGCCTGCCCCCGGGCCAAAGCCCCGCGGTACCTGTCTTTATCCGTAGATCTGCACAGTACTGCGCTGCGAGGGCCGCCTTGTCCCAGGCCCGCCGTGGTCGGCGCTCGTGCAATCTCAATCAGGTGAGATTGCGTTATGGATGGTATTTTCCTGCAGCAACTGGTCAACGGCCTGACCCTCGGGTCGGTCTATGGCCTGATCGCCATCGGCTACACAATGGTCTATGGCATTATCGGCATGATCAACTTCGCGCACGGCGAGGTGTACATGATCTCCGCGTACCTCGCGGCGATCAGCCTGGCATTGCTGGCTTACTTCGGTATCGAGTCGTTCCCCCTGCTGATGCTGGGCACGCTGTTGTTCACCATCGTCGTTACGGGCGTATACGGCTTCACCATCGAGCGCATCGCTTACAAACCCCTGCGTAACTCCACCCGCCTGGCACCGCTGATCAGCGCCATCGGTATTTCGCTGATCCTGCAAAACTATGCACAGATCAGCCAGGGTGCCCGCCAGCAAGGTGTTCCGACCTTGCTTGAAGGTGCCATGCGTGTCGAAGTCGGCACCGGCTTCGTGCAACTGACCTACACCAAGATCTTCATTCTGGTGGCAGCCTTCGTCGGCATGGGCCTGCTCACCTACGTGATCAAGTACACCAAGCTCGGCCGCATGTGCCGCGCCACCCAGCAAGACCGCAAGATGGCCTCGATCCTGGGCATCAACACCGACCGGGTGATTTCCTACGTGTTCGTCATCGGCGCAGTCATGGCCGCGCTGGCCGGCGTGCTGATCACCATGAACTACGGCACCTTCGACTTCTACGCCGGCTTCATCATCGGCATCAAGGCGTTCACCGCCGCCGTGCTGGGTGGTATCGGCTCGCTGCCTGGCGCCATGCTCGGCGGGATCATCCTGGGTATTTCCGAGTCGCTGTTCTCTGGCCTGATCAACTCCGACTACAAGGACGTGTTCAGCTTCTCGCTGCTGGTGATGATCCTTATCTTCCGCCCACAAGGCCTGCTGGGTCGCCCGCTCGTGGCTAAGGTGTGAACATGTCCGTTGCCAAAACTGCCGCTGTTACCGAAACCAAGGGTTTCGACCTTAAACGCAGCCTGCTGGAGACCATCGTCGCCGGCCTGCTGGCACTCATAGTGTTTGGCCCGGTCGTCGGCGTGGTGCTCGACGGCTACAGCTTCAACGCCGAGCCGCGGCGCGTGGCCTGGCTGGTGGGCGGGGTGATGCTGGGGCGCTTCCTGCTCAGCCTGTACCTGCAGACCGCTGCTGGCACGCGCATGCTTCAGGGCTTTGAAAGCGGTGGCTCGGGCGTGCATGTGAACGCACCGGACTACAAGTCGCGCTTGCGTTACATCATCCCCGCGCTGATCGTGATTGCCATTGTGTTCCCGGTGTTTGCCAACAAGTACCTGCTGACCGTGGTCATCCTCGGGCTGATCTACGTGTTGCTGGGCCTGGGCCTTAACATCGTGGTCGGCCTGGCCGGCCTGCTTGACCTGGGTTACGTGGCGTTCTATGCCATTGGTGCCTACGGGTTGGCGCTGGGTTACCAGTATTTGGGCCTGGGCTTCTGGAGCGTACTGCCGCTGGCGGCCATCGCCGCAGCGCTGGCGGGATGTATTCTCGGTTTCCCGGTGCTGAGGATGCACGGTGACTACCTGGCGATCGTGACCCTGGGCTTTGGCGAAATCATCCGCCTGGTGCTGAACAACTGGCTGTCGTTCACCGGTGGCCCCAACGGCATGCCGGCCCCGTCGCCAACCTTCTTCGGCCTGGAGTTCGGCCGTCGGGCCAAGGACGGCGGCGTACCGATCCACGAGTTCTTCGGCTTCGATTACAACGCCAACCTCAAGTTCGTGTTCATCTACGCGGTGCTGTTCATCGTCGTGCTGGCCGTGCTGTACATCAAGCACCGCCTGACCCGCATGCCGGTCGGCCGGGCCTGGGAAGCACTGCGTGAAGACGAGATCGCCTGCCGTTCGATGGGCCTGAACCACGTACTGGTCAAGCTCTCGGCCTTTACCCTGGGTGCTTCCACTGCCGGCCTGGCCGGGGTGTTCTTTGCCACTTACCAGGGCTTCGTCAACCCGTCGTCGTTCACCTTCTTCGAGTCGGCGCTGATCCTCGCCATCGTCGTACTGGGTGGCATGGGCTCGACTGTGGGCGTGGTGATCGCAGCGTTCGTGCTGACCGTGGCGCCCGAGTTGCTGCGCAGCTTCTCCGAATACCGGGTACTGCTGTTCGGCGTGCTGATGGTGCTGATGATGATCTGGCGACCGCGTGGGCTGATCCGCATCAGCCGTACCGGTGTGACCCCGCGTAAAGGAGTGGCGCCATGAGCGACGATATCATTCTCTCGGTCGACAACCTGATGATGCAGTTCGGTGGCATCAAGGCGCTCAGCGACGTCAGCCTCAAGGTCAAGCGCAACCAGATCTTCGCCCTGATCGGCCCCAATGGCGCGGGCAAGACCACGGTGTTCAACTGCCTGACCGGCTTCTACAAGGCCAGCGGCGGGCGCATCGAGCTGAACGTGCGCGGCAGCCACACCAACGTCATCCAGCTGCTTGGCGAGCGCTTCCAGGCGGCGGACTTCGTGTCGCCGGCGCGCTTTGCCAACCGCCTGTACTACAAGATGTTCGGCGGCACCCACCTGGTCAACCGCGCAGGCCTGGCCCGTACGTTCCAGAACATTCGCCTGTTCAAGGAAATGTCGGTGGTGGAAAACCTGCTGGTGGCCCAGCACATGTGGGTCAACCGCAACCTGCTGGCCGGTGTGCTCA
This sequence comes from Pseudomonas sp. RV120224-01b, assembly GCF_003208145.1. NCBI lineage: Bacteria > Pseudomonadati > Pseudomonadota > Gammaproteobacteria > Pseudomonadales > Pseudomonadaceae > Pseudomonas > Pseudomonas sp. RV120224-01b. The sequence continues at coordinate 112,810 of NZ_QKMQ01000004.1, read as the reverse complement.
ACACCAAGGCTTACCGCAAGGCCGAGAGCGATGCGCTGGACCACGCCTTCTACTGGCTGGAAGTGGTCGACCTGGTGGACTGCGCCAACCGCCTGGCCGGCGAGTTGTCTTACGGCCAGCAGCGCCGCCTGGAGATTGCCCGGGCCATGTGCACGCGGCCAAAGATCATCTGCCTGGACGAGCCGGCAGCAGGCCTGAACCCGCAGGAAACCGAAGCCCTCAGCCGCATGATCCGTGTGTTGCGGGACGAGCACGACATCACCGTGGTGCTGATCGAGCACGATATGGGCATGGTCATGAGCATTTCCGACCATATCGTGGTGCTGGACCACGGCAACGTGATTGCCGAAGGCGCCCCGCAAGACATCCGCCACAACCCGACGGTGATCGCCGCCTACCTGGGTGCAGACGAAGAGGAACTGGTATGAGTGCGCCCATTCTCGAACTGAAGGACCTGGACGTGTTTTATGGGCCGATCCAGGCGCTGAAAAAGGTGTCGATGCACATCAATGAAGGCGAGACGGTCAGCCTGATTGGTGCCAACGGTGCGGGCAAGTCGACCCTGTTGATGTCTATTTTCGGCCAGCCTCGGGCAGCGTCGGGGCATATCGTTTATCGCGGCACCGACATCACCCGCAAGTCGTCGCACTACATCGCCTCCAACGGCATCGCTCAGTCGCCGGAAGGGCGCCGGGTGTTCCCCGACATGACCGTCGAGGAGAACCTGATGATGGGCACCATCCCCATCGGCGACAAGCATGCCGACGAAGACATGCAGCGTATGTACGAGCTGTTCCCGCGCTTGAAGGAGCGGCGTAACCAGCGGGCCATGACCATGTCCGGGGGTGAGCAGCAGATGTTGGCGATTGCCCGGGCGCTGATGAGCCGGCCGAAGTTGCTGCTGCTGGATGAGCCGTCGCTGGGGCTGGCGCCGATTGTGGTCAAGCAGATCTTCTCGACCTTGCGCGAGCTGGCCAAGAGCGGGATGACCATCTTTCTGGTGGAGCAGAACGCCAACCATGCGCTGAAGCTGTCGGATCGGGCGTATGTGATGGTCAACGGGCAGATCCGCATGACCGGGACCGGGCAGGAGTTGCTGGTCAACGAAGAGGTGCGCAACGCCTACCTTGGCGGGCACTGAGTTTCATTCGGGGCCGCTGAGCGGCCCCGTTCTCAATGTGGACAACTTGCCGCGGGCCTGTTTCCACATACCCCGGTTTTCCTTCCCGAGCCCATCTTTCCACAGGCCGGATCTTTTCCACGGATAATGTGGAACCGCCTGTGGAAAACATGGTGGCATCTCACTCAAGCCCTTTGATACCGAGCCCTGCAGAGGTTTGATCGTTTTTTGATCAGGTGCGCTTTGTGGATGATTTTTCAAGGTTTTTCAAAGCCCTGCAAGCACTTGGATATCGCTGAAAATCCTGTGGATAACTCTGTGAAGAAACGTTGGACAGACCGCTGCAGGCGGCATGCTTGAAAGCCTTGCGCCATCACTCAAAAGATATCCACCGACCACCTATCGCTGAAAGGGTTCCGCACCGTGGACAAGTTGCCCCCAATCCGTGGGGAAAGCCTTGTGGATAACATGCGCATAGCTGGCGCCGGGCCCTCTGCTGCAAGGGTTTGCCGAAGATGAACAAAAAATGAACAGCCGCCTGACTGGCTTGCTGCCAGCGCCCGGCGCGGGCATGCTGCAAAGCTGCCATGACAACCTACCGTGAGGAACAGAGCATGACGTCCACCGTATTCATCACTGGCGCCACGTCCGGTTTCGGCGAGGCCACCGCCCGCCGCTTTGCCGAGGCCGGCTGGAAACTGGTGCTCACTGGCCGTCGCAAGGAGCGCCTGGACGCCTTGTGCGCGGAACTGTCGGCCAAGACCGAAGTGCATGGCCTGGTGCTGGACGTACGTGACCGCAAGGCCATGGAACAGGCCATCGCCACCCTGCCGGCCGGCTTCGACAAGCTGCGCGGCCTGGTGAACAACGCTGGCCTGGCGCTGGGCGTGGACGCAGCGCAGAACTGCAGCCTGGACGACTGGGAAACCATGGTCGATACCAACATCAAGGGCCTGATGTACACCACCCGCCTGCTGCTGCCACGCCTGATCGCCCACGGCCGTGGGGCGTCGATCCTCAACGTGGGTTCGGTGGCGGGCAACTACCCGTACCCGGGCAGCAACGTGTATGGCGGCACCAAGGCCTTCGTTGGCCAGTTCTCGTTGAGCCTGCGCTGCGACTTGCGCGGTACCGGCGTGCGCGTGAGCAACATCGAGCCAGGCCTGTGCGAGAGCGAGTTCTCGCTGGTGCGCTTCGGGGGGGACCAGGCCAAGTACGACGCCACTTACGCAGGCGCCGAGCCGATCCAGCCGCAGGACATTGCCGAGACCATCTTCTGGATTCTCAACCAGCCGGCTCACATCAACATCAACAGCCTGGAGCTGATGCCGGTGAGCCAGGATTGGGCAGGGTTCTCCATCGATCGTTCGGTCAAAGGCTGATCAACAAAGCGGGGCCGCTTTGCGGCCCATCGCCGGCAAGCCAGCTCCCACAGGATTGTGCAATCCTCAGGAGCTGCGCTGTACCTGTGGGAGCTGGCTTGCCGGCGATGGCGTCAGCCCAGGCGCTGCAACCCTTCCAGGCAGGTCGCCAAGTGGTAGGGCGTAGTCGAAGGCATATCATGCCGGCTGACATTACCTTCCCCATCCCGGCATTCATACCAGCCCGCTTCCCGCAGGAACCGCGCTTCCAGCGCCTGCATCTGGGTAGCCAACTTCGCCTCACCCGCCTCACGTAGCACCAACGCCCGCAGATACTCCGCCTGCGCCCAGATCCGCTGGGTGGCGTCGATCACCTTGCCATCCACATCCAGCATCGCCAGCACTGCCGCATCTTTCACCCCGTACTGCTCGGCAAAGCCGAATGCCCGGTCGAGTGACGCATGCAGTGGCGTGTCACGCAGCAGCGGTGAGGTATGCAGCAGGTAGAACCACTCGAACTGGTGCCCCGGCTCAAACCAGTTATCCACAGCCCCGCGTGGCTTTTCCAGCATCAGGCCGTGGGCCGGTTCGATGAAGTGTGTTTGCAGTGCTTCGCACAGTTGCAGCAGCGACTGTTGGGTATGCTCGTCATCACGCACCGCCAGCACTTGCAGGAACGCTTCGGCCAGGTGCATCTGCGGGTTCTGCAGCGGGCCGCTGCCCAGGTCGGCCCAGTCTTCGCCCAGGCTGGCTTCATACAGGCCGTCGTCACGGGCGAACTGCTGGTCGATAATGTCCAGCGCAGCGTTCAAGGTGGACTCGACCAGGCTTTCGCGCACCTTGCCCCAATAGTGCGCGCAGGCGAAGACGATGAAGGCGTGGGTATACAGGTCCTTGCGCCGATCCAGCGGCTTGCCCTGGGCGTCGATGCTGTAGAACCAGCCACCGTGCTCGGCGTCGTGGAAATGCTTTTGCAGCGAGCGGAACAAGGCGGCCGCGCGTTCGGTTGCGCCGGGTTGCCCGATGCGGCTGCTGAACAGGTACAGCTGGCGTGCGCAGGCCATCGCCCGGTAGCGCTGCACCGGCAAGGGCTGGTGCTGGGCATCCAGGGCTTCGTAGGGCAGGGCCATGTCGGCATTCCAGCCCGGGCCTTGCCACAGCGGCACGATGCGTTCGGCGAAGTGCTGGTTGAAGCGGGCCAGTTCAGGCAGGGTGAGGCGGGGGTTGGACATTTCGGCGCTCGTCGCTGTCGGGCAGGGCGCCATGGTAGCAGAACTAGGGTTGTGGGTTGCCCAGCCCTTGCCAATGCCGCGCCCCGACAAAGATGAAGCGCAGTTGCTGGGTGATCTTTTCCTGCGGCGTCAGTGCCTGTGGATAACCCGGTTCCGGGCTGTCGATAAGCTCTGGCAGGGTGGCGAACACGGTTTTCACCACCAGGTCGGCCATCACCGCCAGCGCGGCGCTGTCCAGGTGCTGCCAGCGCTTCATGCGCGCAAGGTCGGTGGCCAGGTCGTCGCTGATGTCCTGGCGCAGGCGGGCAATGGCCTGGCGTACGGCTTGTGAACCACCGTACTGCTCGCGGGCCAGGAACAGGAACTGCGCGCGGTGGGCGGCCACCACATCGAGGAAGATGCGCACCGAGGCGTCGGTGATGCCGCCCAGTTCGAATTCGTTTTGCCGTACCAGGCGGATGGTCTGACGGAAGGTTGTGTCGATTTCGGCCACCAGGGCCAGGCCCAAGGCGTCCATGTCGGAAAAATGCCGGTAGAACCCGGTGGGCACGATGCCTGCCGTCTTTGCCACTTCACGCAGGCTGATACTGCCGAACCCCCGGCCGCTCTCCATCAGCAGGCAGGCGGCATCGAGCAGGGCCTGGCGGGTCTGTAGCTTCTGTTCGGCGCGCGGCAGCATGGTGCGGGCTTCTGTGACGGTAAGGCTGGGCACTCTAGTTAAAAAAACAAAGCCCGGTCAATGACCGGGCCTGGAGGGGAGCAAGCGTTGTGACATGAGTTGTTCTTTTCGACCATGGCGATCAGCTCACACGGCTGAGTTCAACCAGACGATCCGAACCACCTTCAGCTACGCGGCCACTGCGTTCGATCAGGCGATCAGAGCCACCTTCGGCGACACGGCCACTGCGTTCGATCAGGCGATCAGAGCCACCTTCGGCGACGCGGCCACTGCGTTCGATCAGGCGATCAGAGCCACCTTCGGCGACACGGCCACTGCGTTCGATCAGGCGATCAGAGCCACCTTCGGCGACGCGGCCACTGCGTTCGATCAGGCGGTCAGAGCCACCTTCGGCGACACGGCCACTGCGCTCGATCAGGCGGTCAGAGCCACCTTCGGCGACGCGGCCACTGCGTTCGATCAGGCGGTCGGAACCACCTTCGGCTACGGTTTTCAGCGGTTGGGCGATTTCGGCAGCGCTGGAGCGCGACTCAGCGGTCAGGTGCTGTTCGGCGGCTGGCAGGGCAAAAGCGTTGGCAGCCAGGATGGACAGGGTCAGGGTCAGCAGATGGCGTTTCATGATTTCGGTGCTCCTCTCGGGGGCTGGAAAGTGGGTACGGAGCCAATGCTACGCCGCGTAACGCCAGAGAGAAGTTCATACGGGTAATGGTAACAATCGACCGCATTGATAGAGGTTTGAAACGGCTCTATTCCGTACCTTGCAGGGATAGGTGTGGCGCGTTTCCCCTGCTGCGGGCGGGTAACAGGTAGGGCCTGGCGCGACAAATTGCTGAGCAAAAGGCCAGGAAAAACTTCGCTATCATGGCGCCATCGATAAAACCCTGCGGGTTTTCATCAGTCCCAGATATTAAGTGCCACCGCTGCGCCCGTTTTGTGCCATGCCGCAAGGAGAACCCCGCAATGACGCGTTCCGCCAGAATTCTCGTCTGGACCCTCACCAGCCTGCTGACACTGCTGGCGATCCTGGTGGTTGTGATTGCCACCTTTGACTGGAACCGCGTCAAGCCGCTGCTGAACGAGAAGGTTTCCGAGGCCCTGCACCGGCCTTTTGCGATCAATGGCAACCTTGCCGTGCAGTGGCATACCGAGCCCGAGGAAGGTGGCTGGCGTGCCTGGGTGCCATGGCCGCACTTCATTGCCGAAGACCTGACGTTGGGCAACCCCGACTGGCTCAAAGAGCCGAAGATGGTCGGCCTGGAGCGTGTCGAGTTCCGCCTGGCGCCGCTGCCGTTGCTGTTCCAGCAGATCAGCATCCCGCGCATCAACCTCACCAAACCTACGGCCAGCCTCACCCGCCTGGCCGATGGCCGGGCCAACTGGGCCATTGACCTCGGGCCAAAGGACGAAAACGCAGAACCTTCAAAATGGCAGCTGGACATCGGCGCCATCGGTTTCGACCAGGGCAATGTCAGCTTCGACGACCAGACCCTGCAAACCAGCATGAAGGTGCAGATCGACCCGCTGGGCAAGCCGATCCCGTTCAGCGACATCGTCGGCAAGGCCAGCGCCGAGAAAGCCGGTGGTGCCCAGGACTACGCCTTCGGGCTCAAGGCCCAGGGCCGCTACAAGGGCCAGCCGGTGTCCGGCACCGGCAAAATCGGCGGCCTGTTGGCATTGCAGGACGCCAGCCAGCCGTTCCCGCTGCAGGCCGACGTGCGGATTGCCGATACCCATGTGGTGCTCGCCGGCACCCTGACCGATCCACGCAACCTCGGCGCCCTCGACCTGCGCCTGCGCTTGTCCGGCGCCAGCCTGGGTAACCTCTATCCATTGACCGGCGTGACCCTGCCAGACACCCCGGCCTACTCCACTGACGGCCGCCTCAACGCCAACCTGAACGCGGCGCAAGGGGCGACATTCAACTACCAGGGCTTCAACGGCAAGATCGGTGACAGCGATATCCACGGTGACCTGGCCTTTGTCGCCAGCCAGCCACGGCCCAAGCTGTCCGGCAACCTGGTTTCGAACCAGTTGTTGTTCAAGGACCTGGCACCGCTGATCGGCGCCGACTCCAACGCCGAACAGAAGGCCCGTGGCGGTGCCAGCAAACAGCCGGCGGGCAAGGTGCTGCCGGTGGAAGAGTTCCGCACCGAGCGTTGGCGCAGCATGGACGCGGATGTCACCTTTGCCGGCAAGCGCATCGTGCACAGCGCGCAACTGCCGTTCAATGACTTGTCGGCCCACGTGATTCTGGAAGACGGCCTGCTGCGCCTGGAGCCCCTGCGGTTTGGCGTGGCGGGCGGCAACCTGGCCTCAAAGATCCGCCTGGACGGGCGCAACGTGCCGTTGCAGGGGCGTGCCCAGCTGACAGCGCGTGGTTTCAAGCTCAAGCAACTGTTCCCTTCCTTTGCACCGATGCAGACCAGCTTTGGCGAGCTGAACGGTAATGCTGACATCAGCGGCCGTGGCAACTCGGTAGCGGCTCTGCTGGGCACGGCCAATGGTGACCTGCGCATGCTGATCAACGATGGCGCCATCAGTCGCAGCCTGATGGAAATTGCCGGTTTGAATGTGGGCAACTATGTGGTCGGCAAACTGTTTGGTGACGAGGATGTGAAAATCAATTGCGCGGCGGCGGATGTGGGGATCAAGGATGGCCTGGCCACAACGCGCCTGTTCATCTTCGATACCGAGAACGCCATCATCTACATCAACGGCACGGCCAATTTCGCCAGCGAGCAGCTGGACTTGAAGATCACGCCAGAATCGAAAGGGCTGCGGCTGTTCTCGCTGCGCTCGCCGCTGTATGTGCGCGGGCCGTTTGCCAAGCCCAGTGCCGGGGTGCAGGCGTTGCCGTTGGCGCTACGCGGTGCGGGAATGGTGGCGCTCGGTGTCGTGGCCGGGCCGGCGGCGGGGTTGCTGGCACTGATTGCGCCTAGCAGCGGGGATGACCCTAACCAGTGCACGCCGTTGTTGCAGCAAATGAAGGCGGGCAAGGCGCCGGCTGCGGTAAAAGGCAAGAAATGATAGGGGGCCGCGTTGCGGCCCAATCGCCGGCAAGCCAGCTCCCACAGGGACCGCACAGTATTCAGGGTTTGTGCAGTCCCTGTGGGAGCTGGCTTGCCGGCGATTGGGCTGCAAAGCAGCCCCTTGCGATTACAACCCCTGCAACAGATCGGACATGTCGTCCGCGTGCTCTTCTTCCTGCGCCAGGATGTCCTCGAACATCCGCCGTGTAGTCGGGTCTTTATCGCCGATGTACTGAATGATCTCGCGGTAGCTATCAATGGCAATCCGCTCGGCCACCAGGTCCTCCAGCACCATCTCCTTCAACGATTTGCCCGCCACATACTGGGCATGGGAGTTCTTGCTCAGGTTATCCGGGTTGAAATCCGGCTCCCCGCCCAGCTGCACGATGCGCTCTGCCAGTTTGTCGGCATGCTCGGCTTCCTGGTTGGCATGCTCCAGAAACTCGCTGGCCGCCACACTGGCCTTGATGCCGCTGGCCATGAAGTAGTGGCGCTTGTAGCGCAGCACGCAGACCAGTTCGGTGGCCAGTGACTCGTTCAGCAGGCGCAGGATCTCCTTGCGGTCGGCGTTGTAGCCCTCGGTCACCGCGCCTTGCTCGACATGCTGGCGGGCACGCTCGCGCAGGGTTTGCACATCGGTCAGTTCAACGTTGCTCATGGTTATCTCCAGACGGGTCAGGACGGTAGATGAGGGGGGGGACTCAGGCGCCATGCAAGGCGTCGCTGTCCTCTTGGCGTTGTTTGCAGGTTTTGAAACCCTTGGCGTCGACATGGCCGGTGGCGTCGAAGCGCACGTAGTAGGGCTGCTGTTTGCCGTCGCGGTTGAGGATGTAGTCGTTGCAGGTGCCCCCGTGCGGCAGGTCGATCACGTTCGACGGGCTGCCGCCGATGGCGATGACCTTCTGCATGGTCATGCCGTGTTCCACCTGCTTGACCAGCGGTTCGTCGCGGTAGGTGACGTAGTCCACCGGGTTTTCCGGGCGGCTGCCGCAGGCGGCCAGGGTGGCGCTTGCCAGAAGGATTGCCAGGGTCTGCTTGTACATGGTCCCGCTCCTTGCAAAGGGTCTGTGTGGTTTGGAACCACAGCGCGCGCCGGGAGTTCGATTGCGATGGTCATGATGGCCGCTGTAGTGTTGGCCGGTCGTCCACGGAAAGGGGCTGGGGCAATGCAGCAGGAATTGGCCACGCGATACCCGTTGGTGCTGGTGCCGGGCATGCTCGGGTTTGTCCGGTTGGTGCTCTATCCGTACTGGTTCGGCATCGTGCCGGCCCTGCGCAAGGGCGGGGCACGGGTGTTTCCGGTGCAGGTTTCGCCGCTGCACTCAAGTGAAGTGCGTGGCGAGCAGTTGCTGGCGATCATCGAAGACATTTGCCAGCGCACCGGCGCCACCAAGGTCAATCTCATCGGCCATAGCCAGGGTGCCCTGAGTGCGCGCTACGCTGCGGCCAAGCGGCCGGATCGGGTCGCTTCGGTCACCTCGGTGGCGGGCCCCAACCATGGCTCCGAGCTGGCTGACCACCTGGAGCGCACGGCACCGGGCGATTCCGCCCAGGGCCGTATTCTCAAGGCCGTATTGCATGGTTTTGCCGTGTTGCTGGTGTGGCTGGAAACCGGCTGGCGCCGCGACCCGCTGCCGGTGGATGTGCACGCCTCGCACCAGTCGCTGACCAGCGCCGGGGTGGCGCTGTTCAACCAGGCTTATCCACAGGGCCTGCCGCAGACCTGGGGTGGGGAAGGAGCGTATGAGGTCAATGGCGTGCGCTATTACTCGTGGTCCGGCACCTTGCAGCCCGGCCTGACCGATCAAGGTCGCAACCGTTTTGATGGCAGCAACCGCTTCTGCCGCCTGTTCGCGCGCAGCTTCGTCAAGGAAAAGGGCCAATGCGACGGCATGGTCGGGCGCTGCAGTTCGCACCTGGGCCAGGTGATTGGCGACGACTACCCGTTGGACCATCTGGATATCGTCAACCAGTCGCTCGGCGCCGTGGGCAAAGGTGCAGAGCCGGTGCGGCTGTTCACTGAACATGCCGCCCGGCTCAAGGCCGCGGGGCTTTAGCGGCGAATGGGCGTGGTCCAGCGCTCGGCCAGCACCACGCCAGCCAGGGTCAGCAAGCCGCCGACCAGGTGATAGCGGGCCAGTTGTTCGTCGAGCACCACGGCGGCGATCACGGCGGTGACAACCGGCAGCAGGTTGAAGAACAGCGTGGTGCGACTTGGCCCCAGACGATGCACAGCTTGCATCCACACCAGCGGCGCGATCATCGAGGCCAGCACGCAGGCGTACAGCACCAGGCCGATGTTGTGGCTGTTCAGGCCGGTCTTGTCCGACAGCAGGAACAACGGCAGCAGCACGACGATGGCCACCAGCACCTGCAGGTACAGCAACTGCAGGGGCGGCAGGCGCAGCTGCCATTTCTTCAGCAGGAAGCTGTACAGCGCGTAAGCCAGGGTGGCCACCAGCATCAGCAGGTCACCGCTGTTCAGGCCGTGCGCCAGCAGGCTGGCGGGATGGCCAGCGCTGACCACTTCCAGTACGCCAAAGAACGACACCACTGCGCCCAGCAGGGCACCGTAGCTCAGGCGCTGGCCCAGCCAGGCGATGGAAAGTGCCAGTGACATCAGCGGCATCAACGAGAGGATGATGCCCATGTTGGTGGCACTGGTAATGCCGGCGGCGAAGTAGGCCAGGCTCTGGTACAGCGCCATGCCCAGCACGCCCAGCACGAACACCTTGCCCAGGTGCGGGCGGATCGCCGCGCGGTTGCGCCATACGGCGGGCAGCAGGAACGGAGTGAACAACAGGGCGGCCAGCAGCCAGCGGTAGAAGCCGATTTCGGCGGGGTGGATGGCACCGGCAGACATTTTGGTGACCACGGTGTTGCCGGCCCAGATGAGGATGGCGGTGAGGGGGAACAGGTAGTTCATGTAGCGGGTTACTCGTGTAGGACTGAAAGGGCCTGCGCAGCAGGCCCTGATGTCAGTCATTATCAACTGTCTGTCCACAAGCCTATACTTCCATCCAGACAACCCGCCCCGCAAGACAGTCAGCATGCCGCCCAAACACCTCGACATCCCTCAGTTCACCCAACTCCCGGCCCCGGTGTACTTCCGCCACGACGAGTTCGGTGCCGACACCCTCAGCGCCCCGCACCGTCACACCTGGGGCCAGCTCAACTATTCCGCCCATGGCGTGATGCAGCTGGACGTCGCCGGCCAGCGCTTCCTGTCGCCGCCGCACTACGCCGTGTGGGTGCCGCCCGATACCGAACATGGCTGCTACAACCCCCAGGCCATCGTCTACCGCTCGGTCTACCTGGACCGCACCCTGTGCGCCGGCCTGCCGCAACAACCGTGCAGCCTGATGATCAGCGACATCCTCAAGGCCATCCTCGCCGACTTTGCCCGGCGCGACCTCAAGGTGGCGGAGGGCGAGCGCGACCAGCGTCTGGTGCAGGTGCTGCTCGACCAGCTGCTGCTGGCACCCACCCAGGCCTGTTACCTGCCGTTTGCGCATGGCGAAAGCCTGCGTCAGGTGCTCGACGCCTTGGGTGCCGAGCCCGGCGACAACCGCCCGTTGGCCGCATGGGCCGCGCAGGTGCATGTCAGCGAGCGCACCCTGGCCCGCCAGTTTCTGCGTGAGCTGGGCATGAGTTTTGGCGAGTGGCGCTTGCGCCTGCGGTTCTTGCGAGCCATCGAAGCGCTGGAGGCCGGCCTGCCGATTCAGGCCATCGCCTTCGACCTTGGCTACAGCAGTGCCTCGGCGTTCATTGCCATGTTCCAGCGCCAGGCCCAGTGTACGCCCGAGCAATATCGCCGGCAGGCACGGGCAGGGCGCTGAAAAATCTTGGCTACACTCAGCTCGACCCCCGTGCATCGGGCGCGGAGCGAAGGAGACCACTCCATGAAAGTGCTGCACATTCCATTACTGGTGCTGGCCGTGCTGTTCAGCGCCCAAGGCTTCGCGGCCAACACCGCGCAGCAGGAAAAGATGAAAACCTGCAACGCCGACGCCACCGCCAAGGCCCTCAAGGGCGATGAGCGCAAAGCCTTCATGAGCACTTGCCTGAAAAAGGACGTGCCGCAAACCCAGCAAGAGAAGATGAAAACCTGCAACGCCGACGCCACCACCAAGGCCCTGAAGGGTGACGAACGCAAAGCCTTCATGAGCGACTGCCTGAAGAAGAAATGACCTGCGCCTATGCCTGCAGGCGCAAGGCTGGCAGACTGCGGGCATTCCCGCTGTCTGCCGTCGAGGCTGTATGACCTTTACCCCCCGTCAGATCACCCTGGCCAGCCTGATCATCGTCATGGCCGGGCTGCTGCTGGCCTTGCCCCTGAAGTTGCTGCCCAGCCTGCTTGCCGGCCTGCTGGTGTTCGAACTGGTCAACATGCTCACCCCGCGCCTGCAACCGCTGCTGGCCGGCCAACGCGCCCGCTGGCTGGCTGTGGCGCTGCTCGGTACGCTGGTGGTCAGTACCCTGACGCTGCTGATTGCCGGTGCCTTCAGCTTCCTGCTGCACGAGGCGGAAAACCCCGGCGCCTCGCTGGACAAGTTCATGGCCTTGGTCGAGCGCGCCCGTGGCCAGCTGCCGCCGTTCATCGAGGGCTACCTGCCCGCCAGCGCCGCCGAGTTCAAGGTGGCCATCGGTGACTGGATCAAGAGCCACCTGAGCGATCTGCAACTGGTGGGCAAGGGCATGGCGCACATGTTCGTGACACTGCTGATCGGCATGATCCTCGGTGCCATCATCGCGTTGCAGCGCATTCCCGATGTTTCCCGGCGCAAGCCCCTGGCGGCGGCGCTGTTCGAGCGCCTCAATCTACTGGTGAAGGCGTTTCGCAACATCGTCTTCGCGCAGATCAAGATCTCGCTGCTCAACACGGTTTTCACCGGCATCTTCCTGGCGGTGGTGATGCCGCTGTTCGGCGTGCACCTGCCGCTGACCAAGACGCTGATCGTGCTGACCTTCCTGCTGGGTTTACTGCCGGTGATCGGCAACTTGATGTCCAACACCCTGATCACCATTGTGGGCTTGTCGCTGTCGATCTGGGTGGCGGCGGCGGCGCTGGGCTACCTGATTGTCATCCACAAGGTCGAGTACTTCCTCAACGCGCGGATTGTGGGGGGGCAGATCAGTGCCAAGGCGTGGGAGCTGCTGTTGGCGATGCTGGTGTTCGAGGCGGCGTTCGGGCTGCCTGGGGTGGTGGCGGGGCCGATCTACTATGCCTACCTGAAGAGTGAGCTGAAGCGGGCTGAACTGGTCTGACAGATTGCTGGGGCCGCAAAGCGGCCCCAAAATGGCTCAGGCTGCCCCGTACCGCTTGCGCGCCTCAATGGCCAGCCCGCTACCAATGCTGCCAAAGATATTGCCTTCCACATGCCGCGCATTCGGCAGCATCGCCGCAACGCTGTTGCGCAGCGCCGGAATACCGCTGGAACCGCCAGTGAAGAACACCGTGTCCACCTGGCCTTCGCTCACGCCAGCCTTGGCCAGCAACTCGGTCACGCTACCCCGCACTCGCTCCAGCAGCCCTTCGATCGCTTCTTCGAACAGCACGCGAGTCAGTTCTGCCGTCAGCTCAGGCTCGACACGGCGCAGGTCGATGTGGCGGCTTTCACTGTTGGTCAGCTCGATCTTGCTGGCCTCGACTTCCATCGCCAACCAGTGCCCTGCGCGCTGTTCGATCAGCTTGAACAGGCGGTCGATGCCGAAACTGTCTTCGATGTCATAGCGCATGCTGCCCAGCGCCAGCTGCGACTTTTGAGAATACAGGGCGTTGATGGTGTGCCAGGTGGCCAGGTTGAGGTGGTAGCTGGTGGGCATCAACGCGCCGCTCTTCATGCGGCTGCCGTAGCCGAACAGCGGCATCACGCCCTGAAGGCTCAGCTGCTTGTCGAAGTCGGTGCCGCCAATGTGCACACCGCCGGTGGCGAGGATGTCGCTCTGGCGCTCGGCGACCAGGTGGCGCTCGGGCGATAGGCGGATCAGGGTGAAGTCGGACGTACCACCGCCGATGTCGACGATCAGCACCAGTTCTTCGCGGCTGATGCTCGACTCATAGTCGAAGGCTGCGGCAATCGGCTCGTACTGGAACGACACATCCTTGAAACCGATCTTGCGCGCTACGTCGGCCAGAGTGTCTTCGGCTTCCTGGTCGGCAGCCGGGTCTTCGTCGACGAAGAACACCGGGCGGCCCAGCACCACCTGGTCGAATTCGCGGCCAGCGGCAGCTTCGGCGCGCTTTTTCAGCTCGCCGATGAACATGCCCAGCAGGTCCTTGAACGGCAGGGCGCTGCCCAGCACGCTGGTGTCGTGCTTGATCAGCTTGGAGCCCAGCAGGCTCTTCAGCGAGCGCATCAGGCGGCCTTCGTAGCCTTCCAGGTACTCGTGCAGTGCCAGGCGGCCATACACCGGGCGACGTTCCTCGATGTTGAAGAACACCACCGAGGGCAAGGTGATCTTGCCGTCTTCCAGGGCGATCAGCGATTCCACGCCAGGGCGGTGCCAGCCGACCGTGGAGTTGGAGGTGCCAAAGTCGATGCCCAGGGCACGGGCCGGGGATACGTCAGACATGGGGAATGAGCTTCCGGAGGCAAAACGGCCGCGCAGTGTATGCCAGTTGGCTACAGAATCAAGACCAGTCGTCTGCCATGGGGCAAACCCAAGGCGGCCTTGAAAGGCTATGCTTGACCCCTATCTTCAGTGGCAACACGCACATTTACATTGGTGATCCATAAATGGACTTCAAAGACTATTACAAGATACTCGGCGTAGAGCCCACGGCGGACGACAAGGCGATCAAGGCCGCGTACCGCAAGCTGGCCCGCAAGTATCACCCCGATGTCAGCAAGGAGCGCGACGCCGAGGACAAATTCAAAGAGGCCAACGAGGCCTACGAAGTGCTGGGCGACGCGCAGAAACGTGCCGAGTTCGACGAAATCCGCAAGTACGGCGGCCAGCATGGCCGGCCGTTCCAGGCACCACCGGGCTGGGAAAGCCGTGGCGGTGGCGGCGGCTTCGAGGGCGGCGACTTCTCCGACTTCTTCAGCTCGATCTTCGGTGGGCGAGGGGGTGGCAACCCTTTCGGTGGCGCCCGTCAGCAACAACGCAGTGCCGGCAGGCGAGGGCAGGACGTGGAGCTTGAACTGGCGGTGTTCCTTGAAGAGACCCTGAGCAAGGAGTCCAAGCAGATCAGCTTCCAGGTGCCGCAAACCAATGCCATGGGCCAGCGCACCGGCTTCACTACCAAGACGCTGAACGTGAAGATCCCGGCCGGGGTGACCGACGGTGAGCGTATCCGCCTCAAAGGCCAGGGCGCAACGGGCAGCGGTGGCGGGGCCAATGGCGACCTGTTCCTGACCATCCGCATGGCACCGCACCCGCTGTTTGATGTCGAAGGCCATGACCTGATCATCACCGTGCCGCTGGCACCGTGGGAGGCGGCACTGGGCACCAAGGTGGCGGTGCCGACCCTGGAAGGCAAGATCAACCTGACCATCCGCCCCGACAGCCAGAGCGGCCAGCGCCTGCGCGTACCGGGCAAAGGCCTGGCGAACAAGCAGGGTGAGCGCGGCAACCTTTACGCGCAGCTCAAGGTGGTCATGCCGACGACTTCTGACGAATCTACCCGTGAACTGTGGGCCAAGCTTTCCGAAAAGGCCGCGTTCAACCCGAGGGCACAATGGAGTAAGTGATCATGAGCAGCACCCTGATCGTTCAACTGGACATGCGTACCCTGTGTCAGGAAGCCGATGTCACGGCGGACTGCGTGATCGAAATCGTCGAGCACGGCATTGTCGAACCCTCTGGGCGAACGCCTGAGGACTGGTTGTTCGACGATCAGGCGCCGCTGCTGACTCGGCGTGCGGCCAAGCTGCACCAGGAGCTGGAACTGGAGTGGGAAGGGGTGGCGCTGGCGCTGGAGCTGTTGCAGGAGGTGCAGGCGCTGCGCAGCGAGAACAACATGCTGCGCCAGCGGCTGGGCAGGTTTACCCAGATGTAATGTTTGCAGGCCCGGCCTCTTCGCGGGTAAACCCGCGAAGAGGCCAGCACAGGCGACATCAATTTCAGGTCGGTTCGGCCCCTGGGTTCAACACCAGCTGCATGAAGGTCAAATCCAGCCACCGGCCAAACTTCACCCCCACCTGCGGCATCTGCCCGGTCACCACAAAGCCCAACCGCTCATGCAGGCGCACCGACGCCGCATTGCCACTTTCGATGGCCGCGACCATCACATGCTTGCCGCAACCGCGCGCACGTTCCACCAACGCCGCCATCAACACCGGCCCCAACCCCTTGCCACGCTGGTCACCCCGCACATACACCGAGTGCTCCACCGTCAGGCGAAACCCTTCGAACGGCCGCCAGTCGCCAAACGAGGCATACCCCAGTACCCCCGTCTCATCCACCGCCACCAGGATCGGATACCCCTGCTGCGCGCGTGCATCGAACCAGGCCTGGCGGTTGGCAAGGTCTACCGGGGTTTCGTTCCAGATCGCCGTAGTGTTGCGCACGGCGTCGTTGTAAATGTCGAGGATGCCTGGCACGTCGGCAGGCAGGGCATCGCGTAATTCGTAACTCATGACAGCGTCTCGCAGGGTCGTTGCTTGCAGATTAAATGGTTACCAGCCCACGCACACCTTCGGCCTGCATGTTTTCGCCACGGCCGCGCTGAACGATCTCACCGCGGGCCATGACCAGGTACTGGTCGGCCAGTTCTTCGGCAAAGTCGTAGAACTGCTCCACCAGCAGAATCGCCATGTCACCACGCTCGGCCAGGCGGCGGATGACTGCGCCGATTTCCTTGATGACCGAGGGCTGGATGCCTTCGGTCGGCTCGTCGAGGATCAGCAGGCGCGGGCGGCTGGCCAGGGCGCGGCCGATGGCCAGTTGTTGTTGCTGGCCGCCCGACAGGTCACCGCCACGGCGTTGCTTCATCTGCTCCAGTACCGGGAACAGCTCGTAGATGAACGCGGGGACTTCGCGGGCTTCACGGGCCGGGAAGCGGGACAGGCCCATCAGCAGGTTTTCCTCGACGGTGAGGCGCGGGAAGATCTCGCGGCCCTGGGGTACATAGGCGATACCGGCATGTACCCGTTGCTGGGGCTTGAGGCGGGTGATGGGTTTGCCTTCCCATTCGATGCTGCCATCGCGGGCGGGTACCAGGCCCATCAGGCAACGCAGCAGGGTGGTCTTGCCCACACCATTGCGGCCCAGCAGGCAGGTGACTTCGCCGACCTTGGCTTCGAAGGACAGGCCCCGGAGGATGTGGCTGCCGCCGTAGTACTGGTGCAGCGTGTCGATTTTCAGCATGTCATGTCCTTGGAATAGATCATCGGCCCAGATACACCTCAACCACCCGCTCATCCGCCTGCACCTGCTCCAGCGACCCCTCTGCCAGCACACTGCCCTGGTGCAACACGGTCACATGGTCGGCAATGCTCCCCACAAACCCCATGTCATGCTCCACCACCATCAGCGAGTGCTTGCCGGCCAGGCCTTTGAACAGCTCGGCGGTGAACTCGGTTTCGGCATCGGTCATGCCGGCCACCGGTTCGTCCAGCAGCAGCAATTGCGGCTCTTGCACCAGCAACATGCCAATCTCTAGGAACTGCTTCTGCCCATGGGACAGCAAGCCGGCCTGACGCTGAGCCTGGGGCAGCAGACGCAAGGTGGTCAGCACCTCTTCGATGCGCTGGCGCTGCTCACCGCCCAAGCGCGCCGCCAGGCTGGCCCACACCGACTTGTCGGTCTTCAGCGCCAGTTCCAGGTTTTCGAACACGGTCAGCGCCTCGAACACGGTGGGCTTCTGGAACTTGCGGCCAATGCCGGCCTGGGCGATCTGGTATTCGCTCATGCGGGTCAGGTCGAGGGTGTCGCCAAAATAGGCGCTGCCGGTGTCGGGGCGGGTCTTGCCGGTGATCACGTCCATCATCGTGGTCTTGCCGGCGCCGTTGGGGCCGATGATGCAACGCAGTTCGCCCACGCCGATGTACAGGTTCAGCGCGTTGAGTGCCTTGAAGCCATCGAAGCTGACGCTGATGTCCTCAAGGCTCAGCACCGTGCCGTGGCGGGTATCCAGGCCGGCCCTGCGGCTCTGGCCCAGGCCGATGGCATCACGCCCTGCGCCGAGGTTGTCGAACACAGGTTCCAGCATGAATTCCGGGTGGACCGGGGGCACGCCTCTCATGGCTGGCTCCTTTTCTTCAACAGGCCGACCACGCCCTTGGGCAGGTACAGGGTGACAAGGATGAACAGTGCGCCGAGGAAGAACAGCCAGAACTCCGGGAAGGCCACGGTGAACCAGCTTTTCATGCCATTGACCAGGCCGGCACCGAGCAACGGGCCGATCAGCGTGCCACGCCCGCCCAGGGCCACCCACACGGCGGCTTCGATGGAGTTGGTCGGTGACATCTCGCTGGGGTTGATGATGCCCACCTGTGGCACGTACAGCGCACCCGCCAGGCCGCACAGCACAGCGCTCAGCACCCACACCAGCAGCTTGAAGCCACGCGGGTCGTAGCCGCAGAACATCAGGCGGTTTTCGGCATCGCGCACGGCGGTGAGCAGGCGGCCGAATTTGCTGCGGGTCAGGCGCCAGCACAGGTACAGGCTGGCCAGCAGCAAACCGACGGTGAGCAGGAACAGCACGGCCCGGGTGCCTTGCGCAGTGATGTCGAAGCCGAGGATGGTGCGGAAGTTGGTGAAGCCGTTATTACCGCCGAAGCCGGTCTCGTTGCGGAAGAACAACAGCATGCCGGCGAACGTCAGGGCCTGGGTCATGATCGAGAAGTACACGCCCTTGATTCGCGAGCGGAAGGCAAACCAGCCGAACACCAGCGCCAGCAACCCCGGCGCCAGCACCACCAGGCACAGGGCCCAGGCGAAATGCTGGGTGCCGGCCCAGTACCACGGCAGCTCGGTCCACGACAGGAAGGTCATGAACCCCGGCAGGCCGTCACCGGCCGCCTGGCGCATCAGGTACATGCCCATGGCGTAGCCGCCCAGGGCGAAGAACAGGCCGTGGCCCAGCGACAGCAATCCGGCGTAGCCCCAGACCAGGTCAAGGGCCAGGGCGACGATGGCGTAGCAAAGGATTTTGCCGACCAGGGTCAGGGTGTAGGCCGACACTTGCAGGGCATGGTCCGCCGGCAGCAGTGACAACAGCGGCAGGGCGACCAGCAGCAGGACGACAAGGGCGCCGACGGCCAGCGTCAGGCGTGGTCCGGCCTTTTGCGTAGCGGTGACAAGCAGTGGCTGGTTCATCAGTCGATTACCCGTCCCTTGAGGGCGAACAGGCCTTGCGGGCGTTTCTGGATGAACAGAATGATCAACGCAAGGATGAGGATCTTGCCGAGCACGGCACCGATCTGCGGCTCCAGCAGCTTGTTGGCGATGCCAAGGCCGAAGGCCGCCCAGAGGCTGCCGGCCAGTTGGCCGACGCCGCCCAGCACCACCACCAGGAACGAATCGATGATGTAGCTCTGGCCCAGGTCCGGGCCCACGTTGCCGACCTGGCTCAAGGCCACGCCGCCGAGCCCGGCAATGCCAGAGCCCAGGCCGAAGGCGAGCATGTCGACGCGCCCGGTGGACACGCCGCAGCAGGCGGCCATGTTGCGGTTCTGGGTGACAGCGCGCACATTCAGGCCCAGCCGCGTGCGGTTGAGCAGCAGCCAGGTGAGCAGCACCACGGCCAGGGCGAAGCCGATAATGACCAGGCGGTTGTACGGCAGCACCAGGTTGGGCAGCAGCTGGATGCCCCCCGATAGCCAGGCCGGGTTGCTCACCTCGACGTTTTGCGCGCCGAACAGCAGGCGGATGGCCTGGATCAGGATCAGGCTGATGCCCCAGGTGGCCAGCAGCGTTTCCAATGGGCGGCCGTAGAGGTGGCGGATGACCGCGCGCTCCAGTGCCATGCCGACCCCGGCGCTGATGGCGAAGGCCACCGGCAGGGCAATCAGCGGGTAAAACTCGATGGCGCCCGGGGCGTAGCGTTGCACCAGCACCTGGACCATGTAGGTGCTGTAGGCGCCCAACATCAGCATTTCACCGTGGGCCATGTTGATCACACCCAGCAGCCCAAAGGTGATGGCCAGACCAAGCGCGGCCAGCAGCAGGATCGAGCCCAGCGACAGGCCGCTGAACGCCTGGCCGAGCAGCTCGCCGACCAGCAGCTTGCGCTTGACCTGGGCCAGGCTGGTTTCGGCAGCGGTGCGCACCCCTGGGTCGCTTTCTGCATCGGGCTGTAGCAGGGCTTCGAGGCGGGTGCGGGCCAGCGGGTCACCGGTTTCGCCCAGCAGGCGCACGGCGGCCAGGCGCACTGCCGGCTCGCTGGCGCCCAGTTGCAGGTTGGCCAGGGCCAGGCCGAGGGCGGCATGCACGGCGGCGTCGGGTTCGCTGGCGAAGCGCCGGTCGAGGAAGGCCATTTGCGCGGGTTGTGCGCTTTTTTGCAGTTGCTGGGCGGCGGCCAGGCGGGTGTCGCTGTTGTCGCTGAGCAGCTGGTGGCTGGCCAGGGCGTTGTCGATCAGGCCACGCAGGCGGTTGTTCAGGCGTACTTTGCGGGTGTCGTCAGCGGCGATGCGGCCTTGGCGCAGGTTTTCGAGCAGTGGCAGGCGTGCGGCATCGGGTTGCGCCGCCCAGCTTTCGAGCAGTTGGGCTTGCTCGGCGGGCTTGGCGGTGAGGAAGAATTCGCCTTCGCTGGCTTGGGATGCCAGGGGTATTAGCAGGAGCAAGGTGAGCAGGAGTCTGAGCATGCGGGTAATCCTGGAAATCGGCGGTGGATTCATCGCGGATAAATCCGCTCCTACACGGTCGGCGCTGAACCTGTAGGAGCGGATTTATCCGCGAAAGGGCTGCAAAGCAGCCCCAATGCACTCAGTTACCTTTCACGGCGTAATCAGGGCGCTTGTCGTTACCCGGAATAAACGGGCTCCAAGGCTGCGCCCGAAGCGGCTGCTCGGTCTCCCAGACAACGCTGAACTGCCCGTCATCCTGGATCTCGCCAATCATCACCGGCTTGTGCAGGTGGTGGTTGGTCTTGTCCATGGTCAGGGTGAAGCCCGATGGCGCCTTGAAGGTTTGCCCGGCCAGCGCTTCGCGCACCTTGTCCACATCGGTGGACTTGGCTTTTTCCACCGCCTGCGCCCACATGTGGATACCTACGTAGGTGGCCTCCATCGGGTCGTTGGTTACAGCCTTGTCGGCGCCCGGCAGGCCCTTGGCCTTGGCGTAGGCCTTCCAGTCGGCAACGAACTTCTGGTTCACCGGGTTATCCACCGACTCGAAGTAGTTCCAGGCGGCCAGGTGGCCCACCAGCGGCTTGGTGTCGATGCCGCGCAGCTCTTCTTCGCCTACCGAGAACGCCACCACCGGCACGTCGGTAGCCTTCAGACCCTGGTTGGCCAGTTCCTTGTAGAACGGCACGTTGGAGTCGCCGTTGACCGTGGAGATCACAGCCGTCTTGCCGCCAGCGGAGAACTTCTTGATGTTGGCGACGATGGTTTGGTAATCGGCGTGACCGAACGGCGTGTACACCTCTTCGATGTCCTTGTCGGCCACACCTTTGCTGTGCAGGAAGGCGCGCAGGATCTTGTTGGTGGTGCGCGGGTAAACGTAGTCGGTGCCCAACAGGAAGAAGCGTTTGGCGCTGCCGCCGTCTTCGCTCATCAGGTATTCCACGGCCGGGATCGCTTGCTGGTTGGGCGCGGCGCCGGTGTAGAACACGTTTGGCGACATCTCTTCACCCTCGTATTGCACGGGGTAGAACAGCAGGCCGTTGAGCTCCTCGAACACTGGCAGCACCGATTTGCGCGATACCGAAGTCCAGCAGCCGAACACCACCGCGACCTTGTCCTGGGTCAGCAGCTGGCGGCTCTTTTCGGCGAACAGCGGCCAGTTGGAGGCCGGGTCGACCACGACCGGTTCGAGCATCTTGCCGTTGACCCCGCCCTTGGCGTTGATCTGCTCGATGGTCATCAGCGCCATATCCTTGAGCGAGGTCTCGGAAATGGCCATGGTCCCGGACAGCGAATGCAGAATGCCGACCTTGATGGTCTCGGCGGCCTGGATACTCCAGCTCAGGCCCATTGCGGCAATCGATGCGCTGAGGGTAAAAGCCTTGATCAGACTGCGACGCTTCATGTGCTCTCTCCGCTGAGTTTTTATGTGTTGGGCAAGCGGGGAGAGGTATTGCAAGGGGTGTGCCTAGTGGCGGAAGGTGCGTAATAGAGGGGTTGTGCGAGGTGTTGGGGCGTTGGTTGGATCCAGATTGGTGCCTGGGATATTTGTGTGCACAAGATTGGGGCCGCTATGCGGCCCATCGCCGGCAAGCCAGCTCCCACAGGTACAGCGCAGACCTAAGGAATTGCATGGTCCTTGTGGGAGCTGGCTTGCCGGCGATGGGCTGCAAAGCAGCCCCGGCGATATCAGCCGTTGCGCACAGCCGAGCGTGGGTGGCGTCTGCTGCGCACACCCTGATAGGTCACTGCCAGCAGCACGAACCAGATCGGCGTCACCACCAGCGCCGAACGCGTATCTGCCTCCAGGCTCAGCAACACCAGGATGAAAGCGAAGAACACCAAACACACGTAGCACATGAAGCGCCCGCCCGGCATCTTGTACTTCGACGCCTGGTGCAGTGCCGCACGGTTTTTGCGGTACTTCAGGTACGACAGCAGGATCAGCGTCCAGACGAACATGAACAGCACCGCCGAAACGGTGGTTACCAGGGTGAATGCCTCGATCACGTTCGGCACCAGGTAGATCAGCACCGCCCCCAGCAGCAGGCAGGTGCAGGAGAAGTACAGGCCGTTGGCCGGCACCGAGCGGCTCGACAGTTTCTCGAAGGCCTTGGGTGCGTCA
Organism: Pseudomonas sp. RV120224-01b; assembly: GCF_003208145.1. NCBI lineage: Bacteria > Pseudomonadati > Pseudomonadota > Gammaproteobacteria > Pseudomonadales > Pseudomonadaceae > Pseudomonas > Pseudomonas sp. RV120224-01b. Next base: position 90,527 of record NZ_QKMQ01000004.1, on the reverse strand, counting down.
CCTTCCTGGCTCAGGCCGAAGAGCATGCGGCTGGTGGAAAACACGCCGCTGTTGGCTGACGAGGCCGCCGAGGTCAGTACCACGAAGTTGATGATGCTGGCCGCCGCCGGCAGCCCGGCCAACACGAACAGCTCGACGAACGGGCTCTTGCCCGGCACCACGTCGCGCCATGGGGTCACGGCCATGATCGCGATCAGCGCCAGCACGTAGAACACAATGATCCGTACCGGAATCGAGTTGATTGCCCGCGGCAGGGTGCGCTCCGGGTTCTTCGCTTCGGCGGCCGTGGTGCCTACCAGTTCAATGCCGACAAAGGCGAACACCGCAATCTGGAAGCCGGCGAAGAAGCCCATCAAACCGTGGGGGAACATGCCGCCATCGTTCCACAAGTTGGCCAACTGCGCCGTGCGCCCGCTGGGCGAAGTGAAACCGGTGATGACCATGTACAGCCCGGTGGCAACCAGGCCGAGGATGGCGACAATCTTGATCAGGGCGAACCAGAATTCCATTTCGCCAAACATTTTCACAGTGACCAGGTTCAGCGACAGCAGCAGCCCGACACAGGTCAGCGCCGGTATCCACTGCGGCAGGTCGGGGAACCAGAACTGCGTGTAGGCCGCGATGGCCACCACGTCGGCAATGCCGGTGACCACCCAGCAGAACCAGTAGGTCCAGCCGGTGAAGTAACCGGCCCAGGGGCCGAGCAGGTCTGCAGAGAAGTCGATGAACGACTTGTAGTTGAGGTTCGACAGCAGCAGTTCGCCCATGGCGCGCATGACGAAGAACAGCATGAAGCCGATGATCATGTAGACAAAGATGATCGACGGCCCGGCCAGGCTGATGGTCTTGCCCGAGCCCATGAACAGGCCGGTACCGATCGCGCCGCCGATGGCGATCAACTGGATGTGGCGGTTGGTGAGGTTGCGTTGCAGGTGTTGCTCTTCTGGTGGTGTGGGTGAAGTTGCGGTCATAAGCTGCATTCCCTTGAAAGTCGCCGGCTAGGCTAACACGTGCGTTCCGATTCGAGATCGCGACAGATCGACACGATTTTCGGATAGCAGCCTGCGTTTCGTAGGAGTAGTTCGACACCTGTACCGGACTCTTCGCGGGCATGCCCGCGAAGAGGCCAGTGCAGGTATCAGGCGTTGACCAGCTCCCGGCGCCGCCTTACTACAAAGCTATCGACAACCCACATCACCACCATCGACACCCCCACCAGCGGGAACATCACCCCCAGCACGAGCATCACCCCCACCGCCGCCTTCCAGCGCGGCAGGTCATGGCGCAGCGGCGGTACGCCCAGTCCACCCGTTGGCCGGCGCTTCCACCACATCACCAGGCCGCTCACCGAGCCCAGCAGGATCATCAGGCACACCAGCAGGATGATGATCTGGTTGAGCGCCCCGAACATCTTGCCTTCGTGCAGCATTACCCCCAGCTCGGTGGCGCGGGCGACCGGGCTGTAGTCCTGCCAGCGCACATCGGCCAGGACCTTGCCGGTGTATTGGTCGACATGCAGGGTGGCGTCGTTGCGCGGGTCGTCGGCGAACACGGCAATGGTGAACACGCCGTCTGCCGTGGTCGGCAGGGTGATGCTGTAGCCCGGCTCGACCTGGCGGGCTGTGGCGATGTCTTCGACCTGCTGCACGCTCACCTGGGGTGCTGCGGGCATGTCCGACATCATGCTGTGCCCGGCGTGTTCGGCGTGCGCGCCGGACTGCGGCATCGGCGTGTTCTCCATCGCCCAGGGTACGGTCTGGCGGTGCGCACTGTTCAATTCACCCGCCTGCTGGTCCGACTTGGGTACGTCGTTCCACATGGCCGCCGGGAAGCGGTTCCACACATCGGCGTACTGCTTGCCCCACAAGCCGGTCCAGGTCATGCCGCTGACCAGCATCAGCAACAGCAAGGCCGAGCCCCAGAAGCCGGTTACCGCATGCAGGTCGCGCCACAACAGCCTGCCGCGTGACGACAGCCGTGGCCATAGCACGCCGGCACCGTTGCGCCCGCGCGGCCACCACAAATACAGGCCCGACACCACCAGCACGATGCCCCAGCCGGCCGCCAGCTCCACCAGGCGGTCACCGACCGTGCCGACCATCAGTTCGCCATGCAGGGCGCGGGCGATGGCCTGCAGGTTTTGCTTGCCGTCCTGCTCGCCGAGGACCTTGCCGCTGTACGGGTCGACAAACACATTCAGTTCACGCCCGCCGTCATGCACCACGAACTGCGCACTGCGCTCGGCGTTCAGCGGCGGCAGGTACTGGCCGACGTGGGCCTTGGGGTAGGCCTGGCGCACTTCGGCCAGCATCAGGTCGGCGCTCTGTCGATGGTGGCCGGCTTCGACCACCATCAGGTCGCGGTATAGCAGCGGGTCAAGCTGCGGCTTGAACAGGTAGATGATCCCGGTGATTGCCAGCAGGATCATGAACGGGGCCACGAACAGCCCCGCATAGAAATGCCAACGCCAGGCCAGGTTATAGAAATTGATGCGTGTTCCTCTCATGGGAACCTCCTGTGTGACCAGCTGATGGGCGCAACCGAAGTTGCGCCCGTTGTTGTTATCAGAAGCTGAAATCGACCTTGGTCCAGAAGGTCCTGCCTGGCTCATTGACCGGCTGTGGATCTGTAGCCGGGTAGCCGAACCCGGCGTTCCCGGCCAGGTTCAAGTGCTCGGCGTAGGTTTTGTCGAACAGGTTGTCGACCCCCGCGCTGAGCTTGAGGTTGTTGTTCACCTTGTAGGCGCCATTGAGCGAGAACACGCCGAAGCCGGCGCTCTTGTCGTAGTCCTTGCCGACCACGTTGCCCTGGTTCTCGGCAATGCGGTTTTGCGCCGCCACCAACCGCCACAGTGCACCGACGCTCCACACATCACGGCTGTAGGTCAGGCCCAGGCGGCTCTCCAGGGGTGGCATTTGCGGTAGCGCTTTGCCATCACTGCTGTTCTTGCCCCAAGCGTAGGCCAGCGTGCCGTCGGCCTTCCAGTTTTCGGTCAGCTGGTAGGCCGCGCCCAGTTCGCCGCCCATGATGCGGGCGTCGATGTTCTGTGCCTGGGAGGTGCTCATGCCCATCATGCCGGTGCGGTAGTCGAACAGGATGTAGTCGCGGATCTGCCCGACATAGCCCGAAGCCCAGGCTTCCAGGCGCTCGGTGCGGTACTGGATGCCGAAGTCGAGCTGGGTGGTTTTCTCCGGCTTGATACCGTCAAAGGCGTTGGCCGCCCCGGGTGGTGCCAGCTTGGGCGAGAACAGCTCCCAGTAGTCGGGGAAGCGCTGGGCGTGGCCGAGGCCGATGTAGGTGGTGGCCGGAATGGCTGCCAGGTCGTGCTCATAACGGACGAAGCCGCTGGGCAGGGTGTCGGCGCGAGTGTCGCCCTCGGTGGCGCTGCCTTTGCGGAAGTCACGGGCTGAGGCGCGGTCCAGGCGGGCACCGGTAATCAGCCGGTCTTCACCGCTGACGTACCAGGTCAGTTCGCTGAAAGCACCGTAGTTATGGAAATCGGCGTCCTTGGTCCAGGCCTGGCCCTTGTGCGCATCCACGCCCATGCCGCCACGCTGGCGGTGTTCGTTGGTTTGCGCGTCGATGCCGCTGATCAGTTGCACGTCGGCCCAGCGCCAGGTGGCCTTGATACGTGCACCCATGGTGCGACGGTCGACGTTGCTGACCATCGGCATGCCCATCATGCCGCTGCCCGATGGGGTACGCAGGCTGTAGTTGTCCATCACATGGTCGGCGTAGTTGTAGTAGACCTGCGCCTCGACCTTGTCGAGCACTTCGCCGAGGTTGGACTTTTCAAAGCGCAGGCCCAGGCTTTCGCGCTTGAACTGCGAGCCGTCCATACCGCGCCCGGCATAGCGGGCCTCGCCATCGCCCTTGCCGGCAGTCAGCTCCAGCAGGGTGTCCTGGTCGGGCGTCCAGCCGAGGGCGACATCGCCGTTCCATTTTTCCCAGCGCGACGGCACGGTGTCGTTGTTGCCGTCGTGGTAGTCGTCCGAGCGAGACTGGTTACCGACGAAGCGGGCGTAGGCCTGGCTGTTGCCGGCGGCAGCATCCAGCACTTTGTCGAAGCGGCCGTTGGAGCCGGCCAGCAGGCTGGCGTTTACCCGGCTGCCGAGGGTGCCGAACTTCTCCGGTTCGCGTTCGAAAAGGATGGTGCCTGCCGAGCCGCCCGGGCCCCAGATCACGCTTTGCGGGCCTTTGATCACGGTCAGGCGGTCGTAGGTTTCCGGCGAGATGTAGGACGTGGGCGCGTCCATGCGGTTAGGGCAGGCGCCCAGCATCAGGCCACCGTTGGTGAGAATGTTCAGGCGCGAGCCGAACATGCCGCGCAGTACCGGGTCGCCGTTGGTGCCACCGGCACGGATTGCCGAGAAGCCGGGGATGGTCTTCAGGTAGTCGGCGCCGTCGCTGGCCGGTACGGGCTGGCGCGGGTCTTTCGGGTTGGTGACCACGGTCAGCGGCGAACTCGGGGCCACGGCGGTGATTACCGTCGGGCTCAGCTCGGGTGCTTCGTGCACATGGCCTTCATGGCCAGGGTCGGCGGCCAGGGCCACGGGCGCGAGCAGCGAGCCGCACAGGGCGGCGATGGTCCCACGCAGGGACAAGGCAAAAACAGGGGTGCAGCCGGACATAATGATTCCAGTCGATCAGTCATGAGTTAGCGCGAAGCCTCCTGGCTTCGTGCGCAAAATGTGGGTTCAGACGCTGATCGAGGAAGGTGGGGCGCGGCTGCGCGCACCGGGGAATACAGCCTGCCGGGCATGGCCCTGGTGCGTTGGCGCAAGCAGGTGGGTGGTGGGGACGACACTGCCGGCACTGAGCGGGCTGAGGGCCTGGGGCAGGGCCGGGCAGTTGAACAACAGGCTGCAGTAACCGCACTTTTCCCACATCACATGCAGCTGGCCATCGTTGCCGTGGCCGTGATGGGTGTCGCCGCCATGCTGATGGGCAGCCGTCATCGGCATGTCCATCGGCATGCTCATGCCGGCATGGTGGTCCATCGGCATCGACTGGGAAATCAGCGGGCCGATGAAGATCATCCACATGGCGAACAGGCTCAGCCATCCGCCACCGGCGCGCCTGCGGTCAGGGCGGGTGGTACGGCTGATGCTGTTGCGCGGCAGGCTCATGGCGAGTGCCTGTCAGCAGGTGTCAGTGTGCGTGTTCGTGGGCTTGCGGCTGGTCCGCTGGCGCCTGCTTCTGCACGGCCACTTCAACAGTGATGTCGCCGGCTTTTTCGAAGTGCAGGGTCAACGGGAAGCGCTTGCCGTCGGTGAGCAGGCTGCGGTCCTTGGGCTGCATCAGCATCACGTGGTAGGCGCTGGGGGCGAAGGTCAGGTCCTTGCCGGCAGGTACCACCACGTTGGGCACCTGCTGCATCTTCATGGCGCCGCTGGCGCTCATGGCATGCTCGTGCAGTTGTGCATCATTCGTGATGGGGCTGTCGACGCTGAGCAGGCGGTCGTCGGCCTTGCCGTTGTTGTGCACCACGAAATACGCGGCGACGTTTGGCGCGTTGGGTGGTAACTGCAGCGACCAGGGGTGGGCGATGTGCAGGTCACCCACGCTGTATTCGTGGGCATTGGCAAAGGCGCCAGGCAGCAGCAGGGCGGCCATGACGAGGGCGTGCTTGAGCATGGTGAATCTCCGTTCTGTTCAGGTTCAGGCAGACAGCGTGATGAACTCAGGCCAGCGGAGAGGCACGGGGGTTGAGCGCAGGCCAAAGTTGGCGCGGCGTGGGTTGGTAGTCAGCTGGTGGCGACAACAGCCCGGCGAGCAGTGTGGGCGGGTTGTGCAACTGTGGCGGGTAGCCGGGCAGGGCGAGCAGCGGTGCGGCGCCCGAGCAGCACCAGCAGTTCATCATGCTGGCGCTGTCGTCGTTTTGCGTGCCGAGGTCGATCTTGGCCAGGGCCTGGACGTCGACTTTGGCCTTGTTGGCCATGCTGGAACAGAAAGCCCCCCACAGCAGCTGCTCGGCCGGGCCCTTGGGCGCAGCAGAAGACAGCGGCATGGCCAGCAGGTTGAACAGCACTGCAAGGCAGGCTATCCAGGCAATGTGCCGACGTGGGGGCATGGAGAGATCCGGTCAGGAATCGTGGTGGGTATTGTAAGGCGGAGTATAGGTAAAAATGGCGGGGTGCGGTGAAGTGACGCAGTTAGGCAGTTGAAGCGGTGTCGTCTGCTTCGCGGGCACGCCCGCTCCCACAGGTAGCTCGCAGCTCTCAAGGCTGTTGGTTATCCTGTGGGAGCGGGCGTGCCCGCGAAGAAGGTTAAATCAATCTCAGGCCTTGTTGCGGCCCATCAACCCACGCACGGTCTCTTGCAGGTCCGCCGGCAGCACCACCACCTTGGCATTGCTGCTGCCCGCCAGGTTCTCCATGGCCCCGACATAGCGCTCGCCCAGCAGGTACATGGCCGGCACGGTCTCGTTGCCCACCGCTTCCTTCACCAGCGAGATCGCCCGCGCCGAGGCCTCGGCCAGGCTGATCTGCGCCTCGGCATCCAGCCTGGCCGCTTGCAGGCGTGCTTCCGCCTCAAGGATTGCGGCCTGCTTGGCCCCTTCGGCACGGGTTACATCGGCCTTGCGCTCACGCTCGGCTGCAGCCTGGCGCTCCATGGCCAGTTGCATGTTTTCCGAAGGCTTGATGTCCTGGATTTCCACCGAGCGTACGGTCACGCCCCAGTCTTCGGTTTGCTCGGACATCGCATCGCGCAAACGTGCCTTGATCTGCTCGCGGCTGGACAAGGCTTCGTCCAGGTCCATGGCACCGACGATGGCACGCAGCGAGGTCATGGTCAGGCTGGTGACGGCGAACGAGAAGTTCTGCACGCCGTAGGAGGCCTTCTGCGGGTCGACCACCTTGGCGAAGCACAGCGCGTTGGCGACGATGACTGCGTTGTCCTTGGTGATGATTTCCTGTTGCTGCACATCGAGGATGATGTCTTTGGTCGGCAGGCGGTAGGCGACCACATCCATGTAGGGGATGAGGATGTTCAGGCCGGGCTTGAGCGTGCTGTGGTAGCGGCCCAGGCGTTCAACGATCCATTCCTCGCCCTGGGGCACGATACGCACCCCCTTGAACACGGTGATCAGGACGAACAGGGCGATGGCCGCGACGACGATAAGGCTGGTCATGATGCGAAATTCCTTTTAGTGCAGGTTCAGGCCCGGATGACACGGGCGGTGTTCCCCTCGATGGCGGTAAGGCGCACCCGCTCGCCGGCAGGGATCTCGCTGTCGGCGATGCAGGTCCATTCTTCGTTACCCAGAATCGGCTTCTGGAAGCGTACGCGGCCTTTCTGGAATTCCGAAACGCCGGCAGTCAGCAAGCCCACTTCACCGATCACGCTGTCGGCGGTCCAGCGCACATCTGGTTGCTTGCGCCGGAACAGCTTGAACCAACACGCGGTGGTGACCGACGACAGCAATACCCACAGCAGTACCTGCATGTCCAGTTGCAGGCTGGGGGCGGCCAGCGAGATGAGCGAGACCAGCACGGCACCGATGCCGAACCAGAGGATGAAGAACGTCGGCAGGACCAGTTCAAGCAGGATCAGCGCGATGCCGAAGACCAGCCAGATCCACCATTGCATTTCCATATGGGTGAAACCTTCCAGGGGTGGGGGAGTTGAGTTTAAGGCAGTAGGGCGGTAACGGGCCACTTGGCAGGCTGGAAGAAAAATCTGAAATCAGTGTAGGAGCGCTGTTGCCAGATCAGTCAGGGAGCCGAATTGTCGGTCAACTTCCGGCAACACCGGCCGCTTCAGGATCAGTACCGGCACACCCAACTCCCGCGCCACTTCGAGCTTCGGCTCGGTCGCCACACTGCCGCTGTTCTTGCTGATCAGCACATCGACCCTGCGGCGCTGGAACAACGCCCGTTCATCCTCGATATGGAATGGCCCGCGGGCACCAATCACTTCGCAACGCTCGTTGCCAGGGCATGCCTCCAACGCCCGCAAGGTCCAGAACTGCTCCGGCGGTATTTCGTCCAGATGTTGCAGCGGCTCTCGTCCCAGCGTGAACAGCGGCCTGCGGAACGGCTTGAGCGCCTCGATCAACCCCGCCCAGTCCTCGACCTCGCGCCAGTCGTCCCCCGCTTGCGCCTGCCAGGCCGGGCGTCGCAAGGCCCAGCACGGGATGCCGGCAATACGCGCAGCACTGGCGGCGTTGCGGCTGATCTGCGCGGCGTAAGGGTGGGTGGCGTCGATCAACAGCGTGATACCGGCCTCGCGCAGGTAGCTGGCCAGGCCTTCGGCGCCGCCAAAGCCACCGACCCGCACCTGGCATTGCAAATCCTGCGGCACGCGGCCGATACCGGCCAGGCTGTAGACGTGCTGCGGGCCGAGGCGACGGGCGATGGCCAGGGCCTCGGTGACGCCGCCCAACAGCAGAATGCGCGCGGTCATTGCACACCCGCCCGGCCAACGATGCCGCCTTGGCGGTCGATGGCGAACACTTCCACTTGCACCTGTGCCGGCACCACGCTGCGGGCGAAGGCCAGGGCGTGGGCACACACTGCGTCACCGAGGGCAACGCCGGCTGCATGAGCCAGAGCGAGTGCTTGCTGGCTGGTGTTGGCGCCGATGATGGCGGCCTGCAACGCTTCGTCAGCGCCAATGTCTGCAGCCCAGCCCGCCAGTTGCGGCAGGTCGATGCTGGAATGGCGGCTGTGCAGGTCCATGTGCCCGGCCGCCAGTTTGCTGATCTTGCCGAAGCCACCGCACAGGCTCAGGCGTGGCACCGGCACCTTGCGCAGGTGCTTGAGCACTGCGCCAACGAAATCGCCCATTTCGATCAGGGCGATTTCTGGCAGGCCGTAGACGCGGCGCATGGTGTCTTCGCTGGCGTTGCCGGTGCAGGCGGCGATATGTGTGTAGCCGTTGGTGTGGGCCACGTCGATGCCTTGATGAATCGAGGCGATATAGGCTGCACAGGAGAACGGCCGCACGATGCCGCTGGTGCCGAGGATCGACAGCCCGCCCAGTATGCCCAGGCGCGGGTTCATGGTTTTCAGGGCCAGTTGCTCACCGCCCTGCACATTGACCGTGACCTCGAAACCGCCGGGATAGCCGCACTCATCGGCCAAGCGCTGCAGGTGTTCAGTGATCATGCGCCGAGGTACCGGGTTGATGGCTGGCTCGCCCACCGCAAGCACCAGCCCCGGGCGGGTCACGGTGCCGACGCCGGTCCCCGCGACAAAGCGGATGCCCGTCTCGGCCAACAGACGCACCTGGCTGTAGAGCAAGGCGCCGTGTGTCACGTCCGGGTCGTCGCCCGCATCCTTGAGGGTACCGGCTTCGGCGCCTTCGCCAATCAGGCGGCAGAACTCCAGGCGCATCTGCACCACCTTGCCCTTGGGCAGGGTGATGTCCACCGCATCGTCTTGCTGGCCGGTGAGCAGCAGCTTGGCCGCTGCCAGGCTGGTGGCGGTGGCGCAGCTGCCGGTGGTCAGGCCGCTGCGCAGGGGCGCCGGCTGTTCGCGGGTTTCTTCACGCATCGGCGGGCTTCATCACTTCCAGCAGGGTGATCGGCAGCGCCTGGCGCCAGGTGTCGAACGTGCCCAAGGGTTGGGCATGGGCGACATGCAGGCGGGTCAGTTCACCCCCGTGCTGTTCGCGAAAGTGCGCCAGGGCCAGTTCGCTTTGCAAGGTCACTGCGTTGGCCACCAGCCGGCCGCCGGGGCGCAGATTCGCCCAGCACAGGTCCAGCACGCCTTCACGGGTGACGCCGCCGCCGATGAAGATGGCATCGGGCTGTTCCAGGCCTTGCAGTGCCATTGGCGCCTTGCCACGAACCAACTGCAGGCCGGGTACACCCAGCGCATCGCGGTTATGTTCGATAAAGCCCTGGCGGCCTTCGTCGGCCTCGATGGCCAGTGCGCGACAGGCCGGGTGGGCACGCATCCATTCGATGCCGATCGAGCCGCAGCCCGCGCCCACGTCCCACAGCAGTTCGCCGGGCTGGGGCGCCAGGCGCGCCAGCGTGATAGCGCGGACATCGCGCTTGGTCAGCTGGCCGTCGTGCCGGAAGGCACTGTCCGGCAGCCCGGCCAGGCGATGCAGGCGTGGCGCTTCGGGTGAGGCCAGGCATTCGATGGCCACCAGGTTGAGCGCTGCGGCTTCGGCGTGCGGCCAGTTTTGGGCGGTGCCGGCCAATGCGCGTTCTTCCTGGCCACCCAGGTGCTCGAAAACCTGCAGGCGGCTTGGCCCGAAGCCACGTTCGCGAAGCAGTGCTGCAACGGCCGCCGGGCTGTCGCCGTCGTTGCTCAGCACCAGCAAGCGCACACCGCTGTGCAGGTGGGCATTGAGCGCCGCCAAGGGGCGGGCGACCAGCGACACCACCTGCACGTCCTGCAGCGGCCAGCCCAGGCGCGCAGCGGCCAGGGCGCAGGAGGAGGGCATCGACAGCACGCGCATTTCATCGGCAGGCACCTGGCGCGCCAGGCTGGCGCCGACGCCATAGAACATCGGGTCACCGCTGGCCAGCACGCACACCGGCTCGCCGCGCAAGGCCAGCACCGGGGCCAGCGAGAACGGGCTTGGCCAGCCCAGCCGTTCGCCGGGCACGCAGCGTGGCAGCAAGGCCAGCTGGCGCGGGCTGCCGAAGATCCGCGCAGCACCCAGCAGCGCGCGCCGGGCCTGTTTGCCCAGGCCACTGAAGCCGTCTTCGCCGATGCCTACTACTGTCAGCCAGGGTGCCATGTATACCTCTTCAAGATTTTGGGGCCGCTGCGCACCCAAAAATCTGCTCAAACTCGAATGATGCTCGACCACCGGCTTTTCATGCCGCCGGACAAAGCAGGCATAATACCGCGCCTTCTACACTCAAGCGCATTTTCACAGATTGCCGGACGCCCCTTTGACGCAGGCCCATGCCCCCAACGTTTCGCCCCGCCCCTCGGCCTGCCCGGGGTTGTGGCGCATCGTCAGTGCCCGTGACGGCGGCATCTGCCGCATCAAGCTGCCGGGCGGCCTGCTGCTGGCCAGCCAGGCCGAAGCGGTGGCGGCGGCGGCCGAGCGCTTCGCCGGCGGGGTGATCGAGGCCACCAACCGTGGCAACCTGCAGATTCGTGGCATCGGCAGCGAGCACCGTGCACTGATCGACACGTTGCTCGTTGCCGGCCTGGGCCCGCGCGAGGCGGCCGGTGATGATGTGCGCAACCTGATGCTCAGCCCGCTGGCCGGGCATGACCCAGCCATGCTGCTGGATGCGCGGCCGTTGGCCGAGCAGATCCTCCTTATGCTGGAAAGCACCCCGCGCTTCCATCAACTGTCGGCCAAGTTCGCCGTACAGCTGGATGCCGGCGAACGCCTGGCCATGCTCGAACACCCTCACGACCTGTGGCTGTCGGCCCTGCGCCTGGAGCAGCAGACCTGGCTGGCGTTCGGCCTGGCGGGTTGCCCGGCAGATGGCCAGGCGCTAGGTGCGGTGCCGCTGGAGCAAGGCCTGGCACTGGTGGGTGCCGTGCTGGAACGCTTTCTCGACCTGGCAACCCCTTCGCAGTTGCGCATGCGCCAGTTGCTTGAGGTGTACCCGGCAAGCGATTTCGTCGATGGGCTCGGGCTGGACATCCGCCGCGACGACGCTGTGCTCGCGTGGCGACGCGAACCACACCTTGCTTCTTGGCTGGGCGTGCTGCCGCAGTCGCAGGGCGTGGCACTCGGCTTTGCCCCGCCCCAAGGCCGCCTGACCCCCGCGATGCTGCGCGGTGCTGCATGTATTGCCCGTGAATGGGGCGATGGCAGCCTGCGCCTTAGCCCCTGGCAAAGCCTGGTGCTGACCAATCTGCAAGAACGACACATCGACCAGGCCCAGGCCGAACTGTCTGCGCTGGGCTTGCTGTGCCACGACCATGAACCCCTGGCGCGCATCAGCGCCTGCACCGGCGCCAGCGGCTGCGCCAAGGCCCTTGGCGAAACCAAGGCCGACGCCGTTGCCTTGGCCGCGCTGCTGGGCCCTGGTGTACCCGCCAGCGTGCACCTGTCCGGTTGCCCTCGTTCCTGCGCCGTGGCCCATGTAGCCCCGGCCACTTTGCTGGCCCGTTCACCGGGCCGTTATGACCTGTACCTGCGTGATGCGCGCCATCCGGGCTTCGGAGCCCTGTGCGCCACCGACCTTACCTTGAATGAAGCAGGCGCCATGCTCGACCTGCCGACGGAGCACCTTGATGATTGACTACATCCGCGATGGTCAGGAGATCTATCGCAATTCCTTCCGGATCATCCGCGAGGAAGCCCGACTCGAGCGGATCCCCGCAGACCTCGAAAAGCTTGCCGTGCGTGTAATCCACGCCTGCGGCATGGTCGATGCCATCGACGGCCTGCAGTTCTCCGAAGGTGCCGGCCGGGCCGGGCGCGAAGCGCTGCTTAACGGCGCGCCGATCCTGTGCGATGCGCACATGGTGGCTGAAGGCATTACCCGGGCACGCCTGCCGGCAGACAACAAAGTTATCTGCACCTTGCGTGACCCGAGCGTGCCGGGCCTGGCGAAGGATGCTGGCAATACCCGCTCCGCCGTAGCCCTTGAGCTGTGGCGCCCATATCTGGAAGGCAGCGTGGTGGTGATCGGCAACGCGCCAACTGCGCTGTTCTACCTGCTGGAGATGATTGACGCTGGCGCTCCCAAGCCGGCACTGATCCTCGGCTTCCCGGTCGGTTTCGTCGGCGCTGCCGAGTCCAAGGCCATGCTCGCCGCCGACAGCCGTGGCGTGCCGTTCGTGATCATGCAGGGCCGCCTGGGCGGCAGCGCGATGGCCGCCGCCGCGGTCAACGCCCTGGCCACGGAGGTGGAATGATGGCGCCGCGTGGACGACTGCTGGGCCTGGGCGTGGGCCCTGGCGACCCTGAACTGATCACCCTCAAGGCCCTGCGCCTGTTGCGCGAAGCGCCTGTGGTCGGCTACTTCGTGGCCAAGGGCAAGCGTGGCAACGCCTTCGGTATCATCGAGGCACACCTGCAGCCCGAGCAGACCCTGCTGCCGCTGGTGTACCCCGTCACCACCGAAGCCCTGCCGGCGCCACTGTCCTATGAACAGGTGATCAGCGACTTCTACGACGAAGCCAGCGTGCAGGTGGCCGAGCACCTGGATGCCGGCCGCGACGTGGCGGTGATCTGCGAAGGCGACCCGTTCTTCTACGGCTCCTACATGTACCTGCACGATCGCCTGGCGCAGCGGTATGAGGCCGAAGTGATCCCGGGCGTCTGCTCGATGCTGGGTGGGGCTTCGGTGCTGGGTGCGCCGCTGGTGTACCGCAACCAGAGCCTGTCGGTGTTGTCGGGCGTATTGCCGGCCGAAGAGCTCAAGCGCCGCCTGGCCGACGCCGATGCTGCGGTGATCATGAAGCTTGGCCGCAACTTCCCCAAGGTGCGCGAGGTGCTGGCCGAACTGGGCCTGGACGGGCGTGCGCTGTATGTGGAACGGGCGACCATGGCCAACCAGAAGATCGTGCCGCTGGACCAGGTAGACCCGCAGTCGTCGCCGTACTTCTCGCTGATCATCGTGCCGGGTGAAAAATGGCAGGGTTGAACATGCACAACGCACCCGCCATCGTCATCCTTGGCCCCGGCAGCCTGGCCACCGCGCAGCGTATCCAAAAGCGTTACCCGCAGGCGTCGATCCATGGCCTGGAAGGCCGGGTCGAAGGTGTCGACCTTCACTACGCTGCGTTCGGCGACACCCTGCGCCGGCTGTACCAGCAGGACACGCCGATCATCGCCCTGTGCGCTGCAGGTATCGTCATCCGCAGCCTGGCCAGCCTGCTCAGCGAGAAGGGCGTCGAGCCGCCTGTGCTGGCTGTGGCCGAAGATGGCAGCGCGGTAGTGCCGCTACTCGGTGGCCTGAGCGGCGTGAACGTGATGGCGCGTGAACTGGCTGAAGCGCTGGGGGTTGCCGCTGCCATTACCACCAGTGGCGAGCTGCGTTTTGGTACCTGCTTGCTGAACCCGCCGCAGGGCTATGCCTTGGCGGATATCGAGCAGGGCAAGCGCTTTGTCTCCGACCTGCTGGCCGGCGAATCGGTGCGTATCGAAGGTGATGCCCCCTGGCTGCAGCAGGCGCAGTTACCCGCCAGCGAGGCGGCTCGGCGCACCATTCATGTGGGGCATCAGGCGCGCCCGGCCAACCGCGACGAACTGCTGATTCATCCGCGTTCGGTGGTTGTGGCTGTTGCAGGCGGTAACCTGCACGGTATTCGTGCCGCACTGCAGCAGGCCGGCATCGCCGAGCCATCAGTGGCTTGCCTGCTGGCGGACGAGCAGGCCATGGCCGACAGCGGCTTGCATGAGGCCGCGCAGGCGTTGGGTGTGGCCTTGCGTTTCGCTGCCAACCCAGACGGTGTGGCCAGCATGCTTGCGGCGGCGTTGCCCGATGCCCGGCTGACCGAGCTTGAGGGTGTGGCCATTGCCGTGGCGCCAGCCCCGGTCGAGGTGGCGCAGGTTGGCCGCCGTCGTGGTCGTCTGGCCGTGATTGGCCTGGGGCCGGGTGCTGCCGAACTGATGGTGCCGGCGGTGAAGGCCGAGCTGGCGCGTGCCGAAGACGTACTCGGCTATGAAACCTACGTGCGCATGGCTGGGCCGTTCCGTGACGACCAGGTGCTGCACTGCACCGACAACCGTGAAGAGATGCAACGCGCCCGGCATGCCTTCGAGCTGGCGGCCCAGGGCCGTTCGGTGGTGGTGGTGTCGTCGGGTGACCCGGGCGTGTTCGCCATGGCTGCTGCGGTGCTTGAAGCGTTGCATGAGTGCAGTGACCCGGCGTGGCACCGCGTCGACCTCGAGATACTGCCTGGCGTATCGGCCTCGCTCGCGACGGCCGCCCAGGCAGGTGCTCCACTGGGGCATGACTTCTGCGTGATGTCGCTGTCGGACAACCTCAAACCTTGGTCGATCATCGAAAAACGCCTGGACCTGGCAGCCCAGGCTGACCTGGTGCTGGCCTTCTATAACCCGATCTCCAAAGCCAGGCCTCATCAGCTGGGTGTGGCGCTGGAGGTTGTGCGCCGGCATCGCGATGGCAACACCCCTGTAGTCCTTGGCCGCGACATCGGTAGGCCGGGGCAGACGCTGAAGGTAGTCACATTGGCCGAGTTGCTGCCAGAAATGGTCGACATGCGCACCATGGTTCTGGTCGGCTCGTCCACGACCTGCCAATTCCCCAGCGGCGATGGCAAGCAGTGGGTGTACACCCCGCGCTGGTACCCTGCAGCCGAGTGAGGCACCGAGGGAACCGGTTCATGCCTGTTCCCTCGTCGTTTACGGCATAGGGTGAATGCCCCTCGATGATTCCCGTCGAGGACATTCAAGGACCCTTTCCATGACCGATACCAAAGCATCCAGTGGCGATAGCATCGCTGTTGTCGAACAATCCCTTCTGGCGCTGAGCGCAGGCATGTCGGCGCAAAGCCGGCGCGATGCCAAGACCACCTTCCAGTTCGCTTCTCGCGTGGCGTCCAAGCTGCATGACCGTGACGGTGAGTCCGAAGCCTGGTTCAACAAGTTTCTGGAAGTGATGCGCACCCTGGGCTGGGTGGCGGGCCGACGCTCTTACGAACGTGACTACGACCAGAGCGCATCGCTGACCTTGGGCCCGATTGCCTTCAAGGTCGCCAGTGCCGCAGGTAAAGCCCTTCTCGGTGGGCCGGTAGGCGAGGCCGTGGCCAAGTTAGCCGGCGATGCCATCAATGCACTCGGCAACATCGATGAGGCGCAGAAGGTCTACAAGCAGAACGTCAAAGGTAACCCTGTCTCGACCACGGGGCTGGGGATGTGCCTCGAAACGCCTGAGGGCGAACTGTTCATGCTGGTGAACGCATTCAGTGCTTCGCCGAGCGAAAACGACCTGAATACCACGGTGTTCGAATGGAAGAGTTCGAGCAAGGACCGTTACTGTGGTTCGGCTGTGCTCTCCCTGAACGAAGTGGTGTATACCGACGAGGTGCGTGCATCGATCGAGCAGAAACTCGCGGACAAGGCCGTCAAGGCCGCCGACGAATACGAGATTTGACAGCAAACGGGGCCTGCGGGCCCCGTTCTTCATTCTGCACGTTTGAAATTCGAGGTATTGCAATGAGTAAGGAAGGCTATTCCTTGTGGCTCGTTGGCGGCACCGCGCTGTTGGTCGCGGACACAGCGCAGCCCTTGAGGCAGTATGCGCTGGACTCGATTCTGTTTGCCCAACTGCGCTCGGACAAATTGAACGGTTCACGGTTTACCCACTACGGGCGCTGGTACAGCGGGTACCGCACCGCCCTTGAGGAACGCGGCTGGGTGATCGTGCGCAGTCGCAGTGATCACCAGCAGGTGCAGGCTGGGCAATCACTGGTGCCGGTTCAGCGGCTCAGCGACGATTTGCAGGCCCGTCATCCCAGCCTGTCGGGCCATCTGCGGGCTGCCATTACCCTGCTCTCGCAGGTGGTGATGCAGAAGCACCTGCAACCCTTCACGCTGGCGGAGCAGGACAAGACCACACACTGCGCCTACGAGCTGGGCGTGATGCTACCTGATGCGTCGCTGGATATGTGTGGGCTGGCGTTCAAGAGTTCCCTGTCCCCTTCGCAGATTCGTCCTTGCACCCCTTTGCAGCCGTTACCTACCGAGGGGGTAGAGCTGCGAGCCAGCGTTGCGACATTAAGCGAATACCTGACTGTCGCTCATCGTCAGGGTCTGCACGATCTGCTTGAGCGAACGCAGCATGCTGGAAAAATTATGGACCTAGGCGTGTTGAAACCGGAGGAAGACGATGCAAAAGCATGAAGCCGTAGTTGTGGGCGCGGGCTTGGTTTCTTTCATTCCCGGGGTCGGCCTCGAACAGCGCAAGGCCGTGAAACTGGCCTCGTTGTGGGCTGAGACCGTGACATTGAAAGATATGGCCGAGGAAGCGCACCAGGAACAGTACCAATACTACCGTAAGAAATTAATGTTCCTGGGGTGGGACGCAAAGTCTGCTGAAGAAGTCCATTGGCCAGACCCGCAGCGTCCGAAAATCGTTGACCAAGCGTTAAGCAAGATCGACGCCATAGCAGGGTCTCAGCACTCCAGCAGCATGGCGGTGGCATTTGAAGTATTGAAGAAAAACGACTGGGCCTTGTTTCAATTTGAATCTCGCAGCAAAGAACGAGAGCAGTTTCAACTGTTGTCCTGTGCGCCCGTCAACGGCAGTTATGTGGACATTGTGCTGTACCACGAGGCTGGTAACTCGGCTGTTTTTACCAGTGGCTTTCTGTTTCGTGAGCGCCGCAACATGCAGGTGACCGCAGAGCTGGTGCGCTTCAATACACGCCTGTTCGATCAGGAGCGTCGCAGCAGTGTAGAGCGGGCATTGGTGGCAACTGCCTTGAAGGAAATCGAAAAAGCGGATATTTAGGGCATCAGGTATCCCTTGATACCGGTAAAGATGATCTGCGCTGCCAATGCGCAGACAAACAGGCCCATCAAGCGGCTGACGATCTGCAGGCCCTGCTCGCCAAGAATGCGTTCGATGCCGTGTGACAGGTACAGCACCAGGCCCACGGTGAAGCTGGCCAAGGCAATGCTGATGATGGCGAGCAGCTTGTCATCCCAGTGCGGCTGGCCGACGCCCATCACCAGCAGGGCACCGATGGTGCCGGGGCCGACGGTCAGTGGGATGGTCAGCGGTACGATGGTCACATCTTGCTGCACGTTGTCGGCCTGCACGGCCGGTTTGCCCTGAGCCATGCCCAGGGCCGAGATGAACAGCACGCTGCCGGCACCGATGCGGAAGGCGTCGGCGGTGATGCCAAAAATACCGAAAATCACCCGCCCGAACAGGTACAGCAGCACGCTGGCGACCAGCGCTGCGAAGGCTACCTTCCAGGCCAGTTGCTTGCGCTCCTTGCTGGAGTGGCCGCGGGTCAGGCTGATGAAGCACGACAGCACGAAGAACGGGCTGTAGAGCACGAGCATTTTCAGGTAGACGCTGAACAACTCATGGAGCATGGGCCGTAGTCCTCAGCAATGCAGATGCTTGTGTCCGCTAGGAAGTATGCGCCGGATCTACCTGGGTTTCCCGCTGGTTGGCCCAGTACTGGATCAGCTCGCGCAACTGTGACAATTCCACCGGTTTGGCCATGTGCCCGTCCATGCCCGCCAGCCGTGCGCGCTCCTTGTGTTCGGCCAGAATGTGCGCCGTCAGCGCCACCACCGGCGTGCGCTGGCGCTGGTTGGCCGCTTCCCAGGCGCGCAGTTGCTGGGTGGCCGAGAAGCCGTCCAGTATCGGCATCTCGCAGTCCATCAACACCAGGTCATAGCGCTGCGCTTTCATCGCCTGCAGGGCTTCTTCGCCATTGCAGGCCGTGTCGGGCTCAAGGTTGAGCTTGCCGAGCATGCCGCGGATCACCTTGGTCGAAATGCTGTTGTCCTCGGCGACCAGCACGCGGAAGTTGCCAGGCAGGTCCAGCGCCTGCGGGATGCCTGGCAGGCTGGCAGGCACCGCCTGCTCGCGGCCGCGCTGGGCCAGCTCTTCGGCCAGGGTGGTTTTCAGCGTGTAGCCGGCCACCGGCTTGGCCAGTATCCGCTTGACCCCGGCATTGCGCGCAATGACCTTGCTCGGCGCATTGCTGATGCCGGTGAGCATCACCACCAGGATGTCGTGGTTCAGGCTCGGGTCTTCCTTGATTTTGGCGGCCAGTTGCATACCGGTCATGCCGGGCATGTTCTGGTCCAGCAGCACGGCGTCGAAGTAGTCACGCAGGTGCGCCTTGGTACGCAGCAGCGCCAGGGCTTCCTTGCCCGATGGCACCGCGCTGACGTTCATGCCCCAGGCGCTGCACTGCTGTACCAGCACCTTGCGGCAGGTGTCGTTGTCGTCCACCACCAGCACACGGGCATCGCGCAGCGGGCCGTCGAGGTCGGCCGGTGGTTGCTCCAGGCGTGAAGGGTCCAGCGGCAGGGTCAGCCACAGGGTGTTGCCCATGCCCGTGCTGCTCTTGATGCCGAACTCGCCCTGCATCAGGCCGATCAGCTGCTTGGCAATGACCAGGCCAAGGTGCCCGCCCAGCTTGTTGCTGGACAGGAAATGGTGGCTGTGCAACTCCGCCTGCAGCAAGGCTTCGCGGTCGGCGGCGGGCAACGGCTCGCCGCTGTCCTGCACGGCAATGCGCAAACGGGGTACCTCGCCACGCTGGTCCAGCGCCACCACCAGCAGGATCTCGCCCTGGTCGGTGTTTTTCAGCGCATTCTCCAGCAGGCTCGACAGGGCCTGGCGCAGGCGTGTCGGGTCGCCACTGATCACGCGCGGCACCTGTGGCTGGGTGAAGCTGATCAGCTCGATGTTCTGTTGCTCGGCCTTGGCGCGGAAGATGTTCAGGCAGTCCTCGATCAGCGCGTTAAGGTCGAACTGCACATCATCCAGCTCGATCTGCCGGGACTCCAGCTTGGAAATGTCGAGAATTTCGTTGATCAGCGTGAGCAGCTCGTTGCCGGCACTGTGGATGGTCTGTACGTAGTCGCGTTGCTTGACCGACAGCGGTGTGCCCAGCAACAGCTCGGTCATGCCCAGTACACCATTCATGGGGGTGCGGATTTCGTGGCTGATCTTGGCCAGGAACTCAGCCTTGGCGTTGATTTCGGCATCGCTGGCGGCCAATGCACGGCTGGCGCTGAAGCGCTCCTCGCTCATGCGCCGCAGGCGTTCGCTGACGGCCAGGTTCAGCAGCAGGCCGCTGACCACGGTCAGGCCCAACAGGATGCACAGCAACCAGGGCGTCGAGGTGCGGGTCAGGCCCAGCAAGGCCGGCAGCAGTACCAGACCACCCAGGTTGAACACCACCATGGCCAGGCTGAACAGGCGTCCGGGTGCATAGCCACGGTACCAGTGGTAGCTGCTGACCAGCAGCATGCTCACGCTGCCCAAGGCCAGCAGGGCGTAGGTCATCAGGTTGAGGGGCAGGGTGTCGACAAACAGCAGCACCAGGCCGCTGACCCCGACCACCAGCATTTCACCTTGCAGCAGGCGGTTAAGCCGGGGCGAATTGCACGGCGTGAAGAAATGTTGGGTGAAATACAGCCCGGCCAGGCCTGCCAGCACCAGCGTCAGGTAGGCAGCCGGTGTTTGCGCGTTATGCCACACATGCCACCAAGGGCCGCTGAGGTTCAGCAGGATCAGGCCGCTGAGCAGCATCAGGCCGTGGTACAGCGCCAGGATCAGGGTGGTGGTGGAACGGCTGTAGAGGAAGCGGATCAGGTTGTGCATGATCAGCATCACCAGGCCGCCGAAGAGCATGCCGAAGAGCAGGGGCTGGCTTTGGTCTGAGGCCGCTACGGCTGCCGGCTCCAGGCTGATGGCCGGGCGCAGCTGGTGTTCGGAAACCAGGCGCAGGTAGATGTCCAGCGGTTGTTTGCTGTTGGGCAGGGGTAATACATGGTCGCTGCCACGCAGGGTGGGGCTGGCGTTGCCGGCCAGGCGTCCGTGGTGCAGCTGACGCAGAAGTTGGTCGCCCTCAAGGGCGTAGAGGTCCAGGCCGGAAAGGTCCGGGGCAAATACCCGCAGCAGTTGTTCCTGGTCGCCGGGTTGCAGGCGGTAGTGCAGCCACAAGGCTTGTTCCGCAGGCGCTGCATCCAGCTCGGCGAGAATCAGCGGGCTGAACTGGTTGCGGTAGCGCTCGGAACGCACATCGCTCAGTTGCAGGTTGGCCTGTTCGTCGAGCAGAACGGTCCAGCCTCCGTCATGTTCGGCAGCTGCCGGGAACATGCAGAGCAAGGTCAGCAAGCTGACGATCAGAGCTGAGGCAATCCGAAGCCGACGCACTACGAAATCCCTTCTTAGCCGATGTGCCGGGTACTAACTATGCGCGGCGCGCCAAGTCGAAGGCAAGGCCCGTGCCGGGCCTTGTCGACGAGCCGGATGCCGTGCGCTGAAAGCGCTACGGCGTTCCGGTTGTACTTACTGCTGGTGCTCACCGCGCTCGCGGGCGATGGCCCGATAACCGATGTCGGTACGGTAGAAGCTGCCGTTCCAGCTCACTTCCTTGGCCAGACGGTAAGCCTGCTGCTGCGCGTCAGCGACGGTGCTGCCCATGGCAGTGGCACACAAAACGCGACCGCCGTTGGTGACCACTTGGCCATCCTTGAGCGAAGTACCGGCATGGAACACCTTGCCTTCGATCTTGGCCGCAGCGTCCAGGCCGCTGATGGCGTCGCCCTTGGCGTAGTCGCCCGGGTAACCTCCAGCTGCCAGCACCACGCCCAGGCTTGGGCGCGGGTCCCACTGGGCTTCGACCTTGTCCAGCGCCTTGGCGAAGGCGGCTTCGATCAGCAGCACCAGGCTCGACTCCAGGCGCAGCATGACCGGCTGGGTCTCTGGGTCGCCGAAGCGGCAGTTGAACTCGATGACTTTGGGGTTGCCCGCCTTGTCGATCATCAGGCCCGCGTAGAGGAAGCCGGTGTAGACGTTGCCTTCCTCGGCCATGCCGCGCACGGTCGGCCAGATGACCTGGTCCATCACACGCTGGTGCACGTCGGCGGTGACCACCGGGGCAGGGGAGTAGGCACCCATACCGCCGGTGTTCGGGCCGGTGTCCTGGTCGCCGACGCGCTTGTGGTCCTGGCTGGTGGCCATGGGCAGCACGTTGTGGCCGTCGACCATGACGATGAAGCTGGCTTCCTCGCCGTCGAGGAACTCTTCGATCACCACACGCGAACCGGCTTCACCAAAGGCGTTACCGGCCAGCATGTCACGCACGGCGGCTTCGGCTTCTTCGAGGGTCATGGCGACGATCACGCCTTTGCCCGCAGCCAGGCCGTCGGCCTTGATCACGATCGGTGCGCCTTTCTCTTGCAGGTAGGCAAGTGCAGGCTCGATTTCGGTGAAGTTCTGGTAGTCGGCGGTCGGGATCTTGTGGCGTGCCAGGAAGTCCTTGGTGAAGGCCTTGGAACCTTCCAGCTGGGCCGCGCCCTTGGTTGGGCCGAAGCAGTCCAGGCCACGGCTGCGGAACAGGTCCACCACGCCGATGACCAGCGGTGCTTCAGGGCCGACGATGGTCAGGTCGACGTTCTTCTCGGCGAAGTCGGCCAGTTGCTCCAGCGCGCAGACGTCGATGGCGACGTTTTCGCACTTGGCTTCAATGGCGGTGCCGGCGTTGCCCGGGGCAACGAAAACTTTCTCGACGCGTGGGTCCTGGGCGACTTTCCAGGCCAGGGCGTGCTCACGGCCGCCGCTGCCGATGATCAAAACTTTCATGTCAAAACCTCGATTCAGTTGATCTCAAGGCGAGTGACGAACCTTGTGGGAGCGGGCGTGCCCGCGAATGCGTCGGTGAATGCACCATCGTATTCGCGGGCACGCCCGCTCCCACAGAACCTCGGCTCGCCTCGGGATCCGCGTAATTAGTGGCGGAAGTGGCGCATGCCAGTAAAGACCATTGCAATGCCAGCTTCATCAGCGGCAGCAATCACCTCGGCATCGCGCATCGAACCACCCGGCTGGATCACGGCGCTGATACCCACTTTAGCCGCATTGTCGATGCCATCACGGAACGGGAAGAACGCGTCCGAGGCCATGACCGCGCCCTGCACCTGCAGGCCAGCATGCTCGGCCTTGATTGCAGCAATGCGGGCGGAGTTGACGCGGCTCATCTGGCCAGCGCCTACGCCGATGGTCTGGCGCTGCTTGGCGTAGACGATGGCGTTGGACTTGACGAACTTGGCCACTTTCCAGGCGAATACCAGGTCGTGAATTTCTTGCTCGGTCGGGGCGCGCTTGGTGACGATTTTCAGGTCATCGGCGGTGATCATGCCGATATCGCGGCTCTGCACCAGCAGGCCACCGTTGACGCGCTTGAAGTCCCAACCGGCAGCGCGCTCGGCAGGCCACTCGCCGCACTCAAGCAGGCGTACGTTCTGCTTGGCGGCAACCACTTCACGGGCAGCCTGGGAAATTTTCGGCGCGATGATCACTTCGACGAACTGGCGGTCGACGATGGCCTTGGCGGTTTCGCCGTCCAGCTCGCGGTTGAAGGCAATGATGCCGCCGAATGCCGACTCGGTGTCGGTGGCATAGGCCAGGTCGTAGGCCTTGCGGATGCCGCCTTCGTCTTCAGGCACAACGGCCACGCCGCACGGGTTGGCGTGCTTGACGATGACGCAAGCCGGCTTGACGAAGCTCTTCACGCACTCCAGCGCGGCGTCGGTGTCGGCCACGTTGTTGAACGACAGCTCCTTGCCTTGCAGCTGGATGGCGGTGGAAATGCTGGCTTCGCCTTTCTTGGCTTCTACGTAGAACGCCGCGCTCTGGTGCGGGTTCTCGCCGTAACGCATTTCCTGGGCCTTGACGAACTGGCTGTTGAAGGTGCGCGGGAATTCGCTGCGGTCTTCAGTGCTCAGGGTGTCCTTGGCCTGGTTGATGGTGCCCATGTAGTTGGCGATCATGCCGTCGTAGGCGGCAGTGTGCTCGAACGCCTTGAGCATCAGGTCGAAGCGCTGGGCGTAGGTCAGGCCACCGGCTTTAAGGCCTTCGACGATACCGGCGTAGTCGCTGGCGTTGACCACGATGGCCACGTCTTTGTGGTTTTTGGCAGCCGAACGGACCATGGTCGGGCCGCCGATGTCGATGTTCTCGATAGCGGTCGGCAGGTCACAGCCAAGCTTGGAAATGGTAGCTTCGAACGGGTACAGGTTGACCGCGACCAGGTCGATCGGCTTGATGCCGTGCTCGTTCATGATGGCGTCGTCGGTGCCGCGACGGCCGAGGATGCCGCCGTGGATCTTCGGGTGCAGGGTCTTGACACGGCCATCCATCATTTCGGCGAAGCCGGTGTAGTCGGCCACTTCCACCGCGTTCACGCCGTTGTCCTTGAGCAGCTTGTAGGTGCCGCCGGTGGACAGGATCTCGACACCGAGCTGTTGCAGCTCACGGGCGAATTCGAGGATACCGGTCTTGTCGGAGACGCTGATCAGGGCGCGGCGGACTGGCAGGCGGGTAGTCTGGTCGGTCATTTCGGGTTCCAATAACGCGGTGGAGTCAGCAAAAAAGGCGCCTCTGTTCAGGGAGCCGCCTTTTCTGGTTGGGATTCTGGCTTACAGCAAGTCGTACTGCTTGAGCTTCTTGCGCAGGGTGCCTCGGTTCAGCCCGAGCATCTCGCTGGCCTTGGTCTGGTTGCCCTTCACGTAGTTCATCACGCATTCGAGCAGGGGCGCCTCGACTTCGGAGAGCACCAGGTTGTACACGTCCGTCACGGTCGCGCCTTCCAGGTGGGCGAAGTAGTTGTGCAGCGCCTTCTCGACGCTGTCGCGAAGGGTCTGGCCCTCTTCGCTCGGCGTGTTGAGGTGCTGTTTCAGGTTGGCGTTGTCGCTCACGGGCGTTGTTCCACTCACAAATGTCTCGGTCATCATCGTCATGCGGCCACCCCTTGTCCGTCCTCTGTCTCAAGGCTCTGTCGACGTTCACTGAAAAACGCGCGAACGTTGGCGCACTGCGCTTGTGTGTCTTCCAAAGCGTTGAACCGGGAGCGAAACTCCTTGCCGCCGGGTCGTGTTGCCAGGTACCAGCCAACGTGCTTGCGGGCGATACGTACGCCCATCACATCGCCATAGAAGGCATGCAGCGCGGCCAGGTGCTCCAGCAGGATGCGTTCCACTTCGTCCAGCTGCGGCGCTGGCAGGTGTTCGCCAGTGCGCAGGTAATGCTCGATCTCGCGAAAGATCCACGGCCGCCCTTGGGCGGCGCGGCCGATCAACAGGCCGTCGACCCCGGTGGCATCCAGCACCGCCCGGGCCTTTTCTGGCGAAGTGATATCGCCGTTGGCAAAAACCGGGATCGACACCGCCTGTTTGATGGCAGCGATGGTGTCGTATTCGGCTTCGCCGGTGTACAGGTCGGCGCGTGTGCGGCCATGCACCGCCAGCGCCTGGATGCCGGCCTGTTCGGCGATCTTCGCCACGTTCAGGCCGTTCTTGTTCGCCCGGTCCCAACCGGTGCGGATCTTCAGGGTCACCGGAACATCCACGGCGCCGACAACGGCGTGGAGGATTTCGTGGACCAAGGCTTCATCTCTCAATAAAGCAGAGCCTGCAGCTTTGTTGCAGACTTTTTTTGCCGGGCAGCCCATGTTGATATCGATGATCTGGGCGCCCGCTTCGACGTTGGCCTTTGCCGCCGCTGCCATCATCTGCGCATCACCGCCGGCGATCTGCACCGAGCGTGGCTCGGGATCACCTTCATGGATGCGGCGCAGGCTCGACTTGCGGCTGTTCCACAGGCTCATGTCGCTGCTGACCATTTCCGACACCACCATGCCCGCGCCCAGGCGCTGGCAAAGTGTACGAAAAGGCTGGTCCGTGACCCCGGCCATGGGCGCGAGGATCAGGTTGTTACGTAGTGTGTATTGGCCGATGCGTACCGCCGACATAGGTGATCCCTGTTGTGGGGCCGAATCTTGGAGTTCGAAAAAGGGTTGGCATGATACCCGCTCTCGGTGACCGGATAAAGATGGATTTGGATAAAATCTGAACAGTTGTCGGCTTATGACTTTTGGTGCGGGCCAGGCGCTGCCCCTCTGTGGGAGCGGGCGTGCCCGCGAAGCAGGCGACGCATTGTATGGCACGGGCTTCGCCCGTGTTCGCGGGCATGCCCGCTCCCACTGGGATTTGCGATTACTCTGGAGAACGGAAGCTCAGGCTGTAGTTGACGGCCTTCGGTCCCGGGTCGAGGATGTCCAGGGCGATATGGATCGGCGTCTGGCTGGGCATGTCGCCACGCCCGGCCAATTCGCCCGACAGGTACTCGCTGGGCTTGAAGCGACGGCTGGCGATCAGCTGGCCATTGAGGTCGGCAAAACGCAGCTCCAGCAGCGGGAACGGCTGGGAGAAGGGGGCGCGGTTGTAGATGATCGCATCGACGATCAGTGCACCCTTGAAGTCGGGGTGGCTGCGCACTACCAGGTTGCTGCTCTTGATGCGTGCAATATCGACGCGGGTGGGCACCTGGCAACCGACCATCGGGCAGATCTGCTGGAAGATTGGCCGGTACTGGTCCTGGCGGGCCATCTCGTCGAAGTGGAACCAGACGTACTGGAAGGCCAGCAGGCCAGCAGCCAGCAAGGTCAGAAAACCCCACAACAAACGCTTGCCCCAGTTGGGGGCGGGTTTTTCCCAGCCCAGCTGCAGCGGGTCGTCGACCACATCGACCAGCGGTTCCTTGCGTGCCGGGCGCTCGGGTTTACTGGCAAGGCCTGGTTCAAGGCGGTCGCCGGGTAGGGGCTCGTCGGGTTCGTCGTCGCGGGCCGACAGGTGCAGCGCCAGCGGCTCATCGTCGCGGGCGCTCAGGCCTTTTTCCGGTATTTCGTCATCGCTGGCGCGCAGTGGCTCGCTGAAGGCAGGCTGCTCATCGATTTCGGGCGCGCGGTGGACGGGCGGCTCGTCATCGATCTCCAGGTCAAGGTTGCTGCCCAGGGTCGGTTCGGTGCGCTCGCCGGGTGCCGGTTCCAGGTCCAGCGCCAGGGGCTCCGGCTCCAACAGCACCGGGGCGGCTTCTGCCGGCTGTTGGGGTTCAAAGGGCTCGTCGGTGGCTGTGCCGAACAGGTTGTCTGCGTGCTCGTCCGGGTGCAGCTCGTCGCGCCTTGCCTGCAGCCCGCCATCCAGGTTGGCCGGGCGTGTGGGTGCCGGTTGGCCACGACGTTCCAGGCGCTCCAGTTCCTTGTCGAGGTCAAGCTCATCCAGGGCCTGGGCGGTAAGCGCCCAGGCATCGTCAGGGCTATCGTTGCGTACTTCGATGGCGGGCTCAGGGGTGACCGCCTGTTCGATCAGCGGTTCGGCCGGCACAGCGGGTACTGGCGCAGGCGCCACCGGTGCATTGGCGCGGTTCTGCTCCAGCAACTGCTTGGCGGCATTGAACACCTGCAAGCAGTGACCGCAGCGCACCACACCGCGAGCCACGCTCAACTGGTGGTGGGTGACGCGAAAGCTGGTCTGGCAATGCGGGCACTGGGTGACGAAACTGTCGGTCATGCGGCAATCCGGGAGCTGTGCAGAAGACTATTCTAGGCCCGCTTAACGGCGGCGACCACTGATGCGCACCCAGCCGTCGCGTACGACGATCGGGTCCAGCTCGAAGTCGGCAGCGTAGGCGGCAGCCACCTCTTCGCCCTGCTCGGCGAGGATGCCCGACAGGGCCAGCAGGCCACCTGGGCGGACCAGGCCGGACAACTGCGGCGCCAGCGATACCAGCGGGCCGGCCAGGATGTTGGCGACCAGCACGTCGGCCTGCATGGCCGGCATATGCTCGGGCAGGTACAGCGCCAGCTTTTCATCGGCAATGCCGTTGCGCTGGGCATTGTCGCGCGAGGCTTCGATGGCCTGCACGTCGATGTCGGTGCCGACTGCTTCACGGGCGCCCAGCAGCAGCGCGGCAATGGCCAGGATGCCCGAGCCACAGCCGAAGTCCAGCACCTGGGTGCCTTCCATTTGCTGGGCATCCAGCCACTCCAGGCACAAGGCGGTGGTGGGGTGGGTGCCGGTGCCGAAGGCCAGGCCCGGGTCGAGCAGCAGGTTGACGGCGTCCTTTTCCGGGGCATCGTGCCAGCTTGGTACGATCCACAGGCGTTGGCCGAAACGCATCGGCTGGAAGTTGTCCATCCAGCTGCGTTCCCAGTCCTGGTCCTCGATCACTTCGGCCTGGTGTTCGGGCAGCTCGGCGCCGGTCAGCAGGCGCAGGTGGGCGAACACTTGCTCAGGGTCGGCATCGGCCTCGAACAGCGCCAGCAGGTGAGTGTGCGACCACAGCGGGGTGGTGTTGAGGTCTGGCTCGAAGATCGGTTGATCTTCGGCGTCCATGAACGTGACCGAGACGGCGCCTACTTCAAGCAGGGCGTCTTCGTAGGTTTCGGCTTGTTCCGGGCTGATGGCCAGGCGTACTTGCAGCCAGGGCATGGCGGGCACCTTTGGTAAATCGACAGGGGCAGCCCTAGGCTGCGCGAAGGCTGGCAGTTTACGCGAGTACGGAAGGTTTGTAGAGAAGGCCTGGTACGGACCCTGTGGGAGCGGGCGCGCCCGCGAACACGGGCGAAGCCCGTGCCATCCACCGCGGTGCCTGCTTCGCGGGCATGCCCGCTCCCACAGAGGTCGTGATGCATCAGACGAAACAGAGCGAGAGCGACTCAGCTATATAAGCCGGCTTCTCTTCACCTTCTATTTCCAGCGTGGCAATCGCCTTCAGCAACCATTGCCCCGGCTTTTTCTCGGTCACCTCGGCCAGGTCCACCTTCAAACGCACCTGGCTGTCGACCTTGACCGGCTGAATGAACCTGACGCTGTCCAGCCCATAGTTCACCACCATCTTCAGCCCTTGCGGCAGGACCAGGATGTCCTCGATCAGCTTGGGAATCAGCGACAACGTCAGGAAACCGTGGGCAATTGTGCCACCAAACGGTGTTTTTGCCGCCTTCTCAGGGTCGACATGAATGAACTGGAAATCGCCGGTTGCCTCGGCGAACAGGTTGATGCGCTGCTGGTCGATCTTGAGCCAGGCAGAGCGGCCCAGTTCCTTACCAACGTACTGCGAAAGCTCTGTAACCGGTACATAGGGCATCGCGGACTCTCCAGGTTGTCAGTTGGTACGAAAGTGCAAGATCAGCACGGCTAACCGTTTCAGTCAAGTTGCCCGCTTTTCGGCGAATATCGGTCTATAGCCGGGCGTGCTTATAATGGCCACCATGCCCGAGGGAGATGCTTATGCTGTTGCGTGGTTTGACCTGGCTGGTGCTGTTCCAGCTGCTGGGGACGGCGATCAATCACCTGTTGGTGCCGGTTTTGCCGGGGCCGATTATTGGCCTGTTGCTGCTGTTGTTCTTTCTCATGGCTCGCGGTGAGGTGGGCAAGCCGTTGAACGAGGCCGCCAGTAGCCTGCTGCGCTACCTGCCGCTGTTGCTGGTGCCGCCGGCGGTAGGGGTAATGGTGTATGCCAAGGACATTGCCGCTGATTTCTGGGCCATTGCCGGAGCCTTGCTGATTTCCTGCCTGGTGACGCTGGTGTTTGTCGGGGTGCTGATGCAAAAGCTCATCCAGCGCCAGGGCAAACGTGAGGAGCAGCCATGATGCTCGACTGGCAAGGCGCGCTTGACGCAGTCGTCCATCACCCGTTGTTCGGTATCGGCATTACGCTCGGGGCCTACCAGGTTGTGCTGGCGGCCTACGAAAAGACCCGCTGGATCTTCCTGCAGCCGGTGCTGGTTTCGATGTTGCTGGTAATCGGCGTATTGCTGCTGTGCGGTATCGACTACAGCGAGTACCGCAAAAGCACCGAAATCATGAACATCCTGCTGGGGCCTGCCACCGTCGCCCTGGCTGTGCCGCTCTATCTCAACCTGCGGCGTATCCGCCAACTGTTCTGGCCCACATTTACTACGCTGGTAGTCGGAGGCCTGTTCGCCACCCTGTGCTGCCTGTTGCTGGGCTGGTGGTTCGGTGCCGAACACATGATCCTGATGACCATGGCGCCGAAGTCCGTTACCTCGCCGATCGCCATGCTGGTGGCCGAACAGATTGGTGGCGTGGCGGCCTTGGCTGCGGTGTTCGTATTGATTACCGGGGTGATCGGGGCCATCTTCGGTCCGGCACTGCTGAGCCGCTTCGGGGTGCACAGCCCTGAGGCGCGAGGCATGTCGCTGGGCGTGACCGCGCACGCGGTGGGCACTTCGGTGGCCCTGCAGGAAAGTGACGAATGCGGCGCCTTTGCCGCGCTGGCGATGAGCCTGATGGGCGTGGCCACGGCGGTGTTCCTGCCGCTGGCGGTCAGCCTGGTGGCTTGAGGACTTGTGATGACGCTACCGCTGTTTCCGCTCAATACCGTGCTGTTTCCTGGCTGCTTTCTCGATTTGCAGATTTTCGAGGCGCGCTACCTGGACATGATAAGCCGCTGCATGAAGCAGGGCGAAGGTTTTGGTGTGGTGTGCATCCTTGAGGGCGAGCAGGTTGGCAAGGCACCGCCGATGGTCGCCTCGATTGGCTGTGAGGCGGTCATCCGCGACTTCGTCCAGCAAGACAACGGGTTGCTGGGTATTCGCGTCGAAGGTGTGCGGCGCTTCAACCTCGACAGCACCGAAGTGCAGAAGGACCAGTTGCTGGTAGGGCAGGTGCAATGGTTGCCGGAGCAGGCGGACAGCCCGTTGCTGGAGGCGGACGACGACCTGTTGGCGCTGCTGGTGGCGCTGGGTGAGCACCCGATGGTCGAAGCGCTGGACATGCCGAGGCCAGTGGACGGGCGGCAGGCGCTGTCCAATCAGCTGGCGTACCTGCTGCCGTTCATGGAAGAGGACAAGCTGGATCTGCTGACCCTTGACTCGCCGCAGCAGCGGCTGGGGGAGATCCAGAAGCTGCTGGAGCGGATTCAGGGCGAACTGTTTGCCTGAGGGGACTGGCTACATCAATATTGGTATCGAAGCAAAGCCTGCGGCAGCGCATGCATGGCGAAGAATGCCAGCAGCGCCACGCAGGCCGGCAACACCAGCCACCACGCCCGCTGCGGCAAGGCTGGCAGTGTCTGGCGCCGTTGTACCAGGGTCAGGCTAAGCGCACACACGCAGCACGCCAGCAGCGCCCCGGCCAGGATGTCTGTCGGCCAGTGAGCCCCCAGGTAAACCCGCGACAGGGCAATCGCCAGGGCCGGAATGCAACCCAGCATCACCCAGGTCAGGCGCATCCTCGGCGGCTGCCCACGCCCCGCCAGCACGGCCATCACCAGAAAGAACGCAAACGACGCCGAACTGTGCCCGCTGGGCATGCTGTAGCTGGTCAGCGGGTCGGTCAGCACTTCTGGCCGTGCCCGGGCGAACAGCCATTTGAGTGTGCCGTTGGCAATCGCCGTGCCCATCAGGGCGCCGGCAGCGAACAGGGCGTGTCGCCACTGCCGGGCAAGCAGCAACAGGCCTGTCAGCAGCCCGCCAAGGAAGAACTGGGTACGGAAGTCACCCAGCCGCGTCACCAGGACCACGGTGCCATCGATGGCCTGGCTGCGGTGTTCCTGGACCAGTGTCATCACGCCTTGATCGAACTCATGCAGGTAAGGCCAGCCGATAAATATCCCGGCCAGGGCGATGAAACTGAGGCCGGCAACCAGCCGGGTGCCGTGGCGCTGGTCACGCAGGCTGCTGTTGAGGCTAAGGCCGATCAGCACGGCCAGGGTGCCGGCGATGATGCCCGCATCCAGCCAGAAGCCTTCCGGCAGCGGTAGGCGCATGGCTGCGCCAGTGGCCCAACCGGGCAGCAGGTAGGCGACCGACCAGCCGGCGCCGGCCACCAGGCTGACGGCGATGAAGCGCGGCAGGGGCATGTCGAACATGCCGGCCACCATCGGCAGCATCGGTCGCAGAGGGCCGATAAACCGGCCTACCAGCAGGCTGGCAATGCCATAACGCTGGAAGTAGGTCTCTGCGCTGCCAATCCATTCCGGGTGGTGGCGCAGTAAGGGCAGGCGGCGGATGTTCTGGTGGAAGTACTTGCCCACCGTATACGACAGCGCATCACCCAAAAGGCCGCCAAGAAAGCCCAGCAGCAAGGTTTCCCCCAGGCTGAAGGCGCCACTGCCGGCCAGTACCGCGACGGCGAACAGCAGCACGGTGCCCGGCACGATGATGCCGGCGATGGCCAGGCATTCGATGCAGGCCACCAGGAAAATCGCCAGGCCAAGCCACTGTGGGTTGGCGCTTAGCCAGCCGGTCAGGCTGTCGAGCCATTGGCCCATGTTCAGCTTCCTTGTTCGTGAATGAAGAAGTCCCGGCCTTCGACTTGGCCGCGGCGTAACGGGTTCCGCGTGCAGAAGCGGGCGTATTCGGCATCGACGAAACGGTAGGGCAGGTGTTCGTCACGCCCGTGCGGGATGCCCAGGCGCGCGGCCTGGATGACCCGTGGTACGGCGTTGCCGCAATCGTCCACGTACAGCCGCTCGGCGTCGAAGCGCTGGGCGTCCCAGTGCGGCACTTTCAGGCCCAGAGCCCGGCATAGCAGGGTCTGGCCCGCGCACAGACGCTCATCCGGGCGCAGCTGGCCGCTGGCATCGGGGTTGTTCAGTTGCATCTGCGCCAGGCTGTTGGGGCCTGAAAGGGCATCCTGCCAAGGATAGGCGGACTTGATCAGCACCGCGTTGCCCGGCCCGTGAGCGCTGAAATTCAGCGAGTCGCCGCCGCGGGCGTAGTACATGTAGATGTGCCCGCCATCGAGGAACAGCGCTTTGCGCTTTTCGGTGTAGCCGAGCGAGGCGTGGCTGCCTTTGTCGGCGAGGTAGTAAGCCTCGGTCTCGATGATGCGCGCGGCAAGCCACAGGTCGCCGTGGCGATGGCGGATAACCTTGCCGAGCAGGGCTTTGGCCAGGGTCTGGGCGTCGCGGTCGAAAAAGCTGTCGGGCAGGGCTGGCATGCGGGCGGTTCGTGGCTGGGGAGGCGGGATGATAGCAATGAATGGCTTAATCGAGGCTGAACCTGTTGGGCGTTGCGTGGCTGCATTCGCGAGCAAGTTCGCGCCTGCAAGTGCTCGCAAATCCTTGTAGGCGCGGGCTTGCCCGCGAAAGGGCCACAACAGGAGATTGATTTTTCGATAACCCCGGTTACATCTTTCCTACGCATTGCCCCCGACCATTTTCTACCATCCGCCACCCGCCGCTGGGCGTACACCTGCGCGGCAGTTATAATCAGCCGATTTCCCCTTCGCCAAGACACCGAACCCATGACTGAGTCCGTTCTTGACTATATGACCCGCTTGGGTCGCGCTGCCCGTGAGGCTTCCCGGGTGATCGGCCGTGCCAGCACCGCGCAGAAGAACCGCGCCCTGCAAGCCGCCGCCGATGCGCTGGATGCTGCCCGTGCCGAGCTGACTGCCGCCAACGAACAGGACCTGGCCGCCGGCCGCGCCAATGGTCTGGAGCCGGCGTTGCTCGACCGCCTGGCGCTGACCCCGGCACGCATCGACGGCATGATCACCGGCCTGCGCCAGGTGGCCAGCCTGCCGGACCCGGTCGGTGCGATTCGCGACATGAGCTACCGCCCATCGGGCATTCAGGTCGGCAAGATGCGCACACCGCTGGGGGTGATCGGGATCATCTACGAATCGCGCCCGAACGTGACCATCGATGCCGCCAGCCTGTGCCTGAAGTCGGGTAACGCGACCATCCTGCGCGGCGGCTCCGAAGCCATCCATTCCAACCGCGCCATCGCCACCTGCATCCAGCGTGGCCTTGCTGAAGCCGGCCTGCCGGCAGCCGTGGTTCAAGTGGTCGAGACCACTGACCGTGAAGCCGTGGGTGCGCTGATCAGCATGCCGCAGTTCGTCGACGTCATCGTGCCGCGCGGCGGCCGTGGCCTGATCGAACGCATCAGCCGCGATGCCCGGGTGCCGGTCATCAAGCACCTGGACGGCATCTGCCACGTCTACGTCAGCCAGCATGCCGACCTGGACAAGGCCTGGAACGTGGCCTTCAACGCCAAGACCTACCGTTATGGCATCTGTGGCGCCATGGAAACCCTGCTGGTCGACCAGCAGGTGGCCGAGCGCTTCCTGCCGGAAATGGCCCGCCGCTTCCAGGAGAAGGGCGTGGAGTTGCGTGGCTGCGAGCGTACCCGCGCGCTGATCGAAGCCAAACCGGCCAGCGAAGACGACTGGCACACCGAGTACCTGGACGCGATCCTGTCGATCCGCGTCGTGGACGGCCTGGACCAGGCCATCGAGCACATCAACCACTATGGCTCGCACCACACCGACTCGATCATCAGCGAGCACCAGGGCGAAGCCCGCCAGTTCATGGCTGAAGTCGACTCGGCGTCGGTCATGCTCAACACCCCGACGTGCTTCGCCGACGGCTTCGAGTACGGCCTGGGTGCGGAAATCGGCATTTCCACCGACAAGCTGCATGCCCGTGGCCCGGTCGGCCTGGAAGGCCTGACCTGCGAGAAGTACGTGGTCATCGGCGATGGCCAGCTGCGCGGCCAGGGGTCGTGCTGAGTTGAGCAAAGCCCAGGCAGTCCGGCGCATCGGCATTCTAGGCGGCACCTTCGACCCCGTGCACATCGGCCACCTGCGCAGCGCGCTGGAAGTGGCCGAGTTCATGGGGCTGGACGAGTTGTGCCTGTTGCCCAACGCCCGGCCGCCGCACCGCGATACCCCGCAGGTGGCCGCCGAGGATCGCCTGGCCATGGTGCGTGAAGCGGTGCAAGGCGTTGCCTGCCTGAGCGTCGATGCCCGCGAGCTTGCGCGTGACAAACCGTCGTACACCATCGATACGCTGGAGTCGATCCGCGCCGAACTGGCCGACAACGACCAGCTGTTCCTGGTGCTGGGCTGGGATGCCTTCTGTGGCCTCCCTACCTGGCACCGCTGGGAAGAACTGCTGCAACACTGTCACATCCTGGTGCTGCAACGCCCGGATGCCGACGTAGAACCCCCTGACGAGCTGCGCAACCTGCTGGCTGCGCGCTCGGAGAGCGATCCTGCCGCCATGTCCGGCCCGGCGGGAAATATTTCGTTCGTCTGGCAGACGCCGCTTGCGGTGTCGGCTACACAGATCCGACAGCTGCTGGCCAGCGGCAAATCGGTGAGGTTCCTGGTGCCGGACGCCGTACTGGCCTACATCGAGGCGCACGAACTGTATCGTGCGCCCAACTGACGGTGCCTCTGGCGCCTCATCCAACGAGTTGAACGAGTTTTATATGACCAAGCAGAAAATTTACGGCGAAGAACTGGTCGCCCTGACCAAGGCAGCGCTGGAAGACGTCAAGGCCCAGGACATCCAGGTCATCGACGTGCGCGAAAAGCACAGCCTGACCGACTACATGATCATTGCCACCGGTACCTCCAACCGCCAGATCAACGCGATGCTGGAAAAGGTTCGCGAAGCCGTGAAGGCCAAGGGCGCCCAACCACTGGGTGAAGAAGGCAAGGGCGACAGCGACTGGGTGCTGCTGGACCTGAACGACGTCATCGTGCACATGATGACTGCCGCTGCCCGCCAGTTCTACGACCTGGAGCGCCTGTGGCAGGGTGCCGAGCAAAGCCGTGCTGCCGATGGCAAGCACCACAGCCCGGACCACGCTCACGAGTACTCCGACAAGCTCAAAGACCGCGAATAAGGGCAGCGCTGTGCGTTTGCGCCTGATTGCGGTCGGCTCGCGCATGCCGAAGTGGGTCGAGGAAGGCTGGCATGAATATGCCAAGCGCCTGCCTGCCGAGCTGTCGCTGGAGCTGGTGGAAATCCCGCTGAACACCCGTGGCAAGAATGCCGACGTCGCCCGCCTGATCCGTCAGGAGGGCGAAGCCATGCTGAGCAAGGTGCAGCCTGGGGAACGCATTGTCACCCTCGAGGTCCATGGCAAGCCCTGGAGTACCGAGCAGCTGGCGACCGAGCTGGACCGCTGGCGCCTGGATGCGCGCACGGTGAATTTGATGGTGGGGGGCCCGGAGGGCCTTGCGCCTGAGGTCTGTGCGCGCGCCGAGCAACGCTGGTCGCTGTCGCCGCTGACCCTGCCGCACCCGTTGGTAAGGATACTCATCGGCGAGCAGATCTACCGCGCCTGGACCGTGTTGTCCGGGCACCCTTACCACAAATGAGCCTGTAAGCAGTCCGATGTCGCAGCCGATCCGTCTCAAGGACCACGAGAAAGACGCCCGCCTGGTGCGCAACCGCGTCGTGGTCGGCGCGGTGGCGATCATGCTGCTTATTTGTGTGCTGATCGCGCGGCTGTATTACCTGCAGATCATCCAGTACGACTACCACTCGACGCTGTCGGAGAACAACCGGGTGCATGTGCAGCCGATTCCGCCGACTCGCGGGCTGATTTTCGACCGCAACGGGGTGATCGTTGCCGACAACCGGCCCAGCTTCAGTCTGTCGATGACCCGCGAACGTGCGGGTAACTGGCAAGAAGTGCTGGATACCATCGTCGAAGTGCTGGAGCTGACTGCCGACGACCGCGCGTTGTTCGAAAAGCGCATGCGTCAGGGCCGTAGGCCTTTCGAGCCCGTGCCGATCCTGTTCGAGCTGAATGAAGAGCAGATCGCCCGGGTGGCGGTAAACCAGTTCCGCCTGCCAGGTGTGGAAGTGGTTGCCCAGCTGGTGCGGCATTATCCGCAGGGTGCGCATTTCGCTCATTCGGTGGGTTATGTGGGGCGCATCAACGAGAAAGAGCTGAAAACCCTCGACCCGGTGAACTACAGCGGCACCCACCATATCGGCAAGACCGGCATCGAGCGCTTCTACGAAGACGCCTTGCACGGCCAGGTCGGCTACGAGGAAGTCGAGACCAACGCCCGTGGCCGTGTGCTGCGGGTGCTCAAGCGCACCGACCCGAAACCTGGCAAGGACATCGTACTGAGCCTGGACATCAAGCTGCAGGAAGCCGCCGAAGCCGCGCTGGGCGGGCGGCGTGGCGCAGTGGTGGCGCTCGACCCGCGTACTGGCGAGGTGCTGGCGATGGTTAGCCAGCCAAGTTTCGACCCCAACCTGTTCGTGACGGGCATCAGCTTCAAGGCCTATGCCGAACTGCGCGACTCGATAGACCGGCCGCTGTTCAACCGCGTGCTGCGTGGCCTGTACCCGCCGGGTTCGACCATCAAGCCGGCCGTGGCGATTGCCGGCCTGGACAGTGGGGTGGTCAACGCCAGCAGCCGGGTGTTCGACCCGGGCTACTACCAGTTGCCCAACTATGACCACAAATACCGTAACTGGAACCGCTCCGGCGACGGCTGGGTCGATCTGGACACCGCGATCATGCGGTCCAACGACACCTACTTCTATGACCTTGCGCACAAGATGGGCATCGATCGGCTGTCCAGCTACATGAACAAGTTTGGTATCGGCCAGCGGGTTTCCCTCGACATGTTCGAGGAGTCTGCCGGGTTGATGCCATCGCGTGAATGGAAGCGTGCCACGCGCCGCCAGGCCTGGTTCCCGGGTGAGACCCTGATTCTCGGCATCGGCCAGGGCTACATGCAGGCCACACCACTGCAACTGGCCCAGGCCACGGCATTGATCGCCAACAAGGGCGTGTGGAACCGCCCGCACCTGGCCAAGACCATCGAAGGCCAGCCGCCGGTGGACGAAAACCCCATGGACAACATCGTGCTGCGTGACAAGTCCGACTGGGCCAAGGTCACCCACGGCATGGAGCAGGTGATGCACAACGCCCGCGGTACCGCGCGCAAGGCGGCAGCCGGCGCCCAGTACCGCATTGCCGGCAAGAGCGGTACCGCCCAGGTGGTGGCGATCAAGCAGGGTGAGAAGTACGACCGCAACAAGCTCCAGGAGCGCCACCGCGACCACGCCCTGTTCGTCGCCTTTGCCCCGGCCGATGACCCGAAAATCGTGGTCTCGGTGATGGTCGAGAACGGTGAGTCCGGCTCTGGTGTTGCTGCCCCCGTGGTACGCCAGATCATGGACGCCTGGCTGCTCGACGAAAACGGCCGGCTCAAGCCCGAGTTCGCGCCTGCCACCGTGACCCAGGAATCGGCCCTGTGATGAACAATTTCGATCGCATGCTCTCCAGCGAGGATGTGATGCGTCGGCGCGCCAGCTTTCTGCAGCGCATTCATGTCGATGGCCCCTTGCTGGTCATTCTGCTGACCCTTGCGGCCGGTAGCCTGTTCGTACTGTATTCGGCCAGTGGCAAGAACTGGGACTTGCTGCTCAAGCAGGCCACCTCGTTCGGCATCGGCCTGGTGTCGATGTTCGTCATCGCCCAGCTCGAGCCACGCTTCATGGCCCGTTGGGTGCCGCTGGCCTACCTGACCGGTGTGCTGTTGCTGGTGGTGGTGGACGTGATGGGCCACAACGCCATGGGCGCCACGCGCTGGATCAACATCCCCGGGGTGATCCGCTTCCAGCCCTCGGAATTCATGAAAATCATCATGCCGGCGACCATCGCCTGGTACCTGTCCAAGCGCACCTTGCCACCGCATTTGAAGCACGTGGCCATCAGCCTTGTGCTGATTGGCGTGCCGTTCATATTGATCGTACGCCAGCCCGACCTGGGCACGGCGCTGCTCATCCTTGCCTCCGGTGCCTTCGTGCTGTTCATGGGTGGCCTGCGCTGGCGCTGGATCCTCAGCGTGCTGGCAGCGGCAGTGCCGGTGGCGGTGGCGATGTGGTTCTTCGTGATGCACGACTACCAGAAGCAGCGCGTACTGACCTTCCTCGACCCGGAAAGCGACCCGTTGGGCACGGGCTGGAACATCATCCAGTCCAAGGCCGCAATCGGCTCGGGCGGGGTATTTGGCAAGGGCTGGCTGCTCGGTACCCAGTCGCACCTGGACTTTTTGCCCGAAAGCCACACCGACTTCATCATCGCCGTACTGGGCGAGGAATTCGGCCTGGTCGGCATCTGCCTGTTGCTGATTGTCTATCTGTTGCTGATCGGCCGTGGCCTGATGATCACAGCCCAGGCGCAGACCCTGTTCGGCAAGCTGCTCGCGGGCAGCCTGACCATGACCTTTTTTGTATACGTGTTCGTCAATATCGGAATGGTCAGCGGCCTTCTCCCCGTGGTGGGCGTGCCGCTGCCGTTTATCAGCTATGGCGGAACATCGTTGGTGACGCTGCTGTCAGCGTTTGGCGTTCTGATGTCGATCCACACGCACCGCAAATGGATCGCACAGGTTTGAATAAGGTGAAGAATTTCATGCAAGCAGTGCGTAACTGGGCTGCCCGTTGTGCGCCGTGGATCGGCGCGGTGGGCCTGTTCGGCGCTGTACAGCTGGCCCATGCCGGCGATTACCAAGGCTCGCCGCAGGTGGCCCGGTTTGTCGGCGAAATGAGCCGCGACTATGGCTTTGCCCCTGAGCAGCTGATGGGCGTGTTCGCTGACGTGCAGCGAAAGCAGTCGATCCTCGACGCTATTTCGCGCCCGGCCGAACGGGTCAAGCCGTGGAAGGACTACCGGCCGATGTTCCTCACCGACGCGCGTATCGCCCGTGGTGTGGACTTCTGGCGCCAGCACGAGGCGGTACTGGCCCGCGCCGAACAGGAATATGGCGTGCCGGCACAGTACATCGTCGCCATCATCGGTGTGGAAACGTTCTTCGGCCGCAACACTGGCAACTACCGGGTGATCGATGCCCTGTCGACCCTGGGCTTCGACTACCCGCCTCGGGCTGAATTCTTCCGCAAGGAACTGCGCGAGTTCCTGTTGCTGGCCCGCGATGAACAGCTCGACCCGCTCACGCTCAAAGGCTCCTACGCCGGCGCCATGGGCCTGCCGCAGTTCATGCCGAGCAGCTTCCGTAACTTTGCGGTGGACTTCGACGGCGACGGCCACATCAACATCTGGAACAACCCGGACGATGCCATCGGCAGCGTCGCCAGCTACTTCAAGCGCCATGGCTGGGTGGCCGGTGGTGGCGTGGTCAGCCGCGCCTGGGTGGATGGCGCGCGCGCCGACGAAGGCCTGACCACAGGCATCGAGCCTGTGAAAACCGTCGGGGAGTTGCGCACG
This sequence comes from Pseudomonas sp. RV120224-01b, assembly GCF_003208145.1. NCBI lineage: Bacteria > Pseudomonadati > Pseudomonadota > Gammaproteobacteria > Pseudomonadales > Pseudomonadaceae > Pseudomonas > Pseudomonas sp. RV120224-01b. Next base: position 51,111 of record NZ_QKMQ01000004.1, on the reverse strand, counting down.
CTCGGCTGGTCGGTTCATGATTCGCTGCGCGATGATCTGCCGGTTACCGCTTTCCGCCTTGAAGGTGACAATGGCCCCGAGTACTGGGTGGGCCTGAAGAACTTCTACGCGATCACGCGTTACAACCGCAGCGTGATGTATGCCATGGCGGTGCATCAGCTTGCGGAACAGCTGGTTCAAGTACGGGGCGTCAAGTAATGCGCGCAATCATCTCTGCCAATTCTTTCAAGCTGCTCACCTGCCTCGCCGTTGGCGTGGTGCTGGCCAGTTGCTCCTCCAATCGCCCGGCCCAGCAAAGCAGTGGCAACGTCGTGCGCAGCCAGCCAGGCCTGGACATCAACCGGGCACACAAGGACGGTGCACCGTGGTGGGACGTGGATGTGAACAAGATCCCCGATGCCACGCCAACCGTGCACACCGGCAACTACAAGGCCAACCCGTACACGGTGCTGGGCAAGACCTACTACCCGATGCAGGACTCGCGCAACTACCGCGCCGAGGGCACCGCATCGTGGTATGGCACCAAGTTCCACGGGCAGAACACCGCCAACGGTGAGCTGTATGACCTGTACGGCATGAGCGCGGCGCACAAGACGCTGCCGCTGCCGGCCTATGTGCGGGTGACCAACCTGGCCAACGGTCGCAGCGTGATCCTGCGGGTGAACGACCGTGGCCCGTTCTATTCCGACCGTATCATCGACCTGTCCTATGCGGCGGCGAAAAAGCTCGGTTATGCCGAGATCGGCACCGCGCATGTGCGCGTCGAGGGCATCGACCCGCAGCAGTGGTGGGCCCAGCGTGGCCAGACACCGCCGATGGTGCTGAAAGAACCGCAGGTAGCCCAGACCCAGGCGATCCCGGCCAACACCGGGCGTGTCGAGCAATGGACCCCACCGCCGCAGCAGCACGCGGCGCCGGTGGTGCCGGTGCAGGTGGGGGGCAACAATGTGCCGGCGGGCAACGGCGGCAGCTTCCTGCAGGTAGGCGCCTTTGCCAACCCGGACGCCGCCGAGCTGCTGCGCTCCAAGCTCAGCACCATGGTCAGTGCGCCGGTGTTCATCAGCTCGATCGTGCGTAACCAGCAAACCCTGCACCGCGTACGCCTGGGGCCGATTGGCAGCCAGGGCGAGATCCAGCAGGCACAAGACAGCATCCGCCTGGCGAACTTGGGGCAGGCCAAGCTGGTCACAGCTGACTGACCGCGTCGCTTTCTTCGCGGGCTCGCCCGCTCCCACAGGGCTATGCGAAACCCTGTGGGAGCGGGCGCGCCCGCGAAGAAGGCAACACCAAACTGTCGGTTTTGTCATGAATTGCCGGGCGCGCCCATGTACAATGACGGCTTTTGCCCGCAGCGACATAAAGCCGCACGTTCGTGGGCCAGGCCGACGGCCACAAAACTAGACTGACTGGCGCTGGGCACACGATCTTGCCCAGGGAACATCTCAGACCATTAGCGATTTTCGAGAGACGGATGAACATCACCAACCTTGCCAAACGACTTTGCCTGCCTGTACTGCTGATGATCACGCCTGCCGCCTTCGCGGCGGAGCAGATGACGCCGGCACCACCGCAACTGGCAGCCAAGTCCTACGTACTCATGGACGCGTCCAGCGGCAACGTGCTGGTCGAGAACAACGGTGACGAGCGCCTGCCGCCGGCCAGCCTGACCAAGCTGATGACCGCCTACATCGCCACCCTGGACATCCGCCGTGGCCAGATCGGTGAAAACGACCCGGTCACCGTCAGCGAAAACGCCTGGCGTACTGGCGGTTCGCGCATGTTCATCAAGGTGGGCAGCCAGGTGACCGTCAGCGACCTGCTGCACGGCATCATCATCCAGTCCGGCAACGACGCTTCGGTCGCCCTGTCCGAGCACATCGCCGGCAGCGAAGATGCCTTCGCCGACATGATGAACAAGACGGCTGCCGACCTGGGCATGACCAACAGCCACTTCATGAACCCGACCGGCCTGCCGAACCCGGACCACTATTCGTCGGCGCACGACATGGCCACCCTGGCCCGTGCGATCATCACCGTCGACCCGGCCCACTACGCCATCTATTCGCAGAAGGAATTCTTCTGGAACAACATCAAGCAGCCGAACCGCAACCTGCTGCTGTGGCGTGACAAGACCGTCGATGGCCTGAAAACCGGCCACACCGACGAAGCCGGCTACTGCATGGTGGCGTCGGCCGTTCGCGACGGCCAGCGCCTGATCGCCGTGGTGTTCGGTACCAACAGCGAGCAATCGCGTGCTGCCGAAACCCAGAAGCTGCTGACCTATGGCTTCCGCTTCTTCGAAACCCAGACCTTCTACCAGAAGGGCACCGAGCTGACCCAGGCACCGGTCTGGAAGGGCGCCACCGGCCAGATCAAGGCTGGCCTGGCCGACGACCTGACCATGACTATGCCTAAAGGCCAATTGAAGCGCCTGCAGGCTTCGATGACCATGAACCCGCAGCTCACCGCACCCATCGCCAAAGGTGACGTGATCGGCAAAGTGGAAGTCAAACTGGACGAGAAAGTGGTTCACAGTGCCGACCTGATCGCCCTCGATGGCGTCGAGGAAGGTGGTTTCTTCCGCCGTATGTGGGATAGCATCCGTCTATTCTTCTACGGGTTGTTCAACTGATACGTGACCTGCATGCCCCCGCGTATCTCGCGGGGGCGTTGTTGTTGCCACGGCTTACGAGGCCGTTTCCGCCATGAGCGAACCAGACGTCAAGTCGCATAAAATCGAATTCCCTTGCGACGATTACCCGATCAAGGTAATCGGCGATACCGTTGTCGGCTTCAAGGACACCGTGATCGAAATCCTCAGCAAGCACGCCAAGGTCGACCTTTCCACCCTGGCCGAGCGCCAGAGCAAGGAAGGCAAGTACACCACCGTGCAATTGCACATCGTTGCCGAAAGCGAGAACCAGCTGCACGATATCAACAGCGCCCTGCGCGCTACCGGCATCGTGAAAATGGTGCTTTGATGTCCGCCTGCCTCGGTTTTCGCGAGCTTGGCCTGCAGCCCTACGAACCGGTGCTGGAGGCCATGCGTCGCTTCACCGAGCAGCGCACCCCGGACAGCCAGGATGAAATCTGGCTGGTCGAGCATCCCGCGGTCTTCACCCAAGGCCAGGCTGGCAAGGCCGAGCACCTGCTGGTGCCGGGCGATATCCCGGTGGTGCAGACCGACCGCGGCGGCCAGGTGACCTACCATGGCCCCGGGCAGTTGGTGGCCTACCTGCTGCTGGATGTGCGCCGGCTGGGCTTTGGCGTGCGCGAACTGGTCAGCCGTATCGAGCAGACGCTGGTCGACCTGCTCGCCAGTTACGACGTGCAGGCTTCTGCCAAGCCCGACGCCCCGGGCGTCTATGTCGATGGAGCGAAAATCGCCTCCCTCGGCCTGCGAATTCGCAACGGCCGTTCGTTCCACGGCCTTGCCCTGAACGTGGACATGGACCTTGCGCCATTCCGCCGAATCAACCCCTGCGGCTATGCGGGGCTGGCGATGACCCAGCTGCGCGACCTGGCAGGTCCGATCGAACTCGACGAGGTCAGGACAAGGCTGCGCGGACAGCTGGTCAAGCACCTCGACTACGCTGAGCAGACGACCCTCACGGGCGGAATCGACTGAATATGACAACTGTGCAAGAAGCCGTGCCGAACCTGATACCCACCCAGGATGTCACCCCGCGCCCAGCGCCGAAGAAGGTGGAAGCTGGGGTAAAACTGCGTGGCGCCGAAAAGGTGGCGCGCATCCCGGTGAAGATCATCCCCACCGAAGAGCTGCCGAAAAAGCCTGACTGGATTCGCGTGCGTATTCCGGTATCGCCCGAGGTAGACCGCATCAAGCAACTGCTGCGCAAGCACAAGCTGCACAGCGTGTGTGAAGAGGCTTCCTGCCCGAACCTGGGCGAGTGCTTCTCGGGTGGTACCGCCACCTTCATGATCATGGGTGACATCTGCACCCGTCGTTGCCCGTTCTGTGACGTAGGCCACGGTCGGCCGAAGCCGCTGGACCTGGATGAGCCGAAAAACCTGGCTGTCGCCATTGCCGACCTGCGCCTGAAGTACGTGGTGATCACCTCGGTGGACCGCGACGACCTGCGTGACGGTGGTGCCCAGCACTTCGCCGACTGTATCCGCGAAATCCGCGCGCTGTCGCCGGGCGTGCAGCTGGAAACCCTGGTGCCGGACTACCGTGGCCGTATGGACGTCGCACTGGAAATCACCGCGCAAGAGCCGCCAGATGTGTTCAACCACAACCTGGAAACCGTACCGCGCCTGTACAAGGCTGCGCGTCCGGGCTCGGACTACGACTGGTCGCTGGACCTGCTGCAGAAGTTCAAGCAGATGGTCCCGCATGTGCCGACCAAGTCGGGCCTGATGCTCGGCCTGGGCGAGACCGACGAGGAAGTGATCGAAGTGATGCACCGCATGCGCGAGCATGACATCGACATGCTCACCCTCGGCCAGTACCTGCAGCCGTCGCGCAGCCACCTGCCGGTGCAGCGTTTCGTGCACCCGGACACCTTCGCCTGGTTCGCCGAGGAAGGTTACAAGATGGGCTTCAAGAACGTCGCCTCCGGCCCGCTGGTGCGTTCTTCGTACCACGCTGACCAGCAGGCCCACGAAGCCAAGATCAAGCTCTGAGCCTGGTCTGAGGCACGCATGCCGATGCACGCCGAAGGGCGGCATCGGCATTTTTGTTTGTGTACCAAGCGCTGCAAGGAGCCGCAATGAACTGTGCCGAAACCTTACTACCGAGCCTGCCAGCCGCGTTGCCGGATAACGCCTGCTTTGCCATTGTCGCCCCGGCAGGCGCGGCGCGGCTGGATACGCACAAGGTCAGCCAGTGGTTTGCCGACCGTGGCTACAGCTGCCGCCTGTACCCCGGTGTACACCAGGCCCAGGGCTATCTGGCAGGCTCCGACCAACAGCGTTTGCAGGACTTGCACGATGCCTTTGCCGATCCGGCTATCGACGCCATCCTGTGCATGCGCGGTGGTTACGGCAGCATGCGCCTGCTTGATCGGCTCGACTTTGACCTGATTCGGCGCAACCCCAAGCCACTGATCGGCTACAGCGACATCACTGCGCTGCACACGGCCATCTATCGGCATGCCGGGCTGATCACCTTCCATGGAGGGATGCTCAATGCCGACCTTCTGGGGGCGAAGTTGCCGCCGACTGAGTCGTCGTTGCTGGCACAGCTGGCTGGGCATGTGCGGGCAGGCGAGCAGATCGTGCACCCGACGGACTATGCCTTGAGCAGTGTATTGGCAGGTGTGGCCAGTGGTCCGCTGCTGGGCGGCAACCTGTCGATGCTGGGTGCGACCATGGGGACGCTGGCCGAGCTGGATACCCAGGGCTGCATTTTGTTTATCGAGGACGTCAACGAGCCGTTGTACCGGGTGGACCGGCTGCTGACGCAGTTGCGTCTGGCGGGCAAGCTGGAAGGGGTAAAGGGCGTGCTGGTTGGGGATTTTGCCGGGATTACCACGGCGGCGCTTGCACCGTTGCTGGAGGAAACCTTTGCGCCTCTGGGGATACCGGTGCTGGCGGGGTGGCGCAGTGGGCATTGCGACCCGAATGTGTGCTTGCCGATGGGGGCTCGGGTGCGGCTGGACAGTAATCAGCAGAGTCTGGTGCTGGAGCAGGATCTGTTCAAGGCTTGAGATTGCCGGGGCCGCGCAGCGGCCCCAAAAATCTCACTGGCTACGCAGGCTCTCAAGCAGCTTGTGGGTCGGATACCCATCCGCCGGCCACCCCAGCCCCTGCTGGGCATTGCGGATAGCCTTGCGGGTATTGGCCCCGATAATGCCATCAGCATTCCCGGCCTCATGCCCGTTGCTGTTCAGCAGGTTCTGCAATTCCATACGCTCGCTGCGGCTCAGCGGCAGGTCTTCCTTCGGCCAGCTGCCAGCAATGAAGCCCCAGCCGCTGAAGCGATCCCCCAGCAAGCTCACCGCCAGCGCGTAGGACGACGAGTTGTTGTACTTGAGGATGGCGCGGAAGTTGTCCAGCACCAGGAACGCCGGCCCGCGTGCGCCAGCCGGCAACAGCAGGGCGGCAGACAGTTGGTTGCTGTTGGCGGGCAACTGCGTGCCTGCCGGCAGTTTCACGCCCATCGCCAGCCACTCGCTCACCGGTTTGCGCAGTGCGCCATCGGCCTGCCAGAAATCGAAACCAGCCGGTACCTGTACCTCGAAGCCCCACGGCTGCCCACGCTTCCAGCCCGAGCTCTGCAGGTAGTGCGCGGTCGAAGCCAAGGCATCTGGTGTGCTGTTCCAGATATCGCGGCGGCCATCGCCGTCAAAGTCCACAGCATGGGTGTTGTAGGTGGTCGGGATGAACTGGGTCTGGCCCATGGCGCCGGCCCACGAGCCGCGCATGGCTTCAGGCTGGATATCACCATGCTGGATGATCTGCAGCGCAGCGATCAGCTGGTCCTGGGCGAACTGTGGGCGGCGGCCTTCGTAGGCCAGGGTGGCCAGCGAGCGGATCACCGACTTGTTGCCCTGGAACTGGCCGAAATTACTTTCCATGCCCCACACCGCAACCAGCACCTGGCGGTCCACGCCATAGCGTTGTTCGATGCGTGTCAGCAACTCGGCATTCTGCTCCAGCAGCTTCTTGCCGTTGCGCACGCGCAGGGGCGACAGGGCGCCTTCGAGGTATTCCCACACCGGGCGGGTGAACTCCGGCTGGCTGCGGTCGGCCTTGATCACGTCCATGTCAGGGGTGACGCCGAGGAACGCGCGGTCGAAGGTGCTGGGTGAAATCCCGGCTTGCAGGGCCTGTTGGCGGAAGCCGGCCTGCCACTGGGCGAAGGTTTGCAGAGGCTGGATTTCAGTGCTGACGTCAGGCGTCGCGCCGGGCACGGTTACCACGGGAGCGGGTTGCGCAGGGGCCAGCGGCAGTGCGTCGGCGGCGGTGGGTTTTTCCGCGCAGGCCACAAGCAGGATGAAGCTGGAGGCCGCGATCAGCTGGCGGGTTTCCCAACGGGGGATAAGACGGAAGAGCATGCACAGATCCAGAATTGCAGGTCAGGTGACGACCATACCATGCCTGCGCTTGCGATGCTTTCATGCAGCCAAAAAGTAGGAAGCCTCACAATCTCTCGATTGGAAGGCTTCGCGGCGGTAGCTGCCTTTGCCCTTGGCTGGTTGTTCCTGGCGGCAGCGGAACAGCGGTTGGGCGATGATGGACTTGGCCTTGTTGGGGCCGTGCTTTTTCGGCTTTTTGCTCATGGCGGTGTTCCCGGGTTGGGTGGTTTTCGGGGCGCACTGTAGGGCTTGGTACGGGTAGGGGCCAATTGATAATGTTTATGGTCGATCGCAGTCCTGTGGGAGCGGGCGTGCCCGCGAACACCGGCGAAGCCGGTGCCATCCACCGCGTCGCCTGATTCGCGGGCACGCCCGCTCCCACAGAGACCCCAGTTATTCCGGAGGTAACGCCAGGCGCTGGCCAGCCATCAGCAGCGACAGCCGAGCCAAACCCGTCCAAGGAGAGCCCTCGGCCTGCCCCTTGATCTGCGCGTCGATACGCTGGGCATCCTGCAGCAACTGCGCCCAGCGTTGCGCCGACAAGCGTTGCAGGGCCTTGCTGACCAACGGTCGGCGTTTGTCCCAGATCGGCGGGCGGGCCTGGCTGAAGGCCTTGTCCAGCGGTACACCCTGGCTGAACTGTTGGGCTAGCCCAGCCAGCTGGCGCAGCTCACGGGCCAGGGCCCAGAGGATGACCGGCGGTTCTACCCCCTCACCACGCAACCCTTCGAGCATACGCAGGGCATGCGCAGCTTCGCCGTTGAGAATGGCGTCCACCAGGCCGAAGACATCGAAGCGGGCGCTATCAGCAACAGCGGCCTGCACGGTTTCCACGGTGATCTGGTTGCCGTCGGCCAGCAGCTTGAGCTTTTCGATTTCCTGCGCGGCTGCCAGCAAGTTGCCTTCCACGCGCGCGGCAATCAGGTCGACAGCATCACGCTGTGCCGTCAGGCCGGCCTGTTGCAGGCGCTGGTTGATCCACTGCGGCAGCTGATGCACGTCCACTGGCCAGATCTGGATGAACTGGCAATGCGCGCCTTCGATCAACGCCTTGCCCCACTTGGTCTTTTGCGCACTACCGTCGAGCTTGGGCAGGCTGACCAGCAGCAGGGTGTCTTCGGCGGGGTTGGCGCAGTATTCCATCAGTGCGGCGGCACCCTTGTCACCGGGCTTGCCCGAAGGCAGGCGCAGTTCCAGCAGGCGGCGTTGCGCGAACAGCGACAGGCTGGCGCCAGCCTGGAGCAGGGTGCCCCAGTCGAAGTTGGCGTCGGCACTGAACACCTGGCGCTCATCGAAACCTTGTTGACGCGCGGCATTACGAATGGCGTCGGCAGCTTCCTGGCATAGCAACGGGTCGTCACCGCTGACCACGTAGACCGGTGCCAAGGTACCTTGCAGGTGTTTGTTGAGTTGGGCGGGGGCAAGTTTCATGGGAAACAGGCGGGGCACCCGAAGGTGCCCCACACGGGCTTAGTTGCCCGGTACTTCCAGCGGCGACTGCTGAGGCGTTTCGGCCTGCTGACGACGGGCAGCTTCCAGCGCGGCGGCTTCGGCCTGGGCGCGTTCGTCGGCTTTGCGCTGCAGCTCGTCCAGCTGGGACGGGCTCAGCATCTGCAGGCGCACGACCATGGCGTTGACCAGATCGCGGCGCATTTCTTCACGGGCGCGGTTGGCTTCCTGCTCGGAACCGGTGATGTTCGAGCCGTCACGCAGGTAGATTTTGCGCACTTCCAGCTTGTCGCTCATCAGCTCCAGGTTGTTCAGGCCCTGAATGCTGTAGTTCAACACCGTGGTCAGCTCGTACTCGGCGGTACGGTTACCACTGTTGTAGGTGGCCGCGCGCTCGCGCTCCTGTTCGTTGGTCAGTACCAGGCGATACGGTGCGCCAGCATGTACGTTGACGCCGCTGCGCTCCAGTACTTCACGCAGCTGGACCACGGTCGGGCCATAGGCGTTGCGCGCGCTGACGTCCATTTCCTTCACGCTCAGCTCGGTAGAGCCGGTGCCGCGCAGCTGGAAACCGCAGGCGCTGAGCATGACCGCCAGGCCGATTACCAGCAAATTGCGTTTGATCATGTTGTTGCTCCCTTGTGGGCCTGTTACGCCCGCCCGCAGTGACTGCGAGCGGGCGCTGCCATCAGTTGGCGACGATGTTGACCAGTTTGCCCGGTACCACGATGACCTTGCGGATGGTCAGGCCATCGATGAAGCGCAGGACGTTCTCGTTGCTGCGGGCAGCGGCTTCGACTTCTTCGCGGCTGGCAGCAGCCGGCATTTCGACCTGGCCACGCAGCTTGCCGTTGACCTGCACCACCAGGGTGATGGTGTCCTGCACCAGGGCTGCTTCGTCGACAGCTGGCCAGCCAGCGTCGATCACGGCCTGCTGGTGGCCCAGTTGCTGCCACAGCTCGTGGGAGATGTGCGGGGTGATCGGTGCCAGCAACAGGGTGACGGCCTCAAGGCCTTCCTGCAGCAGGGCACGGTCCTGTTCGCTGGCCTGCGGTGCCTTTTCCAGCACGTTCATCACGGTCATCACCTGGGCGATGGCGGTGTTGAACTTGTGGAACTGACCCACGTCGTTGCTGGCCTGCTTGATGGCCGCGTGGATGGCGCGGCGGATGACCTTCTGCGCGTCGTCCAGTGCGGTGACATCCAGCTTGCCCGGCAGGCCCTGGCTGACGTGTGCCTGAGCCAGGCGCCAGACGCGGCGCAGGAAGCGGCTGGCACCTTCGACGCCGGAGTCGGACCATTCCAGGCTCATGTCGGGCGGCGAGGCGAACATCATGAACAGGCGGCAGGTGTCGGCACCGTAGGCTTCGATCATCGACTGTGGGTCGACGCCGTTGTTCTTCGACTTCGACATCTTCTCGGTACCGCCGATTTCCACCGGCAGGCCGTCGGTCTTCAGGCGAGCACCAATGATCTTGGCCTTGGCATCGCGCTCGATCTCGACATCGGCCGGGTTGAACCAGTCCTTGCCGCCGTTGCTGGCCACACGGTAGTAGGTTTCGGCGACGACCATGCCCTGGGTCAGCAGGTTCTTGAACGGCTCGTTCGAGGTAACCAGGCCTTCGTCACGCATCAGCTTGTGGAAGAAGCGCGCGTACAGCAGGTGCAGGATCGCGTGCTCGATACCGCCGATGTACTGGTCGACCGGCAGCCAGTGGTTGGCGGCTTTCGGGTCTACCAGGCCCTTGTCGTAGTTCGGCGAGGCGTAGCGGGCGAAGTACCAGGACGACTCGACGAAGGTGTCCATGGTGTCGGTTTCGCGCTTGGCCGCAGTGCCGCATTTCGGGCAGGTGCACTCATAGAATTCCGGCATGCGCGCCAGCGGCGAGCCGGCACCATCCGGCACCACGTTCTCGGGCAGGGTGACCGGCAGCTGGTCTTCCGGCACCGGCACGTCGCCGCAGGACGGGCAGTGGATGATCGGGATCGGGCAGCCCCAGTAGCGCTGGCGGCTGATACCCCAGTCACGCAGGCGGAACTGGGTGCGCGACTTGCCCAGTTCCTTGCGGATCAGGGCGGCTTCGATGGCGTCGAAGGCGCCGGCGAAGTCCAGGCCGTCGAACTCGGCGGAGTTGATCAGCTGGCCGTGCTCGCCATAGGCGGCCTGCCACTCGCTGCCCACTTCATCGCCCGCGCTGGTGCGCACCACGGCCTTGACCGGCAGGTTGTACTTGTGGGCGAACTCGAAGTCGCGCTCGTCGTGGGCCGGCACGGCCATCACGGCGCCATCGCCGTAGTGCATCAGCACGTAGTTGGCGACCCATACCGGCAGCTTCTCGCCGGTCAGCGGGTGCTCTACCAGCAGGGAAGTGGCCATGCCTTTCTTCTCCTGGGTGGCCATGTCGGCCTCGGCAACGCTGCCGCTCTTGCACTCGTCGATGAACGCTTGCAGCGCCGGGTTGCCCTGGGCCGCCTGGGTGGCCAGCGGGTGCTCGGCGGCGACGGCGACGTAGGTGGCGCCCATCAGCGTGTCGGGACGGGTGGTGAAGACCTTCAGGGTGCCTTCGTGGCCGATGCTGGCCTGGTCGTACGGGAACTGTACTTCCATGCCGCGCGACTTGCCGATCCAGTTGCGCTGCATGGTCTTGACCTGCTCAGGCCAGCCCGGCAGCTCGTCGAGGCTTTCCAGCAGCTCGTCGGCGTAGTCGGTGATGCGGAAGTAGTACATCGGGATTTCGCGCTTTTCGATCAGCGCGCCCGAACGCCAGCCACGGCCGTCGATGACCTGCTCGTTGGCCAGTACGGTCTGGTCTGCCGGGTCCCAGTTCACGGTACCGTTCTTGCGGTAGATGATGCCTTTCTCGAACAGGCGGGTGAACAGCCACTGCTCCCAACGGTAGTAGTCGGGTTTGCAGGTGGTGACTTCACGTGCCCAGTCGATGGCCAGGCCCAGGCTCTTGAGCTGGGTTTTCATGTAGTCGATGTTTTCGTATGTCCACTTGGCCGGGGCGACGTTGTTTTTCATCGCCGCGTTTTCCGCGGGCATGCCGAATGCGTCCCAGCCCATCGGCTGCAGGACGTTCTTGCCCAGCATGCGCTGGTAACGGGCAATCACGTCGCCGATGGTGTAGTTGCGAACGTGGCCCATGTGTAGCTTGCCGCTCGGGTACGGGAACATCGATAGGCAATAGTAGGTGTCTTTGCCTGGCTGTTCGGTAACAGCGAACGATTGTTGCTCGTCCCAGAACTTCTGGGCGGCGGCTTCGATATCACGGGGCGTGTATTGTTCGTGCATGGCTACTTTTGGCTGAGAGAGAAGAGACCTTGTTCCAGGCAGCGGAACCTCGCTGCGTCCGGCACTCCGGTGTCGTTTAGAGTGAACGCCGTAGCATACAGCAGCGCTGCGCATCGTGGGAAACCTTCGTTGCGAATGGCCGCTGGTCGCAGCACCCGGCTGCTTTTCATGGCGCCGCTAAGCTCAGGTGTGGGGGGAGATATTCTTTATCTTCAATTGAGGTGAACGGATGGGAGAGACGCAGCTACCCGCAATGAAACCGGAGCTTTACGAGCGCCTGATCGACCGGCTTGGCCTGGCACTGGAAGTGGCAAGGACCTCGGTACGATTGCGCGACGAGATGCCAGCCGAGCTGGAGTTGCGTGGCCTGAGCCACGCAGAGTTCGAAGTGATCAAGGCTTACCTGGAATCCCTCCCGGAGCGCCACAATGCCTCTGTCGGCAGTTACCCGCAAGCGGAGCCGACATCGGCCAAGATCATCTGGCTCAAGGACAAGAAACGCCCCGCCAATACGGCGAGATCCAGGACGCTGCCACATCGCTAGCCGTTCAGGACGCCAGGCGCGGGCTATCGCGCGCCGGTTCTTCACTATCACACAACTCACGATCGGCGCCGGCCGCACCCTTGTTGACCGGCGCCGATCCTTCTAGGCTGCACGCCTGCCAAGGAGGTGTGGCCGATGCCGATCCGATTCTTCATCAAACAATGGCTGATGCCGCCGGGCATCCTGTTTCTGCTGCTGCTTGCGGCGTGGTGGCTGCGTGCACGTCGGCCACGGTTGGCGGCGCTGTGCTTTGCCGTGGGGCTTGGTGGCCTGTGGCTGATGAGTTTACCGCTGGTGGTGCAGGAAACCGCCCATAGGCTGGAAAGCGAGCCTCCGTTGGCTGTAAACGACTGGGCCGCTCTTGCGCGGCGGGCGGATGCCATTGTGGTGCTGGGCGCAGGGCGTGAGCGCGGCGACCCGGCCTGGGGCGGTAGCGACCAGCCCACGGCCACGGCTTTGGAGCGCATGCGTTTTGCTGCGCAGTTGGCCAAGGCGTCAGGCCTTCCGGTGCTGACCAGTGGAGGGTTGCACTATGGCACGCCGCCGAGTGAGGCGCGGTTGATGGCTGATCGCCTGCATGAAGACTTTGCTGTTGACGTGAAGTGGCGCGAAGAGGCCAGCCGCACGACCTGGGAAAATGCCCAGTTCACGGCCAAGGTGCTGCAGCCGTTGGGGATTCGCCGTGTGGCGGTGGTGACACAGGCCTGGCACATGCAGCGCTCGCGCTGGAGCTTCGAGCAGGCGGGGTTCGAGGTGGTGCCGGCGCCTGTGGGGTTCCTGGGGCAGGACCACGCGCGGCCGTTTGGCGGGCTGCTGCCGGAGAGCCGGGCGATGTGGCAGAGCGGGCAGTTGTTTAATGAGGTGGTGGGGTTGGTGGGGTATCGGATTTTCTATTGAGCCTTGCATCTTCTGTGCAGGCCTCTTCGCGGGCAAGCCCGCTCCCACAGGTACTGCACATGCCTTCCAGGCTGTGAAAATCCTGTGGGAGCGGGCTTGCCCGCGAAGAGGCCGCTACAGGAAAACTCAGACGGTTTTGGCGATGCGCCCAGCCAGCAATGCCCAGCCCAGCAACAGTACACAGACAATCGCCAACGGCCACGAACGCCATTGCAGGTAAGGCGTCAGTTGTTGCATCGGCACCACCTCACCATACAGCACCGCCTGCTGGAACTGCGGAATCTGCGTGGTAATACGGCCAAACGGGTCGATCAGCGCGGTCACGCCGTTGTTGGTGGCGCGGATCATCCAGCGGCCGGCTTCCAGTGCGCGCATCTGTGCCATCTGCAGGTGCTGCAGGGGGCCGATCGAGGTGCCGAACCAGGTGTCGTTGCTGATGGTCAGCAGCAGGTCGCTGCGTGCCGCCAGGCCAGCGGCAAACTCGGGGTAGACCACTTCGTAGCAGATGTACGGCGCAATCTGGTAACCCTTGGCCTGCAGCAGTGGCTGGTCTTCCGGCCCACGGGCGAAGTCCGACATGGGCAGGTTGAAGAACTCGATGGCGCCACGCAGCATATCCTGCAGCGGTACGTACTCGCCAAACGGCACCAGCTTCTGCTTGAGGTAGGTGCCGTCACCTTCACCGGTCACGGTGATGCCGTTGTAGTAGCGGCGTTGATGGTGCACCACTTCCCGCACTGGCACGCCGGTGATCAGCGCCGAATGCCGCTCGGCAGCAAAACGGCCCATCACGTCGATGTAGCCTTGGGCCTGGTCCTTGAGCACCGGCACTGCCGTTTCTGGCCACACCAGCAGATCCACGGGCTTTGAGCTGAAGCTCAGGTCACGGTACAGCGCCAGCTGCGCGTCGATGTGCGCAGGGTCCCATTTCAGGTCTTGCTCGACGTTGCCCTGAATGGCCGCCACTTTCAACGGGTCACCTACCGGTTTGGTCCAGGCGTGGCCCTTGAGCGCCAGGCCCAGCGCCCATGGGGCCAACAACAGCAGGCAGCCCACGGCCAGGAAGGAGGGGCGGGCACGCAGGCGGTGCAGGTTGCACAGCAAGGCGGCAGTGAGCGCCAGCGTGAAGGAAATCAGCCACACGCCGCCCAGCGGCGCCAGGCCGGCCAGCGGGCCGTCCAGCTGGCTGTAGCCGGCGTAAAGCCAGGGGAAACCGGTCAGGAACCAGCCGCGGAAGGCCTCTTGCAGCAGCCACAGTGCAGCGAAGCACAGGGCATCGGCCAGCGGCGCTTCGTTGCGCCGTAGCCAGCGTGCCCACAGCCAGGTAGGCAAGGCAAAGAACCAGGCCAATGCGGCGAAGAACGCCAGCAGCAGCAGAATCGCCAGCAGCGGCGAGGCGCCGCCGTAGGTGTTCATGCTGACGTAAATCCACCAGGTGCCGGCGCCATACAGGCCAAAACCGAACCACCAGCCACGCCACATGGCCTGGCGCGGGCTGAGCTCGCGCAGGCCAAGGTAGAGCATGGCGATGGACAACACGGCCAGCGGCCAGATGTCGAACGGCGCCAGGGCCAGGAGTGTGGAGGCACCGGCCGCCAGGGCCAGCAGGTTACCGGGCCAGCCGGGGCGGGTGATCCAACGCATGTTTGTCCTTAACGGGTGATCGGGGTCAGGCGCAGCAAGTGTATCCGCCGGCTGTCGGCGTTGAGAATACGGAACTTGTAAGACCCGATCTCGGTAGTTTCGTTGCGCTTGGGCAGGTGGCCGAAGGCGCTCATCACCAGGCCGCCGACCGTGTCGAACTCGTCATCGGAGAACTCGCTGTCGAAGAACTCGTTGAAGTTGTCGATCGGGGTAAGCGCCTTCACCAGGAAGTCACCGCTGGGCAGCGGCTTGATGTAGCTGTCTTCCTCGACGTCGTGCTCATCCTCGATGTCGCCAACGATCTGCTCCAGCACGTCCTCGATGGTCACCAGGCCCGCCACACCGCCGTATTCGTCGATGACGATGGCCATGTGGTTATGGTTGGCACGGAACTCGCGCAGCAACACGTTCAGGCGCTTGGACTCGGGCACGAAGGTGGCCGGGCGCAGCAGGTCCTTGATGTTGAAGCTGTCGCCGTTTTCCTTGAGGATCAGCGGCAGCAGGTCTTTGGCGAGCAGGATCCCGAGTACGTCGTCGTGGCTTTCGCCGATTACCGGGTAGCGCGAGTGCGCGGCGTCGATCACCGCCGGCAGGAATTCACGCGGCGACTGGCTGGCCTTGATGCTGATCATCTGCGAACGCGGGACCATGATGTCGCGAACCTGCAGGTCGGCGACCTGGATGGCGCCTTCGACGATGGTCAGTGCTTCGCTGTCCAGCAGCTTGTTCTGGTGGGCTTCGCGCAGCAGCTCAAGCAGCTCCTGGCGGTTTTTCGGCTCATGGGCAAAAGCCTGGGTCAGTTTACCCAGCCAGGACTTCTGCCCGTTGCTCGATCGATCTTCGCTCATGGCGGTTCTCGTGATCCTTCGTGTTTCAGTGTGTGATTGAGTCGGTTTCATCGTCGGCGTACGGGTCGGGGTGACCCAGTTCTGCCAGCAATTCCCGTTCCAGGCTTTCCATTTCCTCGGCTTCCTCATCCTCGATGTGGTCGTAGCCGAGCAGGTGCAGGCAACCGTGCATGACCAGGTGTGCCCAGTGCGCTTCGAGCGACTTGCCCTGTTCGGCCGCTTCGCGCTCGACCACCGCCACGCAGATCACCAAGTCGCCCAGCAGCGGGATATCGAGCAGGTCGTCAGGCACGTCGGCCGGGAACGACAGCACGTTGGTCGCGTAGTCCTTGTGCCGGTAGGTGTGGTTCAGCTCGCGGCCTTCGGCTTCGTCGACCAGGCGAATGGTCATTTCCGAGTCGGCACTGCGCTGGCGCAGGGCCAGTTCGCACCAGTGGCGGAAGGCGGCGTCATCCGGGGCGGCAGCGTCCGTGGCCCGTTGAATATCAAGTTCAAGCATCTTTGCCGGGCGCCTCGGGCTTGGCCTGGCGGGCTTCGAAGCGGTCGTAGGCTTCGACAATGCGCTGCACCAGTGGGTGACGAACCACATCTTTGGGTTGGAAGTGGGTAAAGCTGATACCCGGAACGTCTTTCAGCACCTCGATGACGTGTGCCAGGCCCGACTTGGTGCCACGTGGCAGGTCGACCTGGGTGATGTCGCCGGTAATCACCGCCGTGGAGCCGAAACCGATGCGGGTGAGGAACATTTTCATCTGTTCCAGCGTGGTGTTCTGGCTTTCGTCGAGGATGATGAAGCTGTTGTTCAGGGTGCGGCCACGCATGTAGGCCAGCGGGGCGATTTCGATCACCTGGCGCTCGATCAGCTTGGCCACGTGTTCGAAGCCGAGCATTTCGTACAGGGCGTCGTACAGCGGGCGTAGGTACGGGTCGATCTTCTGCGCCAGGTCGCCGGGCAGGAAGCCGAGCTTTTCGCCCGCCTCGACCGCCGGGCGTACCAGCAGGATACGACGTACCTGTTCACGCTCCAGTGCGTCCACGGCACAGGCCACGGCCAGGTAGGTCTTGCCGGTACCGGCCGGGCCGATGCCGAAGTTGATGTCGTTGGCCAGGATTTCCTTCACGTAGCGCTGCTGGTTGAGCCCGCGCGGGCGAATGTTGCCCTTGCGCGTACGCAGCGACACGCTGACCTCGTTGACGGCCGGGTTGTCGATGTTCTCGACGGCCGACTCCTGCAGGTACAGGTGTACGGTTTCCGGCGACAGGTCGGTGGCCTTGGTCTCGCGGTAGAGACGGCGCAGCAGCTGTTCGGCAGCGGAAGTGGTCTTGGGTTCGCCGATCAGTTCGAACTGATTGCCGCGGTTGCGGATTTCGATGGCCAGGCGCTGTTCGATCAGGCGCAGGTGCTCGTCGAACTGGCCGCACAGGTTGGCGAAACGGTGGGCCTCGAAGGGCTCGAGGATGAAACGATGGGGTTCTATGGGTGCGTTCAAGGTCGTTTTTAGCCGCTCGACGGCAATGGATGTGAACTCAAGAATAACCCTTGAATGGCAGTGGCGAAAGCACTGAAACGTTCAACGGTATGTAGGGCCGGTACAGCCGACACAGATCAGCAAACCTGTCTGCTATGATGCCCGCCTTTTCTTACGCATGTGTTATCCCGCCGAACATGAGCAAACGCGAACCTGCCATCTATAAAGTGATCTTCCTCAACCAGGGGCAGGTCTTCGAGATGTATGCCAAGCAGATCTACCAGAGCGACCTGTGGGGCTTTCTGGAAATCGAGGAGTTCGTGTTCGGCGAGCGCTCGCAACTGGTGGTGGACCCGAGCGAGGAAAAGCTCAAGAGCCAGTTCGAGGGGGTAGTCCGCAGTTTTGTGCCGATGCACTCGATCGTGCGCATCGATGAGGTGGAGCGCCTGGGCACGGCCAAGATCAGCGAAGCCAAGGGCGGCGGCAATGTCATGCCGTTCCCGATGCCGATGCCGGAAAAGTAAGCCTCAGGGGAGCGGCGAGAACGGCGTACGCCCTTCGGCGTTCTGCAGTTCCAGCAGGTACTTGCGGAAGATCTGGCCGAGCACCTGAGTGGCGTGCTCAAGCTCGTCGCGGGGCATTTGCTCGGTCACTTCGTCGGCCATGTCCAGCGCATCTTCTGCGCCGTTGACGGCGGCCATCTTCAGCAGAATGTAGGCCTGCACGTTGTTGGCCTTGACCCCTTCGCCATGGAAGAACATGGCCCCCAGGCGGTACTGCGCGTCGGCGTGGCCTTGCAGCGAAGCCTTCTGGAACCAGTCCAGGGCTTTGTCGAGGTTTTTTGGCGTTTGTGTGTAGAAGTACTCGCCCAGTTCGAACTGCGCCTGGGCATCCCCTGCGGTTGCCGTCTGCTCGCAGGCCTTGAGGGCGTTTGCCAGGTCTTCTGGCTGGACGTTCAAGGTGCAGCGGCCCGTTGCTGGAATGAGCAACGAGTTACCGCCCTCCGCCAGGGCCAGCAGGGGCTGAAGAAGCAACAGGCAGCCCAATGTCAGGGCGCGGCCGGTGCGGTTCATGGGGATCGACTTACCTCTGCAAAGCTGCGGCCAATGTCTCTGGTGGCACATTATGGGATAAGCAGCGCCAACCTTACAAAGTTTTACTCGAATTTCTGCTTGGTTGGGGAAGTCAGCTGATTGTGCAGTGGCAATTATTGCCTGTACCGGCCTCTTCGCGGGTAAACCCGCTCCCACAGAGGCCGGTGCAGGCTAACCATTACTTCAGGGCTGCAAAGGCCTTTTCAGCCGCATCCAGGGTGATCTGCAGCTCCTTGTCGCCATGGGCGATGGAGGTGAAGCCCGCCTCGAACGCGCTCGGTGCCAGGTACACGCCACCGTCCAGCATCAGGTGGAAGAAGCGCTTGAAGCGCTCGGCATCGCTGGCCATCACGTCTTCGAAGGTGACGATGTCGTCGGCGCCGCTGAAGTACAGGCCGAACATGGCACCGGCCTGGGTGGTGACGAACGGTATGCCCGCGGCATCGGCGCGCTGTTGCAGGCCGTCGAGCATGCGGCTGGTGTAGTCGGTCAGCTCGGCGTGGAAGCCCGGACGGCTGATCAGCTTCAGGGTGGTCAGGCCGGCGGCCATGGCCAGCGGGTTGCCCGACAGGGTGCCGGCCTGGTAGACCGGGCCGAGCGGGGCGATGCAGCCCATGATTTCACGCTTGCCACCGAAGCAGCCGACCGGCATGCCGCCGCCGACGATCTTGCCGAAGGTGGACAGGTCCGGCTTGATGCCGTAGTGGCCCTGGGCGCCGCCCAGGGAAACGCGGAAGCCGGTCATCACTTCGTCGAAGATCAGCACCACGCCGTGCTTGTCGCACTGCTCGCGCAGGCCTTCGAGGAAGCCAGGTGCCGGCGGTACGCAGTTCATGTTGCCCGCCACCGGCTCGACGATGATGCAGGCCACGGTCTGGCCGACGTCGGCCAGGGTCTTCTCGACGGCGGCGATGTCGTTGAACGGCAGGGTCAGGGTGTGCTTGGCGAAGTCGGCCGGTACGCCCGCCGAGCTTGGCACGCCCTGGGTCAGCAGGCCGGAACCGGCTTTTACCAGCAGGCTGTCGGAGTGGCCGTGGTAGCAGCCTTCGAACTTGATGATGGCGTCACGGCCGGTGTAGCCACGGGCCAGGCGGATGGCGCTCATGGTGGCTTCGGTGCCCGAGCTGACCATGCGCACCATTTCCATGGACGGTACCAGCGAGCAGACCAGGTCGGCCATGTCGGTTTCCATGGCGGTCGGTGCACCATAGGACAGGCCATGCTCCAGCTGCTTGCGTACCGACTCCAGCACGTCCGGGTGGCCGTGGCCGAGGATCATCGGGCCCCAGGAGCCGACATAGTCGACATAGCGCTTGTCGTCCTCGTCAACGACGTAGGCGCCTTCGGCATGCTTGAAGAACAGCGGCGTGCCGCCCACGCTTTTGAAAGCGCGCACTGGCGAGTTGACGCCACCGGGGATGTGCTTCTGGGCTTTGGCGAACAGGTCTTCAGAACGGGACATGAAAAAATTCTCTCGAAATCAGGATGCGAACAAGGCGTTGAAGGCGCGGGCGCGGCGGGTAACTTCCTGCGCGCTGTCGGCACCGAACAGGCCGTGGATCACCGCCAGCAGGTCGGCGCCGTGGGCGACCAGCGGAGCGGCGTTGTCGAGGGTGATACCGCCGATCACCGCGATCGGCAGTTTCACCTGGGCGCGTGCCTGCTCCAGCAGTTGGACGTTGGCAGCGGGCGCACCCGGCTTGGTGACGGAATTGAAGAAGCGGCCAAAGGCCACGTAGCTGGCCCCTTCGCTGGCGGCCTGGGCGGCCAGGTCGAGACTGGCGTGGCAGGTGGAGCCGATGATCGCCTGGCGGCCGAGCAGGGCACGGGCCGGGGTCAGCGGGCCATCGGTCTGGCCCAGGTGCACGCCGACGCCCAGGCGTGCGGCCAGTTCGGCGTCGTCGTTGATGAGCAGTTGGGTGCCGTAGCGCTCGCAGAGCTTCATCAGCCCTTCGGCTTCGCGCAGGCGGCGCGCGGCGTCGTCGCTTTTGTCGCGGTACTGCAGCAGGCACACGCCGCCTTCCAGTGCCGCCTCGACATGGGACAGGAAACGGCCGGCGAGCAGCTGGCTGTCGGTGATGGCGTACAGACCGCGTAGCTTCATGGAAGGCCTCGTATCAGGAGCAGAAGTCCAGGGGCAGGCGACGCGGCACGTACTGGCCTTTGCCCAGCTGTTCGGCGTCACGCAGGGTGCGCCAGGTGTAGTCCAGTGCGCTGCGTACGGCGCTTTCCAGTTGTTCGCCAAGGGCCAGTCGGCCGGCCAGGGCGCTGGCCAGGGTGCAGCCCGAGCCGTGATAGCTGCCCGGCAGGCGCTGGCAGGTCCAGGTGTGGTGCTTGCCGTCCTGGGTGTACAGGCGGTTGTGGATTTCGTCTTCGTCGCCGTGACCGCCGGTAATCAGCAGGTGTCTACAGAACGGCAAGAGTTTCTCGGCACACTCGTCGGCGGTGCCTTCGGGCAGTTCGGCGAGGATGCGCGCTTCAGGCAGGTTAGGCGTGGCGATGGTCGCCAGTGGCAGCAGGCGTTCGCGCAGGGCGTAGCCCACTTCGTCCTTGCCCAGGCGGCCACCGCCACCGGCACGCAGCACCGGGTCGCACACCAGCGGCAGGTGCGGATGGGCAGCCAGCAGCTCGGCCACGGTGTCGACCATCTCGATCGAGCCGAGCATGCCCAGCTTGACGGCGGCCACCGTGGAGTCGGCCAGCACGGCATTGGCCTGGGCCAGTACCCACTCGCGGTCGAGCACGCGGAAGTCGGAAACGTTGACGGTATCCTGCACGGTCAGGGCGGTCACGGCGGGCGCGGCGTGACAGCCTTGGGCGATCAGGGCTTCGATATCTGCCTGCAAGCCGGCGCCGCCACTTGGGTCGTGGCCGGAGAGACAGAGGACAACGGGGCGGGAGCTGTAGGTATTCATGGTCGGCGAGCTTACCACCAAACCTGTTTGGGCGGATCGTCCGACAAACGAGTTTTGTTGATCAATCGGTCAGGATCGTTTGTTGAGTTCTTCTGAAAGTGTTGATTTAGAGCCTTTTCTTTGATTTTTGATATGGCCGATTGCCAGGTTGCGAAGCTATGCTAGAGTGCTCGGATAACTCGACAAACGGGTTCTGCAGGATCACGTCGTCTCAAACGGATGGGAGGCAACCGCGACGCGACCGGACAGGCCATGCTGGGGCTGTATGCGCTATTTGCTGATTGTGCTTCTGGGCTTGCTGCCCGTGCTGGCTGGAGCGGTCGATTTCGACAGCGCTACGCAGCACCTTCCATTGGGCAAGGCCATGCAGGTGTATGAAGACCTTGATGGCAGTGCCAGCATCGCCCAGGTCAGTGCCCCCGGGTTCGCCAAACATTTCCGCCCCCACGATAAAGACGTGCTGAATGCCGGTTACTCCACCTCGGTGTTCTGGCTCAAGGTCGAGCTGCGCCCGGTTGCCGCGCCCGGCGCTGCCCCTCGGCAGTGGCTACTGGAGCTGGCTTACCCGCCGCTGGACCACCTGGAGCTGTATTTGCCTGATAGCGGCGGCGTCTACCGCCTGGCGCAGCGCACCGGTGATGCCTTGCCCTACGACAGCCGGCAGATCCGGCAGAACAACTACCTGTTCGAACTGCCGTTGCCGCCAGGCGAGGTGACCACCGCCTACCTGCGCCTGCACAGCCAGGGCTCGGTGCAGGCACCGCTGGCGCTGTGGTCCCCTGAAGCCTATATGGAAGAGCAGCCCACGCGCCTGTATGTGCTGGGGATGATCTACGGCGTGCTGTTGGTGATGCTGGTGTACAACCTGTTCATCTACCTCAGTGTGCGGGACGTCAGCTACCTTTATTACATCCTTTACATCGCTTCGTTCGGTTTCTATCAGGTGTCGGTGAACGGTGCGGGTGTCGCTTATTTCTGGCCGGACAGCCCCTGGTGGGCGAATGCCTCGACACCGCTGTTCATCGGTGCGGCAGGCCTGTTCGGTTGCCAGTTTGCCCGGCATTTCCTGCAACTGGACAACATCAGCCGTGGTTTCGACCGGTTGCTGCAGTTACTGATGCTGGGCGGTGCGCTGGTCATGGTAATGGCGGTGAGCGTGCCCTACGGCATTGCCCTGCGCATGGCCACGCTGCTGGCCTTGCTGTTTACCGTAAGCATCTTCAGTGCGGGACTGTACGCCTGGTGGCGGGGCTTGCGCGTGGCGCGCTGGTTCATCATCGCCTGGACGGCCTTCCTGCTCGGCGGGCTGGTCAACACGTTGATGGTGCTGGGGTACCTGCCGAACGTGTTCATCACCATGTATGCCAGCCAGCTGGGTTCGGCGCTGGAGGTGGCACTGCTGTCGCTGGCGCTGGCCGACCGCATCAACAGCCTGCGCGAGCAGCAGGCGCAAACCTTGCGCGAAACCGGACGCACGCTGGAGCAGTTGAACCTGCAACTGGCCAGGAGCAACCGGTTGAAGGATGAGTTTCTGGCCAGTGTGACCCACGAACTGCGCACCCCGATGAATGGCGTGATCGGTTCGCTGGAACTGATGCACACCCTGCCGATGGAGGCCGAGATGGCCCAGTACCACCGCACGGCGGTGGGGTCTGCGCAGGGGATGATGGACATGGTCGATGCCATTCTCACCTTGTCTGAATTGCAGGCCGGCCGCCTGCGTGCGCAGCCGGCGCCGTTCAGCCTGCGCACACTGCTGCAGGGTTTGCGCGCCGGTTATGCCGGGCAGGCCTTGGGCAAAGGCTTGTACCTGAGCCTGGATATCCCGGCTGACCTGCCGGATGCGCTGGAGGGCGATGGAGAGAAACTGGCCCGCTGCCTTGGCTGCCTGGTGGAGAACGGGTTGAAGTTCACCCACCAGGGCGGGGTGATGATCCAGGTGCGCGGGCGCCGGGTAGGGCCGGGGGATCTGGCGTTGACCTTTACGGTCAGTGACAGCGGGATCGGTTTTGATGACCTTGAGCAGTCGACCCTGTACCAGCGGTTCTTCCAGGTGGATGGGTCGATGACCCGGCGCTATGGCGGGTTGGGGATTGGCTTGTCGATCTGCCGGCAGATGGGGGAATTGCTGGGGGCGCGGTTGGCACATGAGTCGACGCGCGGGTTGGGGAGCCGGTTCGAGTTGAGCTTGAACATGGCGATTTCGCAGGTGCAGATGAGCCCGAGCATTCTGCAGGCGCGGCGTTCGCTGTAGGTTTTATTGGGGCTGCTTTGCAGCCCTTCGCGGCGGTTCGGCGCCCCGACTCGCCCGCTCCCATAGGCTACAACAACTCCAGACTCTTCCTACGCACCGGCACTGGAAACTCCATCCACTGCGAAATACCCTACAACTCCTGTCGACACGCGTCTGATTGTTCCTGCAAATCCCGCCTAATAGGCTTTGCCTGTCGCTGACGGTTCAGCGATCGGGTGTGGAAACCTGTAGCAAGCATTTCAGGGTATGTCGTTCATGGCGGCTGTACCCGGGAGGCCTTGTGCCTACCGAGTTTTCCCTGAATGCACTCGGGTTTCCACCCCGTGTACAGCCGCCACCCTTCCTGTGGAAACGGAAGCGGCGGTCAACGAGCATTCAGGAGAATCCATGACCGACGAAACCAAAACCACCCCAGGCGTCACCTATTTCTTCCAAGGCGAAGGCCAAACCCATCCGCTGTTCCGCATAGCCGAAGGCATCCCCTGCCGCAGTGCCCGCGAGCAAGCCTCGGAGCTGATGGGTTATGCACGGGACCTGTCGCTGACCGGCTTGATGGATGGCGACCAGCAGATGCTCTGGGCTTCGCACTACTTCTCAGCCATGGCCAAGGCGTTGCTGGATGATGCCGAGTTGGGCTTGATGCGCTGACTTTTGTATGGGCTGTACCCGCCCTTTCGCGGGTGAACCCGCTCCCACAGGTACTGCGCAAGTCATACGGCCAGCATCTGACCCTGTGGGAGCGGCTTTAGCCGCGAAGAGGCCGGCACAGCCCCTACAAATCAATCGTTCATAAAACAGAACGCTAAAGCCAATTTCTGCTGACTACTGCCGTGAAGGTGATGATTTTAATCTGTGCCCATCAACGCGAAACACCCCGAATAGCTGAAAAATTCATAAACCTTAGGAGCACAGACCATGAGCAAATTCACCTATAACCGCCTGAACAAAGACGACGCTGCCGTACTGCTGGTAGACCACCAGGCGGGCCTGCTGTCGCTGGTGCGCGACATCGAACCGGACAAGTTCAAGAACAACGTGCTGGCCCTGGCTGACCTGGCCAAGTTCTTCAACCTGCCGACCATCCTGACCACCAGCTTCGAGCAAGGCCCCAACGGCCCGCTGGTGCCAGAGCTGAAAGCGCTGTTCCCGGATGCGCCTTACATTGCCCGCCCTGGCCAGATCAACGCCTGGGACAACGAAGATTTCGTCAAGGCGGTGAAGGCCACTGGCAAGAAGCAGCTGATCATTGCCGGTGTGGTGACTGAGGTTTGTGTAGCCTTCCCGGCGCTGGCGGCCCTGGAAGAAGAGTTCGATGTGTTTGTGGTGACCGATGCTTCCGGCACCTTCAACGAAATGACCCGCGATGCTGCCCATGACCGCATGAGCCGGGCGGGTGCCCAGCTGATGACCTGGTTTGGCGTGGCCTGTGAGCTGCACCGCGACTGGCGCAACGATATCGAAGGGCTGGCGGCGCTGTGCTCCAACCACATCCCGGACTATCGCAACCTGATTACCAGCTACAACGCACTGACTGCCGAGAAGTAAGGCGGGAGATTGGGTGAGGGCTAACAGGTGCTGCAACTGTTGTGGCGAGCACCTGTAAGCCCTCACACATCCTCAAACCATGCCCCCCACCCCACGTTTCGTCATTAATGCCCCTTTGACTCCCCCGCAACCAGTGCTTCACTGGGTCTCTCAAGCCTACCCGGATCCAGGAGCCCCCGATGAACCTGCACCAGTACGCTGAAACCCACGAAGTCACCAACCAGCCTCCGCCCCTCGACGGCGCCAACCTCTACCGCCTCGACCTGCCGCTGCAGGAATGGTCCCGGCGTTTCGGCGCAGGCTGGGCCGAGTCGCGGATCGACGCCTACGGTGCCCTGGCTGGCGGCCCGCTGATGCAGGCAGGTTTCCTGGCCAACGCACACAAACCGGAATTCATCAGCCACGACCGCTATGGTCATCGCATCGACCTGGTCGAGTTCCACCCCGCCTACCACGAACTGATGCGAACGGCCGTCGAACACGGCCTGCCTTCTTTACCCTGGGCCGAGCCCCGCGCTGGCGCACATGTGGCGCGGGCTTCCATGACCTACCTGCACAGCCAGGCCGAGGCCGGGACCGGCTGCCCGCTGACCATGACCTTCGCCGCCGTGCCGGCGCTGCGCCTGCAGCCCGAGCTGGCCGAATACTGGCTGCCGAAAATCCTGGCCTGTGAATATGACCCGCGCAACATCGGTGACCGGCACAAGGCGGGGGTTACCCTAGGCATGGCCATGACCGAGAAGCAGGGCGGCACCGATGTGCGCGCCAATACCACGCGGGCCTATCCGGTGGGGGCACCCGGCCCGGGCCAGGCCTACGAGCTGGTGGGGCACAAGTGGTTCTGCTCGGCGCCCATGTGTGATGCCTTCCTGACCCTGGCCCAGACTGAAAAAGGCCTGAGCTGCTTCCTGCTGCCGCGCCATCGCCCGGACGACAGCCGCAATCAGTTCTACATCCAGCGGCTGAAGAACAAGCTCGGCAACAGCTCCAATGCCTCCAGCGAGGTGGAGTTCCGGGGGGCGCTGGCGTGGATGATTGGCGAGGAAGGGCGGGGCGTGCCGACCATCATCGAGATGGTGGCCATGACCCGCTTCGACTGCATGGTCGGCTCCAGCGCCTTGATGCGCCAGGCGCTGACTCAGGCGGCTCACCACTGCGCGCACCGCAAGGTCGGTGGCCGGGTGCTGAATGAACAACCGCTGATGCAGAACGTGCTGGCCGACCTGGCCCTGGAAAGCGAGGCCGCGCTGGCCCTGAGCCTGCGCATGGGGCAGGCGCTGGAGCAGCTCGACGACCCGCAGCAGGCGCATTTCGCCCGGCTGGTCACGGCCGTGGGCAAGTACTGGATCTGCAAGCGTGCGCCGGCCATGATCAACGAGGCAGCCGAATGCCTGGGCGGTGCGGGTTATGTGGAGGACAGCATCCTGCCGCGGCTGTACCGCGAAGCACCGGTCAACTCGACCTGGGAAGGCTCGGGCAATGTGCAATGCCTGGATGTGCTGCGGGCGTTGTCGAAGGAGCCGGGCGTGCTGGACGCGTTGTTTGCCGAACTGGGCGATGGGCATGGTGACCCACGGTTGGCCGCGCACATCGGTAACCTCAAGGGGGCGTTTGCCGATACGGGCGACATGCAGTACCGGGCGCGGCAGTTGACTGAAGATATTGCCCTGGCGTTGCAGGCCAAGCTGTTGCTGGAGGCGGGGAATGCGGTGGTGAGTGATGCCTTTATCGGTAGCCGGCTGACAGGTGGTGGCCGGGTGTATGGGGCATTGCCGCGGGGTGTGGATGTGGAGGCTTTGGTGGCAAGAGCAACACCCGTCTGGGAGGGCTGAGTTGGCCTCTTCGCGGGCGCGCCCGCTCCCACAGAAACCGTGCTGATCTCAGGGTTGCGAATATCCTGTGGGAGCGGGCGTGCCCGCGAAGAAGCCAACACCGATCAATGGGGATGTATTTACCCAAGAAGGCAGGCAAGATGGTTCACATGCATGTCCAGACAGGAAGCACAGTGTGAGCCACGCTTTTGTAGTCGTTGATACTCCCGAACAGGCCGTCGACCGTCTGGCGGCCTTGCATGAACAGGCCACCGGGGCCCTGAGCCAGGCCCTCAAGCGTTACCTGAAGGACCGTACCGAGCCAGGCGCCGATGAGCGCGACCTGTTCCGCTACCCGGCACTGCGCCTGACCTACCACAGCCACGGCGAAGTGGCCGCCACCACGCGGGCCTATGCCAAGGTCCAGGTGGCCGGCACCTACAGCGTCACCGTCACCCAGCCAGCGGCGTTCCGTAGCTACCTGCTGGAGCAACTGCGGCCATTGATGCACGACTACACCGTCACGGTAGAGGTCGGCGTCAGCGAGCAGAACATCCCTTACCCCTACGTGGTCGACCAGGGCGACGAGTTGGCCGGTAGCGGTATTACCGCCGCGCAGCTGGCGCGGGTGTTCCCCAGCACCGACCTTTCGGCCGCCACCGACAACATCGCCGATGGCCTGTACGACTGGGACCGTGCCGAAATTTTTCCGCTGGCGCTGTTCGACGCCGCCCGCGTCGACTTCTCGCTGCGCCGCCTGGTGCACTACACCGGCAGCGACTGGCGCCATGTGCAGCCATGGATCCTGCTGA
Source organism: Pseudomonas sp. RV120224-01b (assembly GCF_003208145.1). Classification (NCBI taxonomy): domain Bacteria; kingdom Pseudomonadati; phylum Pseudomonadota; class Gammaproteobacteria; order Pseudomonadales; family Pseudomonadaceae; genus Pseudomonas; species Pseudomonas sp. RV120224-01b. The sequence goes on along the minus strand of NZ_QKMQ01000004.1, from coordinate 23,491 downwards.
CCAACTACCACCGCTATGTCGACCAGTTCATCAGCCATGGCCTGGAGCAGCTGCGTGACGACCCGCGTTTCGTGCGCATGGTGCTGCCGGGCAATGTGGTGATCGAAAAGGGCATGGACCACGGTGAAACCCAGGCGTTGGTGGCCAGCGTGATCTGGCACCGCTACCAGATGCCGGCCTACCACCTGATTGCCGCCGATGGCGACGGCATCACCCTGGTCAACATCGGTGTCGGCCCGTCCAACGCCAAGAACATCACCGACCACCTGGCCGTGCTGCGCCCACACTGCTGGCTGATGATCGGCCACTGCGGCGGCCTGCGGCAGTCGCAAACCATCGGCGACTATGTGCTGGCGCATGCCTACATGCGCCGTGACGGCATTCTCGACCGGGTGGTACCGCCGAACATTCCGATCCCGGCTTTGGCCGAAGTACAGCTGGCCTTGCAGGAAGCGGCAGCCCAGGTCACCGGCGAGCGTGGCGAGCAGTTGAAGAAGCGCCTGCGCACCGGCACCGTGCTGACCTACGACGACCGCAACTGGGAGTTGCGCTGGGCTCAGGAACGCCCGCTCATCAACCTGTCGCGTGCCGTGGCGGTAGACATGGAAAGCGGCACCATTGCCGCCCAAGGGTATCGCTTGCGCGTGCCGTACGGCACCTTGCTGTGTGTGTCTGACAAGCCGCTGCACAGCGAGATCAAGCTGCCGGGCTCTGCCAACGCCTTCTATAACCGGGCGGTCAGCCAGCACCTGAAGATCGGCATCGCCGCGCTCGACTTGCTGCGCACCGAGCTCAACTCGCTGCACTCGCGTAAACTGCGCAGCTTCGATGAGCCGCCGTTCCGCTGAGGATCCATGTCACTGCCACCCCGTAACAAGCCGCGCCGCCCCCAGGCGCGGCCTGCCGCCGGTCCGCGTCGCCAGCCCAAGGCGCCACCGGCCGAGCCGCGTCTGATCCTGTTCAACAAACCGTTCGACGTGCTGACCCAGTTCAGCGACGGCGACGGGCGGGCGACGCTCAAGGACTTCATCGACATCCCGGGCGTGTACCCGGCCGGGCGGCTGGACCGCGACAGTGAAGGCTTGCTGTTGCTCACCAACGATGGCGGGCTGCAGGCGCGCATTGCCGACCCCAGGCACAAGCTGGCCAAAACGTACTGGGTACAGGTGGAGGGTGAACCGAGCGACGAGCAGTTGCAGCGCTTGCGTGATGGCGTGGAGCTGAACGATGGGCCTACCTTGCCCGCCGAGGCACGGTGGCTGGACGAACCCGAGCTGTGGCCGCGCAACCCGCCGGTACGGTTTCGCAAGAGCGTGCCGACCAGCTGGCTGGAATTGGTGATCCGCGAGGGGCGTAACCGCCAGGTGCGGCGGATGACGGCGGCGGTGGGGCTGCCGACCTTGCGCCTGGTGCGGGTGCGGATCGGGGATTGGGCGCTGGATGGGCTGGAGCAGGGCTGCTGGCGAGAGGTCCCGGCGAAATTGCAGCGCTAGCAGGAGCGCAAAGCGCTCCCGGCATTCCTGAGCCTTAGACCCCTTCCAGAAACCCCACCACCACGCTCTTGATGATAAAGGCCAGCACCCCCAGCCCCAACACGAAGAACAGGATCAACGTACCGAACTTCCCGGCCTTGGACTTTTTCGCCAGGTCCCAGACGATGAAACCCATGAAACCGATCAGCACGGTGACCAGGATGATCATCATCCATTCTTCGAATACGGCGGGATCCATCGGTGTTCTCCAGGCAGTCTGAGCAGCCGATTATACGCCGGCTGCCATGGGCAATTAACGCAGGTGGGTCAATGGCATCTCGGTACTGGCCAGCACCTGGTTGAGCACGAAACTCGAACGCACACTGGTAACGCCTTCGATACGGGTCAGGCTGCCTAGAAGCAGTTTCTGGTAGTGGTCCATGTCGGGTACCACCACTTTAAGCTGATAGTCGGCATCCATGCCGGTGACCAGGCTGCATTCGAGCACCTGTGGCAGGTTGCGGATGGCTGCCTCGAAGGTTTCGAAGCGCTCCGGGGTGTGACGGTCCATGCCGATCAGCACGTAGGCGGTCAGGCTCAGGCCCAGTTTTTTGCGGTCGAGCAGGGCTACCTGGCGCGAGATGTAGCCGTCGTCCTCCAGTTGCTTGACCCGACGCGAGCATGGCGAAGGCGACAGGCCGATGCGTTCGGCCAGCTCCTGGTTGGAAATGCGCGCATCGCGCTGCAATTCGGCGAGGATGCTCAGGTCGTAGCGGTCAAGTTTGCTCATGGCATTTGCCTTTTCTGTTCGTATTGCGGCGAATTATCAATCCAGGGTGAAAAATTGCGCAAGTGCTATTTATCCGAGCAATCTTCGCAATCCTCTGCCGCAACCTGTCCGGTATCTTTATCAACAGAATCACTGCCCGGACATCAGTCCACGGCGACGCACCCTAGGCGGGCGGTCGCGGCCAGCCATCCAACAGGATCTGCAGGCCCCCGGGCTACACACCCTCCAGAAGACGGTGTGAGGTGAGCCGGCGCCACAAGTGCCGAGCACGGACGACAATTCCTGAAGGGAGGCCCTGCGGCCTCCCTTTTTTCATGTCTGGAAATTTAATTGGCCTCTGCGACGGGCGCGGTAGACTGGCTGTGGTTGCTGTATTTTCTACCGAGAGGAATACCATGAAGTCGCGCATCTGGCAGTTGGCAGGTGTTGGTTTGCTGGGTTTGAGCATCAGCCTCGGGGCTCTGGCCGAAGGGCCGGGCGAGGGGCATGGCGAACGCGGCCAGCAGGTGCAAGGCGAGGGCGGGCCAGGCCGCTCGCTCAACTCGCGCGATGAAGTGCGCCAGACCCAGCCGCCGCGCCAGGGTTATTACCAGGACATTCCCCATCGCCATGGCGACGACCACCACTGGCAAGCCGGTGGCCCACGGCCCGGCGGTGACTGGCAGGGGCGCCCGGATGGCCATGGCAATGGCTGGGGGCCTGGGCCGCAGTATCGCCCGGGCCACACCATTGATCATTTCCCCGACCGTTACTGGAAAGTGCCCTACCGTGGCGCGGATTACTTCTATTCCGGTGGCTACTGGTACCGCCCACACGGTGGCAGTTACATCGTAGTGGCCCCGCCCTACGGCGTACGGGTCAGTTACCTGCCTTCCTATGCGCGTGAGGTCTGGCTGGGAGGGGCGCTGTTCTTCCTGGTGGCCGATACCTATTACCAGTACCTGGCGGACAGCCAGGAGTACGTGGTGGTCAACCCGCCGGTCGGCGTACCCGCGCCCGCGCCGGTGGCACCGGCAAACGGCGGCTATGACGTGGTGGCTTACCCGATGTATGGGCAGGGGCAACAACAGCAGGACCAGGACCGCTACCAGTGCCATCGATGGGCGGTGAGCCAGTCTGGCTTCGACCCGGCGACGGCGACGTATGCACCACCTGCCAATGTGCTGGACAACTACCGGCGGGCGCTGGGGGCTTGCTTCAGTGGGCGAGGCTACAGCATCAACTGATCGCTATACCGGGTCTGCGTGCACCATCACATCCGCCTGTGGATAACGCTGGCGGATCACCTTTGATGCCTCAACGCACAACCCGTGCGCCTCATGCAGCGGCAACTGCCCCGGCAGCTCCAGGTGCAACTGCACGAACCATTGGTTGCCCGATACCCGCGTGCGCAAGTCGTGTACGCCTTTCACGCCGGGAATGGCCAGTACCAGTGCGGCCATGCCTTCACCAACATCGCCGGGCAGTTCCTTGTCCATCAGGATCGCCGTACTTTCGCGGGCAATCTGCAGCGCGCTCCAGAGGATGTAGCAGGCTATGCCAAGGCCGAACAGCGCATCCAGTTGCGGCCAGCCAAAACGCGCCAGCAACAGGGCCAACAGGATGCTGCTGTTCAGCAGCAGGTCTGAGCGGTAGTGCAGGGAGTCGGCCCGCACGGCGGTGGAGCCGGTCAGGCGAATGACCTTGCGCTGCAATGCCAGCAGGGCAAGGGTCAGCGCCAGTGACAGCAGCATCACGGCAATACCGATACCGGTATCGCCCAAGGGTTGCGGTGTGTGCAGGCGTTCGGCTGCCTGCACGCCGATCAGCACTGCACTGACGGCGATGAACAGCGCCTGCGCCATGCCTGCCAGCGCTTCGGCCTTGCCATGGCCAAAACGGTGGTCGTCGTCGGCCGGTCGCAGGGCGTAATGCACCGCCAGCAGGTTGAGAAACGAGGCAACGGCATCCAGTGCCGAGTCGGTCAGCCCGGCCAGCAGGCTCACCGAGCCGCTCAGCCACCAGGCCAGCGCCTTGCTCAGTACAAGGATGCTGGCCACCGCCAGTGATGCGCGGGTGGCCAGGCGTAGCAGGCGCTGGTGTTCAGCCGGGGTGATCATCCGTGGTCAATGTCCGTGTGGGTTTCAGGCTGCCGGCACCAGGCCAAGGCTGGCCAGTTGCTCGACGCTGCCGCGGTGCTGGATCAGCCTTGGGTCGTTCAGCGGCAGGCGTTGGCCCAGCTCGCTTTCAAGAATGGCCTGCAGCTTCAGGTTGTCGACCTTGCCGTCGGGGCTTACGGCTTCTTGCAGTTTGGCCGGGTCGACCTGGGCGGTGCGGCCACCCGGGTAGTAGATGGCGCCCGTGGCGAAGTCGATGCCGAAAGCGATCAGGCCCGGGATCACGTAGAACAGGATGCCAATGGCGTCCATTGCGGCGACCACAGGGTCGATCTTGCCGCCGATCTGGCCGCGCCGGTCTGGATAGAAAATGGTGCCGCAGGCCGTCAGTTGGGTCAGCAGGGTGGCGATGAGGGCGCCACCGATGACGCGGGTCGAGATGCGCATGTAAATCTCCGAGAAGGTATTCAGCAGGGCAAGCGAAGCGCCTGCGCCTGAAGCTTAAGACCATGATAGAGCAGGCTGGGTTCGCCGTTATACTCGCGAGACTGTTCGAGGACCACCATGATTTCATTACCGATCGATGCCGTCTTGCCCGCCTTGCGCCAAGCCCTGGAAAAACGTGACGAAGCGGTGCTTGAAGCACCACCAGGCGCCGGCAAGACCACCCGCGTGCCGCTGGCGCTGCTGAATGAGCCGTGGCTGGCCGGGCAGACCATTCTCATGCTGGAACCCCGGCGTCTGGCCGCGCGGGCGGCTGCCGAGCGGCTGGCCAGCGAACTGGGCGAGCAGGTGGGCGAGACCGTGGGTTATCGCATTCGCCTGGACAGCAAGGTGGGGCCGAACACCCGTATCGAAGTGGTGACCGAAGGCATCCTTACCCGCCGCCTGCAGGCTGACCCGGCGCTGGAAGGCGTGGGGTTGCTGATCTTCGATGAGTTTCACGAGCGTAGCCTGGATGCCGACCTGGCCCTGGCGCTGAGCCTTAATGGCCGCGAACTGCTGCGTGATGACCCGCCGCTGAAAATGCTGCTGATGTCTGCCACCCTGGAGGGCGAGCGGCTGTCGCGGCTGCTGGACGATGCCCCGGTGGTCCGCAGTGAAGGGCGGATGCACCCGGTGGACATTCGCTGGGGGCGGCCGTTTCAGCCGGGCGAATTCATCGAGCCACGGGTGGTGGACAGCGTGTTGCAGGCGCTGGCAGACCAGGCTGGCAGCGTGCTGGTATTCCTGCCCGGCCAGGCGGAGATCCGCCGGGTGCACCAAAGCCTTCAGGAGGCGCTGGGTGAGCGCCCCGAGATCCTGCTGTGCCCGCTGCATGGCGAACTCGACCTCAATGCCCAGCGTGCCGCCATCGACCCTCCGCCCCAGGGCCTGCGCAAGGTGGTGCTGGCCACGAACATCGCCGAAACCAGCCTGACCATCGATGGCGTGCGGGTGGTGATCGATGCCGGCCTGGCCCGCGTGCCGCGCTTCGACCCTGGCAGCGGTATGACCCGCCTGGACACCCAGCGCATTTCCCGCGCCAGTGCTACCCAGCGCGCCGGGCGTGCGGGGCGCCTGGAGCCTGGTGTCTGCTACCGCCTGTGGTCCGAGGCCCAGCATGACCAGCTGGCCGCCTATGGCAGTGCCGAGATCCTTCAGGCCGACCTGGCCGGCCTGGCCCTGCAACTGGCGCGCTGGGGCGTTACCCCCGAGCAGTTGTGCTGGCTCGACCAGCCGCCGGCCGCTGCATTCGCCCAGGCCCAGGACCTGCTGGCGCGGCTCAATGCCTTCAAGCCCGGCAGCCGTGACAGCCTCAGCGACCATGGCCAGGCCATGGCTGAACTGCCAGCTCATCCACGAATCGCACATTTGTTGCTACGGGGCCAGCACCTGGGCCTGGCACAGATGGCATGCGATGTGGCTGCGTTGCTGGGGGAGCGGGATATCCAGCGGGGCGGTGGCGCCGACTTGCACAGCCGGCTGGCGCTGGTGAGCGGCGAGAGCAAGGCTGCGCGCGGTGGCCAGGGCGGCGTGCAGCGTGCCCGCCAGCTGGCTCGCCAGTACCGCGGCCTGCTGCGTGGCAAGCCCGGGGCTGCGGTCGCCGACCCCGAGCATCCGCGCTGGCTGGGCGCGCTGCTGGCGCTGGCCTACCCCGACCGTGTCGCCCAGCAGCGCCGCGAGGGCGGTGCGGAGTACCGGCTGGCCAACGGCCGTGCAGCGCTATTCGCCGAGGTCGATGCGTTGATGAAGTGCCCATGGTTGGTGATCGCCGACCTGGGGAGCCGCCAAGGGCAGCGCGAAGAGCGGATTTACCTGGCCGCCGAGTTCGATCCAGCCTTGCTCGACGGTGTGCTGGCCGAGCAGGTCGAGCGGGTCGATATCCTGGATTGGGATGAGCGCGAGCAGGTGTTGCGCGCCGAGCGTCAGGTCAAGGTGGGTGAACTGGTGCTCAGCCGTGAGCCGCTGCCGGGGCTGGACGATGACGCCAGGGCAAGGGCGCTGCTTGGCCTGGTCCGGCGTAAAGGCCTGAATCTGCTGACCTGGACCCCGGAGTTGCGCCAGTGGCAGGCACGGGTGGCGCTGCTGCGTCAGCTCGACGTGGAAAAGAATGACCACAGCGAATGGCCCGACCTGGGGGACGAGGCGTTGCTCGCCAGCCTGGAAGACTGGCTGCAGCCTTATCTGGGCAAGGTATCGCGCCTTGGCCACTTCGCCGCACTGGACCTGCCATCGATGCTGCGTAACCTGTTGCCCTGGCCGCTGCCACAGCGGCTGGAAGAACAGGCGCCTGCGCACCTGACCGTGCCGTCCGGCTCCCACATTCGCCTGGACTACAGCGAAAACCCGCCGATTCTCGCCGTGCGCCTGCAAGAGCTGTTCGGCCTTGCCGACACCCCACGCATCGCCAATGGCCGCCAGCAAGTCAAGCTGCACCTGCTGTCACCGGCGCGTCGGCCGGTTCAGGTAACCCAAGACCTGGCCAACTTCTGGCGTACGACCTATGCCGAGGTTAAAAAGGACCTGAAGGGCCGCTATCCGAAGCACTACTGGCCAGACGACCCGCTGGTGGCCGAGGCTACGGCTCGGGCCAAACCTCGGGGTACTTGAGCAATAGAGACAGGCTCAGCCGGATGTGCGTTCGAGGAGGAACATGACTTCCTGGCCTTCGCTGATTCTCAGGTACTCGAAGTTGGGCGTGTGCTCCGAAGGTTCATGATGGGTGCGCACTGCGTGGCCTTGATGATCGCGTATTCGGCACAGCAGGGCATTCTCTGCCCAACGCAACGGTTCAAGTTTGATGTAGTCGGTGACACTGGCGTGTTTATAGAGCCCCAGGTAACCATTGCGGCTGATCCCGAGCTTCTTGTCGTGATCCGCACCACTGCCGGTGATCATGAAATGCAGGCGATCCTCTGTGCTTGATTGAAAGAGGAAGCGGAACACGCAGGCTGGCTGCTGCTTGCCAGTGATCAGCCAGTCACTCTGCCCTGCTATCACTTTACCATCGGCCTCCGTGAAGCGGCTTAGGTATACGGCCTGTTGAGGCCTGTCCGGCATACGGTCAGTCGGGGTGGTTGAGTCGAGTACATGAAGGGTGCCGAGAAAGACTTCGACTTTTTCAGCCCAGTAGTTGGTCATGGGACGCTTCCTGTGGTGGTTTGCAGGCTGTTTTTTCACTCAAAGGCAATGCTTTGGGCAGCCTGCAAACCTTCCACTGTGACCCATCGTACGGTCGATCAGTGGCTTGCTCCCCCCTCCAGCAGCATGAACAGGCGGTACAACACCACGGTACTGAACAGCTGCAGGAAGCCGCTGAGGCTATCCATGGCCAGCTCCATGCCGGGCGATGGCTCGGGGAAGGCCATCAGCAGTAGCCCGTCGATCAACCAGATCGGTGCCAGCACGGCCACCACGCAGATCATGATGCGCATGAAGTGCCCGGTGGTCATGGCTGCGCTTTCGCGCATTGCCTGCACCACGGGGCGGCCACGCAGTACCAGCAGGTACTCGGCGAACACCAGGTTGATCATGATCCACACGCCCGGGAAGATGAACAGCGCAAGGCCCGCCATGATCAGCAGCGAGCTGATGAGGATCAGCAAGGCCAGCTGCGGCCACAGTTGCAGGGCACGGGCGAACAGGTCGCGTTTGGCGATGTCCTGGCCGTTGCTGCGGGTGTGCAGGTAAAGGATCAGCGCGGCGCTGTACAGCGGGTAGAACAGCAGGCTGACCAGCATGCCGTAGGCCGGTGATGCCTGGTCGCCCATCTGCCGGTACAGCAGTTGGGTGAGCAGGGCTTCCAGCACCACCAGCGGCAGGCACAGCTGGAGGATGTTCGGCAGGTGGCGGCGGAAGAAGTACAGGGAGTCGCGCAGAACGCTCAGCGGATTCATCAGTCAACATCGCATGGCAGTTAAAACAGGGGCCTAACTTTAGCCCAAAGCGGGCTTGCGGCTGTCACTTGCTGAAAAAAGTTTCACCGCAGCGGTGATTGAATCCCGCGCCGGTACGCCCCATCTTTGACGCTGTCCGTTGTCCCGCTACCCCACGAGGTCGCCCCATGAACACTGAAGAACAAACCCTGATCGACGGCCTGTTCGGCCGTATCAAGCAAGCCGAAGACCCGAGCCAGCCGCGTGACGCGCAGGCCCAGGCGTGCATCGAGCAACACCTGCGCCAGCAGCCGGCGGCGCCTTACTACATGGCCCAGGCCATCCTGGTGCAGGAGGCGGCAATCAAGCGCCTCGACGAGCAGAACAAGCAACTGGAAGCCGAGCTGAAGCAGGCCCGTGCCCAGGCTGAGGCTGCACAGGCCAGCAGCAGTGCACAGAGCACTGGCGGTGGTGGTTTCCTGTCCAGCATCTTTGGCTCGGGTGGGCGCAATGCGGCTCCGGTCGCGCAGCCACAACAACGCCCTTCGGCGCCCCCCGTAGCATCCGGCGGTGGCTGGCGTGAGCCTTCGGCGCCGGGCTTCTCCCAGCCTCAAGCGCAGCAGCCTGGCTTTGGTGCGGCACCGGCGCGCAGTGGTGCCAGCAGCTTCCTTGGCGGCGCCATGCAAACGGCGGCCGGTGTGGCCGGTGGCGTGTTGCTGGCGCAGGGTATCAGCAGCCTGTTCAACCACAACTCGCAGCCGGAAGAGGTGGTCGAGGTGATCAAGGAAGAGCCGACACCGGCCAGTGACAGCGGCGGCTGGAACGACCAGGGCGGGCAGCAGCAAGTGGCTGACAACGGTGGTTGGGGCAATGACCAAGGCGGTTATGCCGACACCGATTACGGCAGCGATGATGGCGGGTTCTTCTCGGACGACGATTCGTACGTCTGACAGGTCTGGCATACTGCTGGCATTTTTGGGGGCGCGGTGCGCCCCTTTCGCGACGCAAGGCCGCTCCCACAGGTAAAGTGCAGGTTTCAGATGCATTGCCCTACCTGTGGGAGCGGCCTTGTGTCGCGAAAGGGCTGCAAAGCAGCCCCAGGATCCCAGACCAGACACGAGGTTCCCAGGTGAAAAAGATCGCGCTGTTCGCCGATGTGCAGAACCTCTACTACACCGTGCGCCAGGCCCATGGTTGCCATTTCAACTACACCGCGTTGTGGGCCGACGTCAGCCGTGAAGGCCAGATCGTCGAAGCCGTGGCCTATGCCATCGACCGTGGCGACAGCAAGCAACAGCAGTTCCAGCAGATCTTGCGCAACCTCGGTTTCGATGTGCGCCTCAAACCCTTCATCCAGCGCAGCGATGGCTCGGCCAAAGGCGACTGGGATGTGGGTATCACCCTGGATGTAATCGATGCAGCCAGCCGGGTCGACCAAGTGGTGCTGGCCTCTGGCGATGGTGACTTCGACCTGCTGCTGGAGCGGGTGATCCAGCGCCATGGCACCGAGGCTGTGGTGTATGGCGTGCCCGGGCTCACCGCCTTGTCGCTGATCCGCGCCGCCACCCGTTATGTGCCCATCGAGGGTAAGCTATTGCTCAAACATTGAGGCCCTTGCATGGAACGTATTGCTGTCATCGACTTTGAAACCACCGGTATCACCCCCAGTGCAGGTTGCCGTGCCACCGAAGTGGCGGTGGTGATGCTGGAGGGCGGGCGCATCGTCGAGCGCTACCAGAGCCTGATGAACGCGGGCGTGCCGGTACCGGCCTTCGTTGCCGGGTTGACCGGTATCACCACCGCCATGCTGCGCAGCGCGCCGCCGGTGGACAAGGTAATGAACGAAGTGGCCGAGTTTGTCGGCGACACCCCGCTGCTGGCACACAATGCGGCGTTCGACCAGAAATTCTGGGATTACGAACTGAGCCGCATCGGCCGTAGCCGCCGCCAGTCGTTCGCCTGCTCCCTGCTGTTGTCGCGGCGCCTGCTGCCAATGGCGCCGAACCACAAGCTGGGCACCCTGACCCGCTGGGCCGGGCTGCCAGACACCGGTACCGCGCACCGGGCCATGGCCGATGCCGAGATGGCGGCCAACCTGTTGCAACACCTGGCCGGTGAACTGCGTCAGGCCCATGGTATCCAGCAACTTTCACACGACTTCCTGTGCCGCTTGCAGAAAGTGCCCGCCGCGAAGATTCGCGAAACCTTGGCCAAATACCGTTAAGGCTCCCCACCACCCAAACCGAACGCACCAAAAGTGTGCCGCTCATTTGCGCCGGTTCTGTAACGTATCTTCACCCAGGCAGGCCGTTAAACTGAGTCACCCGTAAACGGATTTCGAGTTTTTCCGATGCCTGCCGCCCGTCGTTTCCCGCTGTTGCTCATTGGTGCTTTCCTGGCCTTGTACCTGGTCTGGGGGTCTACCTACCTGTTCATTCGCATCGGCGTGGAGAGTTGGCCGCCGATGCTCATGGCCGGCGTGCGCTTTCTGATTGCCGGGGGCCTGCTGTACGGTTTTTTGCGCTGGCGTGGCGTGCCGGCGCCCACCTGGCCGCAATGGCGGGCAGCGGGGGCGATCGGCTTTCTGCTGCTCAGTTGTGGCAACGGCGGTGTGACCGTGGCCGAACACGCTGGGGTGGCGTCGGGTGTGGCGGCGCTGGCAGTGGCGACAGTGCCGTTGTTCACTTTGCTGTTTGGCCTGCTGTTCGGGCATCGTAATTCGAAGCTGGAGTGGGCGGGCATCGCTTTGGGGCTGGTGGGCATCGGCATGCTGAACATGGGGTCCAACCTGCAGGCAAGCCCGATTGGCGCGGCGCTGATCGTTTTTGCCGCGGCGTCGTGGGCATTCGGCTCGGTGTGGAGCAAGACCTTGCCGTTGCCCCAGGGGCCGATGGCCAGTGCTGCGGAAATGCTGGTGGGTGGTGCGGTGCTGTTGCTGGGCAGCGTGCTGTCGGGCGAGCGTATGACGCAGATGCCGACTGCCGCTGGCTGGGGGGCGTTGGCCTACCTGGTGTTCTTCGGCTCGATCCTGGCGTTCAGTGCCTACATGTACCTGCTCAAGCATGTGCGCCCGGCAGCCGCCACCAGCTATGCCTACGTCAACCCGGCGGTGGCGGTGCTGCTGGGCATTGTCTTTGCCGGTGAACAGATTGGTGCCGAAGAGTGCGTGGCCATGGCTGTGATCATTGGTGCGGTGGTGCTGATCGGCCTGCCACAGTGGCGCAAGGCGCCCCAGCCCCCTCAGCCGTTGAAAGGCGAAATCTGCAAGTAGGCAGGGGCGATGCGGTAAACTTGCCGCCTTCGCTGAACCCCCTGACGGTATTGCCATGAATTTCGCCAAACTCGGCCTGATCGAACCGCTGCTGCGCACGCTGCAGCAGCTGGACTACACCACCCCGACCCCGGTGCAGGCCAAGGCCATCCCTGCCGTGCTGGCTGGCCGCGACCTGATGGCCGCAGCCCAGACCGGCACCGGCAAGACTGCGGGCTTTGCCTTGCCTGTGCTGCAGCGCCTGGCGCTGGAGGGTGAGAAAGTGGCCAGCAACTCGATCCGTGCGCTGGTGCTGGTGCCCACCCGCGAGTTGGCCGAGCAGGTGCACAACAACGTGCGCGAATACGCCGAGAACCTGCCGCTGAGCACTTACGCCGTGTACGGCGGGGTCAGCATCAACCCGCAGATGATGCGCCTGCGCCGTGGCGTGGACCTGCTGGTGGCCACCCCGGGCCGCTTGCTCGATCTGTTCCGGCAAAACGCGGTGAAGTTCAACCAGGTACAAACGCTGGTGCTGGACGAAGCCGACCGCATGCTCGACCTGGGCTTTGCCGAAGAGCTGCAATCGGTGTACGCCGCGCTGCCACGCAAGCGCCAGACGTTGCTGTTTTCCGCCACCTTTTCCGACCAGATCCGCATGCTGGCGGGGCTGGCGCTGAATGACCCGCTCAGCATCGAAGTGAGCCCGCGCAATGCCACGGCCGCCAGCGTCAAGCAGTGGCTGGTGCCTGTGGATAAAAAACGCAAGGTCGACCTGTTTTGCCACCTGCTGCGCAAACAGCGCTGGAAGCAGGTGCTGGTGTTCGCCAAGACCCGCAATGGCGTTGACCAGCTGGTAGAACGCTTGCTGGCCGAGGGTGTGAATGCCGATGGTATCCACGGTGACCGGCCGCAAGCCACCCGCCAGCGCGCGCTGGACAGTTTCAAGGCCCGCGAGATTCAGGTGCTGGTGGCAACCGACGTGGCGGCCCGTGGTCTGGATATCGATGACCTGCCGCTGGTGGTCAACCTGGACCTGCCGATTGTTGCCGAGGATTACGTGCACCGCATCGGCCGCACCGGGCGAGCCGGCAACAAGGGCGAGGCGATTTCGCTGGTGTGTGCGGATGAAGTGCAACTGCTGGCGGCTATCGAAGTGCTGACCCGCCAGACGCTGGCGCGCCATGAAGAGCCGGACTTCATCCCCGATCACCGGGTGCCGATGACCGATGCCACGGGCCAGGTGATCAAGAAGCCGAAGAAGCCCAAGAAGCCGAAAGAGAACAGCGCCAAGCGTGGGCTGGGGCGCTGGATGGACAGCACTGAAGCGGGTAATGCAGAGCCGGCGGTGAAGGCGGTACGCAAGGTGCCGAGCTTCAATGGTGGGCCGCGTAAGCGTAAGCCTTGAGATTTTTGGGGCCGCTTTGCGGCCCATCGCCGGCAAGCCAGGCTCCCACAGGTAAGGTGCATGGCATTGAACTCAATGCGGTCGAGGTGGGAGCTGGCTTGCCGGCGATGGGCTGCAACGCAGCCCCGACAATCTTTCAGGAAATCCGCGTAACCCAATCCGCCGCCGCCCGCCCGGCGCGCAAGCCGCTGGCAAAGCACGCCGTCAGCAAATACCCCCCGGTCGGCGCCTCCCAGTCCAGCATCTCGCCGGCACAGAACACCCCCGGCATGCCCTTGACCATCAACCCTTCATCCAGCCCCTCGAAGCGCACCCCGCCGGCACTGCTGATCGCTTCATCCAGCGGCCGCGTACGCACCAGCGTGATCGGCAATGCCTTGATCGCCCGGGCCAGCGCCTGCGGGTCGGCAAAGGTCGCCTGATCGGTCAGCTCGCGCAGCAACGCGGCCTTCACTCCATCAATCCCCAACTGGCTGTGCAGGTGTTTGGCCATGGAGCGCGAGCCGCGTGGCTTGGCCAGTGCCTGGGCAATCTTGTCCACAGGCTTGTCCGGCAGCAGGTCGAGCAACAGCAGCCCACGGCCTTCGCGATTGATGGCCTCGCGCACCGGTGCCGACCAGGCATACACCAGGCTGCCTTCCACCCCTTGCGCGGTGAGGATGAACTCCCCCTTGCGCGGTGCGCTGCCCGGGACGCTGAGGGCGATGTTCTTCAGCGGTGCGCCCGCGAACTTGTCCTTGAGCAGTGCGCTCCAGCCCTCAACTTCAAAACCGCAGTTACTCGGCTGCAAAGGTGAGATATCCACCGCCCGTTCGGCCAGCAGCGGTTGCCAGCTGCCGTCGGAGCCCAATCGCGCCCAGCTGCCACCGCCCAGCGCCAGCACCACGACCGAAGCTTTCACCGCACGCTCGCCCTGTGGATAAGCAATCCGCAAGGCGCCATCCGCGTCCCAGCCCAGCCAGCGGTGTCGGGTGTGGATAACTACCCCGGCGTCGCGCAGGCGCTTGAGCCAGGCGCGCAGCAATGGCGCGGCTTTCATGTCGGTGGGGAATACCCGGCCCGAAGTGCCGACGAAGGTCTCGATGCCCAAACCGTGAATCCACTGGCGTAAGGCGTCGGCATCGAAGTCGCGCAGCAGCGCGTCGATTTCGCCCTGACGCCCGGCATAGCGGGAAACGAAAGCCGGGTAGGGCTCGGAGTGGGTGATGTTCATGCCGCCAACACCCGCCAGCAGGAACTTGCGGCCCACGGAAGGCATGGCATCGAACACCTCGACCGCCAGGCCCGCGTGGGCCAGTGCTTCTGCGGCCATCAGGCCGGCAGGGCCGCCACCGATGACGACAGCGAGGGGAGAGGGGGCGGGGTTCAGATCGGGCATGGTGGGCAGCAGGCTGTGGAAAAGAGGCGCATTCTAGCGCAGCGCTGCCCATGGAAGCACTGGTCAAAAAATAATCAGTGTTCTGCAGGCCTTGCCCGCAAAGGGCTACAGCGCCTTTCCCGCAGGTTATCCACAAGCGGTTCCACAGTCATTGTGAACAACCGATGACCCGTGCCGCGCTGTGGTGAAGAATGCCATGGCGCCTGGCCAAGGCCTCGCGGTCCTTGCTGTAGCCGCCGCCGATCACACCCACCACCGGGATATCGCGGCCCAGGCAATGGCGCAGCACTGCTTCGTCACGGGCAGCAACGCCCGCGTCGGTCAGTTGCAGGTAACCCAGCGCGTCGTCCTTGTGCACATCGACGCCAGCGTCATACAGCACCAGGTCGGGTTGGTAGAGGGGCAGCAGGTAGTTGAGGGCGTCGTCCACCACCTTCAGGTAGGCTGCGTCGCCCATGCCGCGTGGCAGGGGGATGTCCCAATCGCTTTGTGCCTTGCGCGCCGGGAAGTTTTGTTCGCAATGCAGCGACACGGTGATGGCCTCGGGTGTGTCGTGCAGAATGCGTGCGGTGCCGTCGCCCTGGTGCACATCGCAGTCGAAGATCAGCACCCGGTGTACCCGGCCAGCCTCCAGCAGGTAGCGGCTGATCACGGCCAGGTCGTTGAAAATGCAGAAGCCGGCGGGGTGGTCGTAATGGGCGTGGTGGGTGCCGCCAGCGAGGTGGCAGGCAATGCCGTGCTGCAGCGCCATTTCGGCGGTCAGCAGCGAGCCACCTACGGCGCGTACGGTGCGCCGGGCCAGCGCTTCGCTCCAGGGCAGGCCGAGGCGGCGCTGGTCCTCGCGGGACAGTTCGCCGTTCATGTAGCGTTCGATGTAGCTGCGGTCGTGGGCCAGGGCGAGGATGTCGTTCGGGCAGATCTCCGGGCGCAGCAGGGCCTGATCAGTGGTCAGCCCGCTGTCGACCAGGTGGTCGTGCAGCAGGCGGAACTTGTCCATCGGGAAGCGGTGTTCGGCGGGGAACTCCGGGCTGTAGTCTTCGTGGTAGATCAGCGGCAGCGGCATGGGGTGTTCGCAATCGGGGCCAGTGCTGATCTTGCCATGGCCGGGGCAGCTTTGCTGCCCAATCGCCGGCAAGCCAGCTCCCACAGGTATTGCGCAAGCCTTGAAGGTGATGGGGACCTGTGGGAGCTGGCTTGCCGGCGATGAGGCCAGAACAGGTGAATGCTAGCGGGCGGCGCTGGCCAATACGCGTTGCCAGTCCGGCTCGTTCAGGCGCCCGAGGATACGCGTCTTGCCGTTGCCATCCACCGACACGAACAGGGCGCTGGCATAGCCGCTTTCACGCTCGCCACCCACAACGTTCTGCTGGCGGGCGAAATGGTCGATGCAGCCGTTGTGGGTCACCAGCACCATGTTATGCCCGGGCCGTTTATGGGCCAATGCCTCACTGGCGAATTGCTTGTCGCAACCTTCCAGCCAGTCTTCGCTGGCCACCGCCTGGCCGAGGATGAAGTGCGCGGTTTGCCGGGTACGCAGTTTAGGGCTGCTGAGCAGGTCGGCATTGTCCAGGCCCAACTGGTGCAGCCCTTGGCCAACGCGGCCAGCGGCCTGGCTGCCGGCCACGGTGATGCCGGTGGGGTCGTCCAGGCAGGGGCCGGGCGCGCTGTCGCAGCGTTCGGCGTGGCGGATCATCACGATCACTGCGCCATCGGCCCAATCTTGCAGCAGGCCGCTGTCACTCAGTTGTTGCTCGTTGCCAAGGTCCACGATGTGCGTCCTCGTCGCCAGCCAGGTGGTCAACGCCGCCACGACCATGCACAGGCCAAGGGCGGCACCGAGGGCTTTGCGGGACAGGCGTCGCTTGCGCCGGGCGTGGATGGCAGGGTGCCCCAGGGTGTTGCTCGATAGCATGCGTTTCTCCAATTGGCATGGCCGCGCCTGGTGCGGCAGTAATGGCGGCATCCTGCCAAGCGCCCTGTCGGGAGGCAGTGAAGGGCATGTGAAAATTGCATTCGGCTGATGACGGCTGGGTGAAACCTGCGCCCGCGCCTACGCTGTAAACTGCAACACGGCAAAACCGGAGCAGGCCCGATGACCCCCATTCTTGAACTGGAAAGCGCACGGCTGGTGCTGCGCCAATGGCATGACGACGACCTGCGCGAGTTCGCCGCGCTGTGTGCAGACCCCCAGGTAATGCGCTACTTCCCGGCGCCGCTGACACGCCTTGAAGCGGCTGCACTGATTGGCCGCGTGCGTGGGCACTTCAACGAGTACGGTTTTGGTTTATGGGCGCTGGAGCGCAAGGACAGCGGTGCGTTCATCGGCATGACCGGGTTGTTGCATGTCGGCTTCGATGCCGATTTTGCGCCAGCTGTGGAAATTGGCTGGCGCCTGGCACGGCGGCACTGGGGCCTGGGTTTCGCCAGCGAGGCGGCGTGGACCTGCCTGCGTTGTGCTTTCGCCCAATTGCGCCTGGAAGAGGTGGTGTCGTTCACTAGCGAGAGCAACCTGCCGTCGCAGAAGGTGATGCAGGCCATTGGCATGCAGCAGGACCTGAACGGCAGCTTCGAACACCCCCGCCTGCCCGAGGGGCACCCGCTGCGCCCGCATGTGCTGTACCGCATCGACCGCGCACACTGGGAAAAGACCCTGCGTGCCTGAATGCACGGCCATGCCCGGCGCGAATGACAAACCCTGTATCATTTGCCCTTATCAAAGAGCGCTGTAGAGACGTGTTGCCTTGCGAGGAGAACCCCCAATGAGTCATGTGTTGGACGACCTGGTCGACCTGTTGAGCCTCGAAGCCATCGAGGAGAACCTGTTCCGTGGACGTAGCCAGGACCTGGGCTTCCGCCAGCTGTACGGTGGGCAAGTGCTGGGCCAGTCCTTGTCAGCGGCCAGCCAGACGGTCGAGGACGCTCGCCATGTGCATTCGTTGCACGGCTACTTCCTGCGCCCGGGCGATGCCAGCCTGCCGGTGGTGTACTCGGTGGACCGCGTGCGCGATGGCGGCAGCTTCAGCACCCGGCGGGTGACGGCGATTCAGAAGGGCCAGACCATCTTCACCTGCAGCGCGTCGTTCCAGTACGACGAAGAAGGTTTCGAGCACCAGGCGCAGATGCCAGATGTGGTCGGCCCGGAAAACCTGCCCACCGAGGTGGAGCTGGCCCGCGCCATGGCCGACCAGTTGCCAGAGCGCATTCGCGACAAGGTGCTGTGCGCCAAGCCGATCGAAATTCGCCCGGTCACCGAGCGCGACCCGTTCAACCCCAAGCCTGGCGACCCGGTGAAGTACGCGTGGTTCCGCGCTGACGGCAACCTGCCCGACGTACCTGCCCTGCACAAATACATGCTGGCCTACGCCTCGGACTTCGGCCTGCTGACCACGTCGTTGCTGCCGCATGGCAAATCGGTGTGGCAGCGCGACATGCAGATCGCCAGCCTTGACCATTCGTTGTGGTTCCATGGCAACCTGCGTGCCGACGAGTGGCTGCTGTACGCCACCGACAGCCCATGGGCCGGTAATTCCCGCGGTTTCTGCCGTGGCAGCATCTTCAACCAGGCCGGGCAACTGGTGGCATCGTCGAGCCAGGAAGGCTTGATTCGCCACCGTAAGGACTGGGCATGAGCCTGGGCGAGGTACGCAACTGGGTGTTCGACATGGACGGCACCCTGACAGTGGCCGTGCATGACTTTGCCGCCATTCGTGTGGCGTTGGACATCCCGGCCGAGGACGACATCCTTACCCATCTGGCAGCCTTACCGGCAGACGTAGCCGCAGCCAAGCATGCCTGGTTGCTGGAGCACGAGCGCGACCTGGCGCTTGCCTCCACGGCGGCCACCGGAGCGGTGGAGCTGGTGCGTGAGCTGGCCGAGCGTGGTTGCCGGCTGGGTATTCTCACCCGCAATGCGCGAGAGCTGGCGCATGTGACGCTGGAGGCCATCGGCCTGGCCGACTGCTTCCCGGTGGAGCACATTCTGGGACGTGACGAGGCCGCACCCAAGCCGAGCCCGGATGGGTTGCTGAAGATTGCCAGTGCCTGGGGCGTGGCGCCGAGTGAGCTGGTGATGGTGGGGGATTACCGGTTCGACCTGGACTGCGGGCGCGCGGCTGGGGCGCGGACAGTGCTGGTGAATTTGCCGGATAACCCATGGCCAGAGCTGGTGGATTGGCATGCGGCGGATTGCCGGGCACTGAAGGTGATGCTGGGCTGACCGTTGTGTCGCCTGTACGGACCCTTTCGCGGGCATGCCCGCTCCCACAGGTATTGTGCAAGTTTCAGGTCCTGCGGCGTCACTGTGGGAGCGGGCTTGCCCGCGAAAGGGCCGGACCTGTCTATGCTGAACCCCACTCTTTCCCCTGATACGGAGACCCACCCATGACCAGCAAAGCCATCTACGTACAACCCGGCGGCGGCTACGACAAGGTCGAGGTCGGCACCAGCGAGGCTGCCGCGCCCCAGGCCGGCGAGATCACCGTGCGCTTGCACGCCAGCTCCCTCAACTACCATGACTTCGCCGTGGTCAGCGGCATGTGGGGCCCGAGCGAGCGGCGCATCCCCATGGCCGATGGCGCCGGCGAAGTGGTCGCAGTGGGGGCTGGTGTCACCGAGTTCCAGGTCGGCGACAACGTGGTCAGCACCTTCTTCCCCGACTGGCTCGACGGCCAGGCCAATGTCGAAGGCTTTGCCAGAGTGCCCGGTGATGGCATCGATGGTTATGCCCGTGAACAGGTCACTGCCCGCGCTACCGCGTTCACCCTGGCACCCAAGGGCTTCAGCCACGCCGAGGCGGCTACGCTGACTACAGCCGGCCTTACCGCCTGGCGTGCGTTGATGAGCGATGACCACCTCAAGCCGGGCGACACAGTGCTGGTACAGGGCACGGGTGGCGTGTCGATCTTCGCCCTGCAGTTTGCCAAGCTGGCCGGCGCCACGGTAATCGCCACCTCGTCCAGCGATGCCAAGCTGGAGCGCCTCAAGGCCCTGGGTGCCGATCACCTTATCAATTACAAGAGCACCCCGGCCTGGGGCGAAAAAGTGCGCGAGCTGACCGGTAATCGCGGCGTCGATCATGTGATTGAAGTGGGCGGCCCGGCGACGTTGGAGCAGTCGATGATTGCCGCACGCATTGGTGGGCATGTGTCGCTGATTGGCATCCTCACCGGGGTGGCGGGGCAGTTGCCGCTGGTACAGGCCCTGGTGCGGCAAATCCGCCTGCAAGGTGTGCTGGTGGGCAGCCGTGCGCAGCAACAGGCGATGGTACGGGCAATCGATGCCAACGGGCTGCGGCCAGTGGTGGACAAGCACTTCGAGCTGGAGCAGATCGTCGAGGCGTTCCGTTACCAGGAAAGCAACCGGCATTTCGGCAAGATTTGCCTGACCTGGTGAGGTGAGCCGGCCGGATGTAACGGCCACGCTACAAGCCACTACATTCGCGCACATCGGCAGCACAGGGCGGCTGGCTAGAATGCCCCGCTCTGTTGCAATTGATTCTCCTCAAGAGGATACCCCGATGTGTTTGCTCCCCCGTTTCTGGCGGCGTGTGCTGCCTGCCTTGTTGCTGTTGGCGTCCTGCCTCGGCTTTACCCAACCCGCCAGTGCCGTGCAAGTGACCGACGTACTTGGGCGCAAGGTCGAAGTCGATCACGCACCGCAGCGCATCGTGCTCGGCGAAGGCCGGCTGTTTTTTGCCCTGGCCTTGCTCGACCGTGACAACCCGTTCCAGCGGGTGGTCGGCTGGCAGAACGACATGCGCCTGCTCGACCCGCACACCTACGAGGTGTACGCGCAAAAGTACCCGCAAATTGCCAAGCTGCCGCTGATCGGCCAGGCCTCCGAGCAGAGTGTCAGTGCCGAGCAGATTCTGGCGCTCAAGCCCGATTTGGCAATCTTCAGCATTGCCGGCGAAGGCCCGACCCAGCACAGCCCGGTGGCCGACTTGCTGGAAAAGGCCGGGGTGCCGGTGCTGTTCATCGACTTTCGCGTGCACCCGATCCGCAATACCCGAGTCAGCATGGAGGCGCTCGGTACCTTGCTTGGGCGTGAACAGCAGGCGCAGGAGTACCTTGGCCTGTACCACCGCCACCTGAAGCGGGTGACTGACGGCGTGGCGGGGATCAAGGAAAGTGAGCGGCCCAAGGTGTTCCTCGAACTGCTGGCCGGCGTATGGCAGGCGCCGGGGCACACCACCGGCAAGAGCGGCCTGGGCAGCGTGGTCGAAACGGTGGGTGGGCATAACATTGGTGCCGACGTGGTGCCAGGTGCGCTGGGCGATGTCAGTGTCGAGTACGTGTTACAGGCCGACCCGGACGTGTACATCGCCACCGGCAACCGCGCGCCGGGTGTGCTGCTGGGTGCCGGTGTCCCCATCGACACTGCACGGCAGAGCCTGGCGAAGATTACCGACCGCCCCGAGTTCGCCCCGCTGCGGCCGATACAGGCGGGCCAGGCGCATGGCCTGTGGCATGACTTCTACAACTCGCCGTTCAATATCCTGGCGGTCGAAGCCATGGCCCGCTGGGTACACCCGGAACGCTTCAAGGACGTGGACCCGCAAGCGACCCTGGGTGAAATCAATCGCCTGCTCAAGGTAGGCCTGGATGGCCAGTACTGGGTCGACGCCAAGTGACGGCGTTGGCCCAGGAAGGCGCGGCGCTCGCGGCCTGGCATTACCGCCGCCTGCTCTGGCGGCGGGCCTTGCTGGTGTTCACGCTGGCGCTGTTGCTGCTGTTCTCGGTGCTGGCCGACCTGGCCAGTGGTGCCTCGGGCATGGGCCTGGGGCAATTGCTGCATGGCATGTTCGACCCGGCGACGTTGAGCGCCACCGAGCGAGTGATCATCTGGAACGTGCGCCTGCCGTACTCGCTGATGGCGGTGTTGGTGGGGGCAGCCTTGGCCCTTGCCGGTGCCGAGATGCAGGCGATCCTCGACAACCCGTTAGCCAGTCCGTTTACCCTGGGGGTGTCGTCGTCTGCGGCGCTGGGGGCCTCGCTGGCGATTGCCTACCCGCTGGGCATCGCCTGGCTGGCACCCAGCGCGCAGGTGACGGTGATGGCGTTCGCCTTCGCTTGCCTGTCAGTGGTGTTGCTGCAAGCCATGTCCCGCTTGCGCGGGGCGGGCGTGGAAAGCCTGGTGCTGTTCGGCATCGCCCTGGTGTTTAGCTGCAATGCGCTGGTCTCGCTGCTACAACTGCTGGCCACCGAGGACGTGTTGCAGCAACTGGTGTTCTGGACCCTGGGCAGCCTGGCCCGGGCCGACTGGCAGAAGCTCGGTATCCTGGCATTTGTGCTGGTGTTATTGCTGCCGTTCTCGCTAAGGGCGGCGCCAGCGATGACCTTGCTGCGCATGGGGGAGGACCGCGCACGCAGCTTCGGCGTGGACACCCGGCGCCTGCGTTTTGCATCGCTGTTGCGCATCAGCCTGTTGTCGGCGACGGCCGTGGCGTTTGTCGGCACCATCGGATTCGTTGGCCTGGTCGGGCCGCATATCGCCCGCTTGCTGGTCGGCGAGGACCAGCGCTTCCTGCTGCCGGCCAGTGCGTTGGTGGGGGCGTTGATGCTGTCGCTGTCGTCGCTGGCCAGCAAGGCGATCTTGCCGGGAGTGATCGTGCCGGTGGGCATCGTGACCGCTCTGGTCGGTGTGCCGGTGTTCGTGGTGTTGGTTTTCCGCCGGGGGAGAAGGTTGTGAGCCTGTTGATCGAGGGTGTATCGGTGGCTTACGGCGCGCGGCAGATATTGCATGGGGTGAGCCTGCCGGCGCTGCCGGCCGGTAGCCTGGTGGCGCTGGTCGGGCCCAATGGCGCGGGCAAGTCCACGCTGCTGCGTGCTTTGGCAGGGCTGGAGCGGATGCGCGGCGGCTTGAGCCTGGACGGGCAGGACGTGACACGGCTGGGTTTTGCCGAGCGCTCGCGGCGCTTGGCCTACATGCCTCAGCAATTGCCGACCGGCATTGCCTTGGGTGTGCTGGAAAGCATTGTGGCGGCCTTGCGCGTGAGCGGTAGCGACGACCTGCTGGGCAGCGCCTACGAGGCGTTGCGCCAGTTGGGTATCGAAGGGCTGGCCGAGCGCTCGCTGGACAGCCTGTCTGGCGGGCAGCGGCAGTTGGTGGCGCTGGCGCAACTGATGGCGCGCAATCCGCAGGTGCTGTTGCTGGACGAGCCGACCAGTGCGCTGGACCTGCATTATCAGTTGCGGGTGATGGGGGCAGTGCGCGAGCGGGTGCAGGCGCACCGGTTGTTGGCGGTGGCGGTGTTGCACGACATCAACCTCGCGGCGAGTCATGCCGACTGGTTGGTGGTGTTGCGTGAGGGCAGGGTGGTGGCCTGTGGGGCGCCTGGGAATGTGCTGCAGCCGGGGTTGCTGGCTGAGGTGTATGGCGTGGAGGCGCGGGTGGAGTGTTGCTCGCAGGGGCGCTTGCAGGTGTTGGTGGACCGGGCGTTGGCCTGACTTTCAAGTTGACGCGGTCATTGGACTGCCCCCAAGAAGTTGGACACCAATCCAACCCTTGGGGGATTTATGGGCAAATACTCAGAGCAGTTCAAGCTCACGGCGATCACGGCCTATCTGGAAGGCAGCAACGGCTTTCGCAAAGTGGCCCGACACTTGGGCATCGATTTCAGTTTGCTTCGGCGCTGGGTTGCCAGTTACCGATCCACCGCCAGCCTCAGTCCCCGCCCACATGGCCAGCGCTACACTGAGGACTTCAAACGGCAGGTACTCAAGCACATGCTTGAGCATC